>JBFMBZ010000084.1:0-19438 GCA_040754615.1 Candidatus Omnitrophota bacterium | reverse complement strand
ATTGATATTTGGCTGCCACTCATTAGTTAGAACATTTGTTGCAGGATAGGTCCCATCAGCAAAAAGTACAACGTCGCCTGGCGATGCAAGGTTGAATGCCTGGCTTGCCGTCCAGGGGTTACTTTGTGTTCCGTTACCTGAACCGCCTGCTGTGGGGGAAACGTATTTGTAAGAAATACTCGGAGCATTTTGTGTTACGGTTATGGTAATTTGTTTTGAATCGCTATTAGCATCCTTATCAGTTACTGTGAATTTAGCAGTATAAGTACCTGCACTTGTATAAATATGTTTTGGGTTCCAACCGGTTGCTGTTGTGCCATCACCGAAATCCCAGCGCATCGCCATGGATGTACCATCTTCGCCAGCGTCTACTCCTACACCCATAAATTGCACAGTGAATGGCGCCTGGCCTTTGGTGCCGTCAGACCCCATGGTTGCAACTGGCGCATTGCCAATTGGCCCTGATGTCCCTATGGTTAGCGGATACCCCTGCGCGTTAACCGCTCCGCTCTCGTCTACTATATATAGGTAAGCAGTCGCTCCATCGCTAAACGTCCCCTGGTTTACCCTAAAGGTTACGCTATTCTGCGACCATGCCTGCGGTATCTGAATCTCCCTCTTTGCGCAAGCGCTATAGCTGGATGCATCCCCCAATTCCACTCTTGCCCAGGTGTTGTCGACATAAAAATCGTCAAAATAATTTATTGCGTTACAAGGAAGAGCGTGGTCCCTGTTTGTACACACTTCTCCGATATTTATAGAATTCCAGTATTGTGGTACATTCCTGGTCATCAAATTAGGCAGGTCAACTACTTTCACTATCGGGGAGCCGGTTCCATCAGTATGGCTATGCCAAACCTGAACAGAACCATTTGCCACACCATTCTCTGACTGATCCCCCTGGAATTTGACTTGATACCAGCCGCCATCGGTTGGCCTAAGTAGGCTTGCGTAAGACCTGCTTCCTGCACTTCCTCCCGAAGCCCCGGACCCCCACTGATAATAATTACTTGTGGTAGCACCAAAATTAGTCAGCCAATTATAATTGGCTACTTTCATTGCACCGACAGTTGCCGATTCTTCTTCTATTCTCCAAAGTTTCATCTGGTGCTCGCCGTCAACATCCGGCGTGCCATATGTGAAGTAGACCCAGAAGGAAATGAACACCTTGTCAGTAATTTCCGTACTTCTATATTTTATCGATGCCTGATGCGTCCGCTCGTTGTATGTACCACTCATATCATGTTTTGATACCAGGTTTCCTACGCTTCCGGGCGGCTCCCTCTCCGAAGAATAAGATACGCCGTACCCGCCCACGTTAGTGGACCATCCGGATGAAGTAATAGGGATTTTTTGTCCATCCGTTCCATTCTCAAAGTCATCAAAGAATAACGGTGCTGCACGCTCCTTTACCCCGAAGCCGCTTCCGGTTGCGGTAATAATCTGGTTGTGGACAATAGATGAATCTACGCTATTTATTTGCGGCTCTGCCTGGATAGAAGATAAACAGAAAAGCTGGATTAAAATCAATGCGGAAATAATTTTTAGATAAATACGCATTTTAAGCCTCCTCTTTAACTATAATTCCACCACCTGTATATCAATAAAGCCCTTTTTTAAACAGAGCATCTCAAGTATCCTGGTTATCCGTTCTAGTTCTTTGGGAAACGAGCTTTTTAAATCCGCCTCATCATATATGATTATTTCCTTGTTCCGGGTATCGGGGATGATTCCCGCCGCGTTATTTACCAAAAGAATATCGGGATTCAATATCTTTATTCTTTCTATAGCCTCATCATTGCTTTTTGCGTCATACACCTCGTAATCCTGCCCCCGCTCAATTCCTAATCCGCAAAGGTAAGCCCTCAAGGCTTTACTGATTTCTTCGGATGGCTCAACCAATAGCAATTTCGCCTTTATTAATAAAACCCTTGCCCTGAGGCGCTCGGCCCTACCCCCCTCCAGGGAGCTGCGTAATTTTTCATAAAGCTCATTTAATCTTATGGGTTTTGCAAAAACCGCTTCCAATAATCTCTCCCTCAGTAAATCTTCGGCATCCTGCGCGTAACCGGTTATAACTATGATTTTGGTTTGCGGGTATTTTTCTTTAATCAGGCGCGCTGCGTCTTTACCCTGCATCCCCGGAAGCCGCATATCCAATAAGACCGTATCTGCAGGCTCGGCCTTAAGCGCATCGAAGGCCTCCTCAGCGCTGGAAGCAGATTGCGTACCATAGCCCTTAGCTTGCAAAAATTCCTGAAGTATGGTTATGATGTTGGGCTCATCGTCTACTATTAATATGTTATTTTTCATTCTTATCTTTCACTTACCCCCGGCAATAAAAAACCCCAAGGCAAAACGCTTGGGGTTCCCATGTCACAGGTTCCTGTGGCAACCCAGCCCTCCGCCTATCGACGGAGCTGTCGGCTTTGCGTCTCCCGATCACTCGGGATTTGCCTTTTTCACAAACTGCGTTAAATTTTCAAAAAGCGGAATTCATGTTCTTTCCATATAAGTATAAATTTAAATTCGCTGAATTCAAGGGCCAAAACCTCTTTTTTTGAAAGCGCTACCAAAACAAAAAAACCTCAAGGTAAACTTGAGGTTTCTCTCCTTTCAGGCAGCTTCGGCTGCCCCGGATTATGACCGGGGCCCTTTGGCTTTGCGCCCCAAGATTACTCTTGGTTTACCTTTTTCTAAAAGTCTAAATTGTTAAATTGCACATCTATAATAAATATAACATATAAATGTGCGTTTTTCCAATAGAATTTGTAGGAAAAGGTGGGCCTTAATGTTTTTCCAAAATCCTGAACAAAAGGTAAAGCGCAACCGAACAGAACGCGCCTTTGGCAAGGAAATACCAGGCAATAAAACTGTTGTCAAATTTCCCCTGGAAAATGTTATTGCCCACCAGAAAAGAATAGAAACAAATCACGAATATGGCTATTGAAACCGAAATAACAAACTTTCTCAATGCTTCCATATTAACCTCCCAAATAAATATTACTTCAGATACGCGCGGATAATCTTCTGCTCGGATAACGGCTTATCGTTGCGCCCGGTAGCCGTATTTTCTATTTTCTCCGCTACGTCGTATCCTGAAACCACTTCTGCGAATATGGTATGGCGCATATTAAGCCAGGGCGTTTCTGCTGTAGTAATAAAAAACTGGCTGCCGTTGGTATTCGGACCGGCATTTGCCATGGCCAGGATCCCCTTACGGTCAAAACGCACCTGTGTAGAAACTTCATCTTCAAAAGGCTTTCCCCAGATAGACTCTCCGCCCGTACCGGTACCGGTGGGGTCGCCTCCCTGAATCATAAAACCCTTAATGACCCTGTGAAAGATTACGCCGTTATAATAGCCTTTCTCTACCAGCTTGATGAAATTTTCACAAGCCTTGGGCGCTACATCCGGCATTAATTTTATCTCAATATTACCCTGATTTGTCTCTAAGACTACTATTTTTTCTGGCATATCCGAAGCTCCTGTTAAAGTGCAGTTAAGAAAAAATACCAAACCGATTGCAAAAAAGACCCTTCTTATCATCCCGTCTCCTCCTTCACAAATTGATATTTGTTATTATAGCTCCTTTTTGTAAAAACCCAAGAGAATATTTAAACACCCTAACCCCGGAGGCTTGAAAGGCTAGACTAGGGACGCTTCTGCTCGGTCTTTGAATTAGCGCAGAACCGTCCCTACCTTAAGGAAGGTAGGCCCGAGGAAGGTAGGCTCGCACCTTGAAAATATGCCTCCTATGTGTTATATTAATATTAGCGGCGTAACGGCAAAACTATCTGAAAAGATAGGCAACAAATTATAGGAGATACTACTTATAAAACCCTTATAATCAAGGGTTTTTTTTATTATAGGGACGGTTCTCTAATCCTGAGGGGACGGTTCTCTTTAGTCTACGTTTAACGCAGAGAACCGTCCCCAATCTTGCAGAACCGCCCCTGCCTGAAGGGGGGTGAAAGAATGAAAAGATACACGGTATTGCTTTTGATGGTTTTATTATCTATCGTTTTCTTGCCGCTGGCAGGGTTCTCTGAAGAAACCCCTGAAATACCGCAAGCAGAGGAAGAAACAGCTGAACCAGAAGCTGTTATGGAAGCACCGGCTGAAACAGTATCAGAAGAAACTCCGCTTGAGGCTGAAGAGGTTTCGGAATCCACAGAGGCTGAGCCATCTTAATGAAAAACCGGCACCAAATCTCCCGCTCCCTTAAGGAGCGGGAGATCCAAAAAAAAGAGGCAAAAGATGAACGCCATTCAAACAAGAATATTGGTAGTTGACGATGAACCTGACGTAGGGGATTTTCTTAAGCGCTATTTATCGCTACGCAGTTTTAAAGTAGAGACTGCCTTTAGCGCAGAGCAGGCACTTAAGCTGCTTGAGAAAGAGAACGTAGATATTATCCTGCTTGACCTGATAATGCATGGGATGAGCGGGATGGAAGCAGCTAAAATCATCAGGGAAAAATTCCCTTCAGTGAAGATTATCGTTATTACCGGTTGCCCCTCAGAGGCGGAAAACCTGAAAGCTCAAGTCCGGCTGGACGGTATCTTTATCAAGCCCGTGGGCATCCAGGAACTCTACATTAAGTTAACACAGGTCTAAACGCCTCGCTCTCGCAGCAAAGACATTTATTTGGTCCTTGCTTTCCTCCCCCTTTTTTTAGCTTTATACAATGTGCACAACACATCCGCAAAAGGAGAAACTTTCTTGTTTTCGTAGGGAAACTCCTTACAGGTAACGGGCTTTAGGCTGTAATCAACCTTATGGATTGCACAAAGCCCATCGGGCCCGAGGAAAGAACAAGGATCATCCTCCCAGCTGGTGCCGATGCGGTATCCGGAAGGGAAATCCTTATCTGCCTCTAAATGAAAAAAATCCCCCTTTAACCCCAAAGAAATTATTTTCTTGGCTTCCTCCAGGTCAATCCATGCCCCCATCCTGCAGCAATCTGCCTGGCTCTTACATTGGCGGCAATCAAGGTGTTTTATTACCCTTCTTTTTCTGGTTTTTCTGTTCATATATTCTTAACTACGCTTTTAGTGTTTATGGTTAAGTAGGATTTTATGGCAGTGCCGATACTGGTGAAATCCCCCTTCTCCAGCCAATCTTTTTTAAAGACGCTGGCGCCAAAGGCAACAGCGCTTACGCCACAACGAAAATATTCTGCCAAATTCTGCGGGGTTACGCCGCTAACCGCCATCAGCTCAATATCATTAAACGGAGCCTTAATCTCTCTAAAATATTCCGGGCCAAAGCATTTTGCCGGAAAGACCTTAACCATCGTTGCGCCTGCTTCCCAAGCCTGATAAATCTCCTGCGGGGTGAGTGCTCCGGGAAAAACCGGAATCTTATTCTTTACACAATAGGCAATCACATCCTTAACCAAAACAGGCATTACAATAAACGTTGCTCCGTTATCAAGTGCCTCTTTTAAACTCTTCATATTTAACACTGTGCCTGCTCCAAGCATCAGGCGATTTTGTGCAATCTGTCTTGCCTTACGGATTATTTGCGGGGCATCTTGAGTATTCATAGTCATCTCAAGGGCCTGTAGCCCGCTTGAAACTACGGTTTCAATAAGCGGCTCTACCTGCTCTAATTTCACTCCCCGCACAATGCCCATGATGGGCTGATTTTTAAAACGTCCTACATCCACTTTCTACTCCTCATCTTCGCCCACTAAGCTCTCATAAAATTCACGGTAGTTTTCTTTCTTGTCGCTATCGCGCAAAGCCATTGCCGCGCGCGGATGCTCGTCTAAAATCCCGGTAATGGCATAAGGTATGATATATCCCCATTCCATTTTCTCACGCAAAGGCACAAACTCTTTAGATATTAAATCCAGGACCGGACGGATATCAAACTTCGGGTTCTTTAAGAACCCAAGCACAAGCTCTAAGGGGCAATTGCCCGCAGCCCTGCCTAAGCCATAAACTGTGGCATCCACAAAATTTGCATCGTGGATAATCGCCTCAATGGTATTAGAAAAAGCAAGCTGCTGGTTATTATGCGCGTGTATGCCTATTTCTTTTTTCTTGATAATGGACTTTGCCTTTTTGATGAGAAATTCCGTAGTTTCCTGATATAAGGCCCCGAAACTATCCACGATGTAGATAACATTCGCCTTGCTTTCCTTTTCCAGCTGCTCTAAGGCCTCGGTCAGCTCATTATCCAGGGCGCGCGATATCGCCATAATATTTACCGTAGTCTCATAGCCTTTATCCGCAAAGTGGTTTATCAAAAATATCGCCTTGTCAATATCCTTGACATAAGAGGCAACGCGGATCATGGAAACCGGGCTTTCTTTGCGCTTGGGCACATCTTCAATATCCACCCTGTCCACATCCACCATAACGGAGATCTTAGTTTTTGACTCAATGCCTTCGATGACCCTTTTGATATCATCGTCTTCGCAAAATTTCCATTTGCCGAATTCTTTCGGGCTAAAGAGCCTCTTAGAATTCTTGTAGCCTATCTCCATATAATCCACGCCTGCTTCCGAAAGCGCCCGGTACACCTCGCGCACAAAACGCAGGTCAAAATCGTGGTTATTAATCAAGCCGCCGTCCCTAATGGTGCAGTCTAAAACCTTAATCTTTTCCCTGAACATTGCTCCTCCCTAATTAAAATTTAAGCGTAGCGCCAAAGAATGGCCCGTTAAGGTCAAACTTCACGAAATCAGGGTCGTCCTCTGCCTTTATGCCTATGGCGCGGTAACCGGCAATAATACTAAAATGCTTAAAAGGCATAATTTTTATGCCTGCCTCGGTATCAAAGAAATACCCGAGGTCTCCTGCGCCGATACCGGAAACCTCAGCAAAGAGCTTAATCTTATCAATGGGGCTGATATCAAGCGCTAAACCGACCGTAGGCAAACCGCCAAAGAATTCTTCGGATTCACTTACCCCTAAAGTTGGCGCATCAAGGGAAACTTCCGCACTAAGGCCTTTAACTTCAACTATAGAGCCAATCTTTATTTTATCTTCGGATAAATTCAGGAATTGCCATATCCAGCCGATGCCGAAATATTTTATATCTAAACCCGAAATAACCCTGGTACCCACTGTAAAGGTCTGGCCCTCAAATTGAATAGTCTGCGTGGCATTCTGGTCCCCGTCAAAATCAGCCTGAGTGTAGCTTAGCCTTATCTTGCTATTTGGGCCCGTGTGCCAATAGAACCTCCCCTCAGGGAAATCCTCATCATCAATCCCCAGGTCTGATTTAAGGTCAAATTTCTCCCCCACACCGCTGCTTACTGCTTTTACCTCTGCGTCCAAATCAGTTATCCAATACCTGCCTTCAAATTCTACGGTTGGCTCTTGCGCAAAACCCGCGCCAGGGAAAGCAATCAGCAAACACGCGCAAAATATACTCCGCTTAAACATTTAACCCTCCCTAAACAAGTTATTGCCCGGAAATTCAAAGACTATCGGCTCTTTGGTTACAACATCCGTTAATTCAATCCTCAACCCTTTACTAATAGAGCCGCTATCAAAGTAAAGAAATCCTGCCAAGGACTCCCCCGGATGAATCTCTTCGTCGCTTATTTCTTTGTTAACATAATCTTCTCTCATCGACTTGTTTGCATTAACCGTTCCAAGCCCACCCACAATGGCCGGCAACAGCAAAGGCCAGAGTATAATAGATATGATAAAAGGGGAAAATAACGCGGCTCTCCAGAAAACCTGAAACTTCCCTTTATCTGCAACTTCATTTGCGCTAAAAAGGCCTTGCTCATTCAAACCTTTTTTGAGCTTATAAACATTCTGGCTATCATTCTTGATTATTATGAATGCCGGCGCTACCTGTTTTTTGTGGATATTTCTTTTAAATGTGCCCCGGGTTTCTTTGGCATCCAGGAGCTTTATAGCAATGGATAAACCGGCCTGCTCTTTTTTATTAGGATAGAAACTAATGTCTTCGGAAGGCGAACCTGCCGGCCTATAAGAAGCGCAACCAAAAGATGAAAGCAGCATTGCCAGGCTTAATATTACGCAGATTATTTTCATATAGTAATGTTCTTCCCGCCAGATTAATAGCGATGCTGCCAGCTAGACCTTCTGGCATTCCTTATCCCTTCTCTGAATAAAAGTACGCGCAATCTTCTCTTCAACTTTAGGATGGAGCAAAACAATAAGCAGGCCTCCGATGATATTGCCGATAGTAACCGGGATTAAGTTGTTAAATGACTTAAAGAAGCCTAACATAAACTCGCCCTTGGCCATAAGCCCGGCAGGCAAAAAATACATATTCGCCACAGAATGCTCGTATCCTGAAGCCACGAAAGCCATAATGGGAAAATAAATCCCCAATATCTTGCCTTCAATTGTCCTGGAGGCAATGCTCATGATTACCGCCAAACACACCAGCATATTACACAGAATTCCCCGGCATAAGGCCTCGGTAAAATTTAGTTCCATTTTTGTTTCTGTGATTTTAACTGCTATCTCCCCTATTGGGGTAAAATTTCCCAGGCTGCCCAATAAGCCTGATTTATATACCAGCCAGGCAATAATCACTGCTCCGAAAAAATTACCAAAATAAACCACCAGCCAGTTACGTAATACCTTCACAAAAGAATACCTGCGGTAAATAAGGCCGATGGTCATCAGGATATTGCCGGTAAAGAGCTCGGAGCCGATAATCAGCACTAATATCAGCCCCAGGCTAAATACGCTTCCCGCAAGGAACCTCGCCAGGCCAGCATCCATAGTTTGGCCGCTTAATACTGCGGTTGCCACCGCAGCGCCAAAGGCAATGTAAATTCCTGCCAGGATCCCGAAGATGAATAACTCAAATATGGATTCGCACGCCTTTTTCTCCCCAATATCGCTTATTGCCCTGGACATCTGCAAAGGGCTCAAAAATAGGTCATCCATTATCCACTCCTTTTCCCCAATTATACCCCACTAAAGCAAAAACCCCAAGCCCTTTTCGAGCTTGGGATTTAGGCAATTATAACCATCCCTTTTATCTGCTCAGCTTAAATTTATCTTTTTACGGGCCTGCTCATTCTTTTTCAAGGGTAACAGCAATGTTAGTCTGCTCTAATGACCTGCATCCGGGGAAAAATAGCCCTATTAAAGGAACCAGTAAAAAATAACCAAAGGCAACATCAAGAATACCTGTAATGCTAAAATCTGTCCCGATGTTTCTCGTAACAGGAATAAACCCCTCTTTTTTCACCAAAACAGCAACGTCGTTATTGCGCTTTACTCTTGTTTGAATATTGCCTTGCCCCAAATATTCTCCATTAACATAAATCTTTGCATCCGGCTCTGAAGCTGTAACGCTAAACCTCTGCTTCTGGGGAACAAACATTGAGCATCCTGATTGGAGCGAAGCGATTGAGATAGCAAGCATAATAATAAGAAGATGTTTTGCTTTTTCCATGATTCTCTCCTTTCCAAAACAAAATAGTCGCTGTCCCTAATTTTTATTTTAGCCTCATTTTGTTCATCCTTTGTGCCTTATATTCTAACTCTCCCCATATGCTTGTCAAACCTTAAAAATGCCCCTGCCATTTTCCAGCGAATCACGATTTTAGCCAATGGAGCTTGAGCGCTGAGGGAATCCCAAGGCCAGCCGAGAGGCTGGCAATCTTGGGATGGCGATGCTGTTTGAGCGCCGAGCGAGAGCGCGAGGCGCGAGTTCAGCAGCCACCGAAGCGCGAAAGATCATTGGCGTGCCCCAAAAGGGCAAAATCGTGCCTGAGCGAGAAAATCGGCAGGGGCATCATACCTCAAACCCAATTGCCTCCACCCTCTTCGGAGGTTCAAGAAGCTGCCTTATCGCTTCAAAAACAACCGCAAATTGCTTATCGTATTTTTTTTCCATTGCCTCAATTTTCCGTCTAAGGTCTGTATTAGTAAGAAGCATTTTTCTTATCTGGACAAAAGTCCTCATGATCTGGATATTAACTTTAATCGCTCTCTGGCTGTTTAACACACTCGAAAGCATAGCGACGCCTTGTTCAGTAAAGACATAGGGCAGATATTTGATGTTTTTGCCGCGTTTCAAGGTCGCAATTTGCGACCTTGAATTCAAAGTCACAAATTGTGACCTTAGACGATTTACCTCTTCTTTTGTCAGCTTAAACATAAAATCTCCGGGGAATCTTCTCTTATTGCGTCTTACCTGCTCATTTAATCTTTTAGTCGCTACTCCATAAAGCTTAGCCAGTTCGCTATCCAGCATTACCTTTTTACCTCTTACCTCAAATATCTTAGCTGCAATTATTTCTACAGAAACTATACTAGGCATCTTTAGCCTCCTTCTGCCTTAATAGACGCAGAAGGAGGCAAAATCTAACGAAAATAAAAATGCCAGCTACCTTATCGCTAAGATAGCTGGCAAATTTTAAAGGAGCGCCAACCTACTCTCACATACCCTTACGAGTACACTACCATCGGCCCTGAGGGGCTTAACTTCCGTATTCGGAATGGGAACGGGTGTTTCCCCCTCGGTAAAAGCACTCCATAAATGAGCGCTTGACTTACGAACGCGACAGCGCGAGTAAGTCAATGCGCGAATTTACATCGCAAGACCGTTAGGTCTTGCGATGAAACCTCAGACAACTTTATACAAGTATTGGTAAAACCACAATTTAACCGAGAACCAACTTATCCTTACGCTTCCTATGCTTTTGCAAAACAGGAAACTCGGGATAAATTTTTCCGCGAAGCGGAAAAATTTAAAGGCCAAGCCGATTGGCTGATTAGTACGCATTGGCTGAAATCCTTACGGATCTTACACCTTGCGCCTATCGAGGTCGTAGTCTACGACCAGCCTTCAGTGGCCTTGCGGCCACAGGGATACCTATTCTTAGGGTGGGCTTAGCACTTAGATGCTTTCAGCGCTTATCCCTTCCGGACATAGCTACCCGGCCTTTGCCCTTGGCAGGACAACCGGAACACCAGAGGTCCGTTTCTCTAGGTCCTCTCGTACTGAAGAGAACTCCCCTTCAAGTATCCTTACGCCCACATCAGATAGAGACCGAACTGTCTCACGCATGCTTACCCGCTGTTACCAGCGGCATAGACTATATCTTCATCCTCTTTCGAGGAGTTGACGTTTGATAGTTTTTTTAAAAACTATCTCGAGCTTGCGCTCTCAGTCGTTACAGGGGTTAATAGACCCTTTCTATTCAAAAGCTCTTCCAGCTTAGTTGCGTTATTTATTTTCTTCTTTGAATAGTTAAGGCATGAATAAGAATCAACCAGTTTTGCCAACTTTATTAATTGTTCAGGCGTTGGCTTGGGATTTTCTTTAATTGCGACCAGAAGCTCTAATGCTCTTACCACATGAACAGCCTTAAATACTACATACGGTTCTACCAGTTTTAGCACTTCTTCTACCTTATCATATCCGACAATTGTGTAATCACTTACACCGTCGTTTCGATCTCGGATATATCCATACCCGATTTTATCCTTTAACCAATTCAATCCTTGCTTATGGTTAGAGTCTTGGTAAAAGCAAATGCTTGCTCGTATCTGGTAGCCATAGATGTAGTCTTTTCGTTCAACGAGTTGAAAGATAATGCTCCCGTCGCCGTCAAGAAAACCTGCGATATACGCCTTGGTTTCTTCTTGCATCTATAACCTTCCCTCGGTATTACCCTTGCAGCGTTCGACCTGCAGTCGGGCTTCACCGATATAAGTCAATTCTTTTTCCGTATTACTACGGAAAAACGCAGTTTTAACTACGTTCTGAACCCAGCTCGCGTACCCTTTTAACCGGCGAACAGCCGGACCCTTGGGACCTTATACAGCCCCAGGATAGGATGCATATTGTTCCATTGTTACCAATGGTATAGACTATACCACCATCCCAACTTTCGTTGGGCGTTCGGCGTCTGATAGCCTCTAAAATTAGGAGGCTATCTCAAGCTTTCGCTATCAGTCGTTACGGGGTTAAAGAAGTTTATACCGAAAACTAGGCAAGATATAAGGCTTGACTAAAACACTGAGCTTCTTAGCTTCGCCTTTTGGTACATAAATATTGTACCACTTACCTTTTTTATGGATTTGGCTTTTTATTTTGAAATTGTCGCATAAACACCTGATTAACGTTTGCTGTTCATTATAACTAAACGCATCAGTGTTTAGCCTAATCGCTGCGCAATCATTTCTTTTATAACCATCATCCATTAACCATACCGCCAAAGAAATTGATGAATTCAGAATGCTGTTTATTTTTAGGGGAATTATTTTCCTTCTATCAGCATAAAAATCATCCCTCCACTTTTTAAATTCAGCATTTGAATATGTAGAAAAATGTAAACGCTTATAAACTTTGTGGGTGCGTTTATCATTTTCCTCTATAATCACCGGCTGACTGGGCACTAGATCTTTCAGCTCGTTATATAACCAGTTAACGTAGTCGCTATGATTTAATGCTTGGTCGACTTTTAACCTTACATAACTGCCATTTTTTTCTAAATGCCCGTCACCAAGTAAAAGACCAGTAATTATAGCTTCCTGACGATTAGTCATCGGCATAAAATCTCAACTTCCCACGGTATTGTCCGTATTATTATACCACGGAGTCCACCGTTATTAGCCGAATTTTCTTTAGCAGTTGCCTGCTAAAGGGCCAATCCTTTTAATTAGCCGACATCGAGGTGCCAAACCGGGCTGTCGATATGAACTCTCGAGCCCGATAAGCCTGTTATCCCCAGAGTACCTATTATCCGTTGAGCGATGGCAATTCCACGTTCAACCACCGGATCACTAGCCCCTACTTTCGTATCTGCTTGTCCTGCCGGACTCGCAGTTAAGCTGGCTTATGCGCTTACACTCCACGGGCGATTGCCGACCGCCCTGAGCCAACCTTAGGGCCCCTTCGTTACATTTTAGAAGGGAACCGCCCCAGTCAAACTGCCCGCCTGTCACTGTCCTCCTGCCGGATAACGGCTAGAAGTTAGGATCTTAGTGCAATAAGGGTGGTATTTCACATTGCGGCTCTGCTCCAGCTAGCGCCGGAGCTTCAAAGCCTCCCACCTATGCTACACATATTGAACCAAAATTCAATAGCAGGTTGCAGTAAAGGTTCTGGGGTCTTTTCGTCTTGATGCGGGTAGACGGCATCTTCACCGCCACTACAATTTCGCCGAGTCTCTCGTTGAGACAGCGATCAGGTTGTTAAACCATTCGTGCGCGTGGGAACTTACCCCACAAGGAATTTCGCTTGAAATTGTTACAACCACATTTCTGGTTGGCTTAAGACAAATCTTAAGCTCTCTATGTCGCCATAGAGTCCAGACCATATCTTCACATTACATTACTTAATTAGAATGGATTTGTGTCACGCGTTTGGTCGTTGAGGATTTTGATTAGGCTAGACCTATCTTTCTTTCGATTCATAGTCTGTGTAATCTTTGCGATATTTGTTAGCCCTGCATAGGATAAATGTCGCCCTTTATTTACCAATTCAACACATCTACTAAACTTTTCAAAATCAGCCTGTTTCTTCGAACGCATCGGATATTTACGAAAGAATGGAATTATTACCTTTAATAAATCTCCCCTCTTTCGTACAACATACCGATAAAGATGTTCTTTATGGTTGTCATGACGTTTATTGATAAGCACCATTCCAACCTTAAAGAAATCTTTTAAATCGTGTAAACAATCCAGGCTGCTTTCGCCTTGTGTGACGGCAAATTCATGGGCCACCTGGTAGCCTGTTTTGTAGCCTTTGCGGTCTTTTCTGTTCCTTTGACGAACAAATCCTATAGAAAAGCACCCTTCGCCATCCACAAAACCGACTACCCAACCTATGCTAATCAATCTTTCCTGCTGATTATCTGCACTCATATATTTTCACTCCTGATTGTTATTGTAATACTTCCGACCAATTAATCAAGAGTAATATGAGATACCCAGACGTCCCAGCATATAGCGTGATTTTACTAAGGCAGCAATTCCACCTTAGGACCGTTATAGTTACGGCCGCCGTTTACTGGGGCTTCGGTTCAAAGCTTCACAAATCTTACGACCTGTTGACCTTTCCCCTTAACCTTCCAGCACCGGGCAGGTATCACACCCTATACTTCCTCTTTCGAGTTTGCAGAGTGCTGTGTTTTTGCTAAACAGTCACCCGATCCACTTTACTGTGACCTCGAGGGCCTTGCAACCCTCAAGGTACCTCTTGTTGCGAACTTACGAGGCTATTTTGCCGAGTTCCTTAACGAGAGTTATCTCGAGCGCCTTACCATATTCTGGAAGTCTACCTGTGTCGGATTACGGTACGAACAGCTAAGCAACTCCTCTTCATGCTTTTCTTGTCAGTGTGGTTGTAGATAACTTCCCCCTCGGAAACCTCAGGGTGACCTCGCCTGATTACTCAGGAAAGAACCAAGACATCCAACACTTGGCATGCCCAAACCTCCTGCGTCACACAAAGAGTTTTAACGCCACTTAACTGGTATCCGAATATTAACGGATTATCCATCGCTTACGCCATTTGGCCTCAGCTTAGGCTCGACTAACCCTGGGCGGATTAACCTTCCCCAGGAAACCTTGGACTTTCGGCGTGCCTGTTTCTCGCAGGCATTTTCGCTACTTATACCGACATAATCCCTTGTCTTGTGTCCACTGCTCCTTACGGTACAGCTTCATCCAACAAGACAATGCTCCCCTACCGCTCACTTTGCCCGAGGGCAAAATGAACCCGCAGCTTCGGTAATAGGCTTAAGCCCCGTTCATCTTAGGCGCGAGAACGCTCGACCAGTGAGCTGTTACGCACTCTTTAAATGATGGCTGCCTCTGAGCCAACATCCTGGTTGTCAAAGCGAGCTCACATCCTTTACCACTTAGCCTATCCTTAGGGACCTTAGCTGACGGTCTGGGCTGAATCCCTTTAGACAATGAAGCTTAGCCCCCATTGTCTTACTCCCGGGCTAAAAAAAGTAGTATTCGAAGTTTGGTTGGGTTCAGCAAGCAGGTATGCTCCTGTAACCCATTCAGCACTCTACCCCTACTTTTTAATTACCCGAGGCTATCCCTAGAAATATTTCGGGGAGAACCAGCAATTTCTGAGTTTGTTTAGTCTTTCGCTCCGACCCACAGCTCATCCCACAGTTTTTCAACGCTGACGGGTTCAAGCTTCCACCCCGCTTTCGCAGGGTTTCACTCTGGCCATGGGTAGATCACTCAGCTTCGGGTCTACTATACGGTACTAATCGCCCATTTAGGACTCGCTTTCGCTCCGCCTGCCCCCGCCGCTTTCGCGCCGAGGTTAAGCTCGCACCGCACAGTAACTCGTCGGTCCATTATGCAAAAGGTACGCAGTCAGGCATTCTATCCGCTTGCGCAGATAGCATAGCCCTCCTACCGCTTGTAGGTCTATGATTTTAGGTTCTATTTCACTCGGCTCACCGCCGTTCTTTTCAACTTTCCCTCACGGTACTTGTGCACTATCGGTTTAGGTGTAGTATTTAGCCTTAGACCGTGGTCGGCCCAGATTCCTACAGGATTCCCCGTGTCCCGTAGTACTTGGGATACCTCTAGGGTGCTTCAGAATTTCGCGTACGAGGCTTTCACTCTCTATGGCATATCTTTCCAGATATTTCCACTATCCATCCGCAATCCCACATTAAGGTCCCACAACCCTCAGCGTTAATTTCTTGCGAAACCAGCGCTGAGTTTAGGCTCTTCCCTCTTCGCTCGCCGCTACTAAGAGAATCTCGGTGATTTCTTTTCCACAGGGTACTTAGATGTTTCAATTCCCCCGGTGTCTCTCTCTACTCACTATGTATTCATAAGCAGAGTGTCACTATATGAATAGTAACAGGTTTCCCCATTCGGAATCTCTCGGATCAAAGCCTGTTTGCGGCTACCCGAGACATATCGGTGCTTACCCCGTCCTTCGTCGACTCACCTAACCAAGTCATCCGTGCATAGACCCTTTGTAGCTTGACCTTTAAAGTCATATACTCGGTTATAATTGTAGTTCTACCTCACAAGATCAACCCCCTGCTTCTTACGAAGCCTGGGATTGTGCGCCAGCGCTAAAAGCACTGTGCGCCAAATTGACCTTGTTACTTGTATTTCCGCCACAAACCGTGGCGGATCCGCCATGTGTTATGGCGGAAAGTTGTCAAAGAGCATAAAATCGCGCAACTCTCGGCGCGAAATAAAGTTATGCCTACTGTGGAGCTGAGGGGGATCGAACCCCTGACCTCATGCTTGCAAAGCACGCGCTCTCCCAGCTGAGCTACAGCCCCGAAAAATTTTGGTGGGCCCAAGAGGATTCGGACCTCTGACCCCAGTCTTATCAGGGCTGTGCTCTAACCAACTGAGCTATGGGCCCAATTTATATGCAATGAATATGTAATGCCCTGATTCATTACATTCTACATTATAAATCGGAAGCCCTCACTCACATTGATTAGTCTTGAGAGAGAACTCCCTATCTGAATTTCCCGGCTCATAAGATATGTAAAAATTATTGAACATAATTTTTACATATTCGCCGGGATAAATTCATGCATTGACTTATGTCGTCCTGCGGACTCCATAAGTCAAGCATTCATTTAATTTAATCGAATAGCCAAGCGCTGCGAATTTAACGCAGTTATTTTCTAATCCTGCGCTTCCGCGCAAGGATATAATCCCGTGCTTCCGCACCGGATAAAATTTCATTCCATTAATGGAATGAAATTTTAGAAAGGAGGTGATCCAGCCGCATCTTCCGATACGGCTACCTTGTTCACGTCTATCCCTGTGTCGCCACAGAGCGTGGACTATATCTTCTTCGTTTTGAGAATATCTTTTCTTTACGTGGGTGCCAAGAACCAATCTTCTCGATAAACCTATCGTATGAATTGGCTCTTATATAGAACCTCCAGTAATTAGGATCTACATGTAAGCTAGGACAATGCATTCTGCCACATTGGATTCCTAATTCTTCGAGAAGGTTCCTTACTTTCTCAAGACGATTTTTGTTCTTCTCTGCAAATTGCAGATAAAACCTTACATTATCGTTGTGAGAAGTCCCACCTTCTGCATCGAAGTAACCGCGTAAATATGCTATCTTTTCAGCATAGGTCTGTAACTTACCAGGGTCGAAATTCATGGATAATATTTTAGATGTAGTTTCCAGAACGAATACGTTCCTTTTACTACCTTCTTTATATATCCATGACTTATACCCTAATTCGAATAACAAATTCTTTATTCTCTCCAGCCATTCGCGATTTGCCTGTGAAATTCTGTGAGTTTTATGGAAGTTGTTATAGGTTGCATCACCCAAGATGCCTTGAAGATAAGCCGTGGTTACTTTAGCCAAGATATTCTCCTTTTCCGAAGTCGGCGTGTAGTCTCTGAGGGGTCATTTACGACTTCCCTGCTGATTGACCGCAATCAAGATTTTTCACCTTTCGGTATCTTGATATACACGGTTTTTCCAGCATACAGCCGAATTTCGCACTCCGATTTTCATCGGAGGGTCGCATATAAAGGTATACGACTTAGCGCCAGTCACCGGTTTTACCCTAGGCCTCAACTAGTGAGGATTTCAGGTACCCCCAGCTCCCATCGCTTGACGGGCGGTGTGTACAAGGCCCGGGAACGTATTCACGGCGGCGTAGCTGATCCGCCATTACTAGCGATTCCGTCTTCATGGAGTCGGGTTGCAGACTCCAATCTGAACTGAGCCCACTTTTTTGCGATTAGCTCCACCTCGCGGTTTGGCAACGCTTTGTAGTGGGCATTGTAACACGTGTGTAGCCCAGGGCATATAGGCCGTACTGACTTGACGTCATCTCCACCTTCCTCCCGCTTATCGCGGGCAGTCTCCTTAGAGTGCCTCCCGATATCTCTTACGAAATACCAAAAGTAGCAACTAAGGATGATGGTTGCGCTCGTTGCGGGACTTAACCCAACATCTCACGACACGAGCTGACGACAGCCATGCAACACCTGTGCAGGCTCCTGACTTGACAGGTCGTTCCCCTTTCGGTTCACTACTTCCTACATGTCAAGCCCTGGTGAGGTTCTTCGCGTAGCGTCGAATTGAACCACATGTTCCACCGCTTGTGCGGGCCCCCGTCAATTCCTTTGAGTTTTAACCTTGCGGTCGTAGTCCCCAGGTGGAGCACTTAACGAGTTATCTTGCGGCGCTGAAAGTTTAACTTCCAACACCTAGTGCTCATCGTTTACGGCTAGGACTACCAGGGTATCTAATCCTGTTTGCTCCCCTAGCTTTCGCAGCTCAGCGTCAGGGCCAGACCAGAGAGCCGCTTTCGCCACTGGTGTTCCTCCCGATATCTACAGATTTCACCCTTACACCGGGAATTCCGCTCTCCTCTTCCGGCCTCAAGCTATACAGTTTTGAAGGCAGTTCTACGGTTGAGCCGTAGGATTTCACCCCCAACTTGTATAGCCGCCTACCTGCCCTTTACACCCAATGAATCCGAGTAACGCTCGCCACCTCCGTATTACCGCGGCTGCTGGCACGGAGTTGGCCGTGGCTTCTTCTCTGGGTACCGTCAATCCTGACAGTTAATCAGGTTATTCTTCCCCATCGAAAGAGGTTTACGATCCGAAAACCTTCATCCCTCACGCGGCGTCGCATAGTCAGGCTTTCGCCCATTGCTAAAGATCCTCGACTGCAGCCTCCCGTAGGAGTCGGGGCAGTGTCTCAGTCCCCGTGTGGCTGACCACCCTCTCAGGCCAGCTACCCGTCAAAAGCCTTGGTAGGCCATTACCCTGCCAACTAGCTGATAGGACGCGAGCTCATCCCTAAGCAACAACTCTTGCGAGCCGCCCTTACTTACAACAGCTTGCGCCATCGTAAACACATCGGGTATTACCCTCGCTTTCGCAAGGCTATCCCCGACTTAGGGGTAAATTACTCACGTGTTACTCACCAGTCTGCCGCTATATCCCGGGACAAATTGGCAGTCGCCTTACGGCTTCCACCTCTCTATCCCAAGTATCGCTCGACTTGCATGCCTAATCCACGCCGCCAGCGTTCACTCTGAGCCAGGATCAAACTCTCCGAAAAAATTCCAAAAAGTTTAATATAATGGCTCTTATGATTCTTTTCTTTTACCTCAAATGGTCTTGGTAAACCCTTTTTTAGGATTTACTTCGGACCCGCTTGGCTATTCCTCGCCAAACATCGTTGGCGAGTCCGCCACGTTTTGTGGCGGAAATTGTCAAAAGAACGATCCCCTGTTAGGGGATATAAAATCTATTTAACTCATCGCCGCTTGCGCGGCTAGGAGTCATTTTTTCTTGTGTTAAGAGCTGGTAAAAATGAAGACGCCCCGACAAAGGTCGGGGCGTCTTAAGTTGCAAAACGCCTTACCGTCGGAAATTAACTATCTGAATTTGTCAAATAATCTCTTTTTTTTCTCAAGCATAAATATCTTTATGCCCTTTCCAGATAAGTAAGTATATTCTAAATT
>JBFMBZ010000083.1:0-18131 GCA_040754615.1 Candidatus Omnitrophota bacterium | reverse complement strand
AGTCTCTGATTAAGCCAAAGGGAAGATATATGGCCCTGCGATAGGGTTCTAAATCAAATAAGGTTGCGGAAACTAAGAATCTCCCTGAAGACTCATACCAGATATAGGGAGGAGACCTGTTTCTGATATCTCCTTCCGGCAGGATGAGATAAACTTCTTTTTCCCTTAGTAATTTTACAATTTCTGATCTGGGCTCAATAAGAAAGCCTAAGTTCCTTCTATCTAAATCCTTGAATTGCTTAATACGGCCTTTCTGCCGGGCTATGCGGATAACTTGCCGCGTTTTTTCTTGAGCCTCTTCGTCCATCTTTCCGTGTAGAAATATCCCCAGGCCGCAGGCCTTGTCAATTTCCGTTAATTTTGCAAATTCTTCAGGAGTTATTCCTATCTCGGTAAGGGCAGTGTTAAAATCAATTCCGCACTCACTAAGCGTTTGTTCAATTAAGCCTCCTAAAATATAGATAACGTATCCGCGTTCCATTCCGGGCTGGGGATTTCTCAGATAGCCGATCATTTCATTAAGATAGCGCAGGAAATCTTGCTTATCTTTTTCTCTTTTTTGCCTCTCTTCTTCCTTCTTACGCCTCTCTTCTTCACGAAGCTCCCGCACGAATCCTGTTAATCCATAAGTTACAACCAAATCGTTCAGCTCTCCTACCGTAATCCCCAAATAATCAGCACATTTAACAAATGAAGCATGGTGGCGTAATAACGCTTCTTTTAGCCTGCCTTCAGCGACCCTCTTCTTCAGCTCATCTACTCTTCTTTTCTTCTTATGGAGGTCGGCGGTTAACTTACGGATATTAGAAAGCGATTCTCTTAATCCTTCATCAAGAATCTCGGGCTTAGCTTTTTCTGCAAAGCTTAACAAGCATTCGGCCCTGGCTAAAGCCTCCTCTAGGTTGCCCTCCTCAAATTCCCTCAACATCCCCTTTATTACTTCATTTAATTCTGACCTTTTTTCTTGCAAATAAATTTCCCTTAATTCTGCCTCTTTTCTATTTGCATACTCCCCTAATTGCTTATAAATTGCGCTGAAATCTGAAGAGACGTCTTTGGAATTATAAACCCGCTCCCTTAGCATCTGTAGTAATTCTACATAAATCTGGCCTTGATTTTTCGGAAGAAAGCCTGCCAAACATGAAGCGCGGAATACAAGCGAAGCTAGAGAATGCAAATCTTCGAAATTGTGTTTCCTGAGATAGCGGATTTCAGCCATCGAATCTTCAATCTCCGCTTCAGTAAGAGGAAAACTGAGCTCTTTTATAATTAAATCTATCGCCTTAACCAAGGCTTTCTTGGCACCTTCCTTGGCAATCGGCGAACAGGCTCCAGCGCCTTCGATTACACACTCCTTACGCTCAAATATTGACCAATCGCTCAGTGAAGGAGTGGGCTCTTGCATTGAAACCGCCTCTTTTAGTTCCGGAAAATTTGCCAATGCATACGCAGCCAAGCAGGCGCGGTTAAACGGCGCAACCTTCGGGGCTAACTGAGTAAACGGCGAAGCGGCGGACTTCATTGCCGCACCTGTATCGGCCTTATTCTTATGTTTCTTCCGGTTGTTATCGTACCTTGTCCACTTCTGTTTGTACCCCCGATAAGAAGAAACACCGCATTCCTGCCAGGTTTTCTCATTAAAGGCCTCTTGTATCACCCACTCAAGGCCTTTGCGAGCCTTCCCAAAACTAAACAAGTGCGCAAGATGGCCTCCTGCCAGGAGTAAATAAAGCACTTTCCTCTTGTTTACGGCGCGCATCTTTTCCACATTTTTGGCGATTGCTTCCGGAAGTACCAAACCATCCCCGATGCCCGCTATCACGCATGCAGGGACTTTAATATTCAGTGTCCGGATGTATAACTCCAGGAGCGCATCTAAGTTATAAAGCACGCCCATCAAAAGCGCATCAAACATCCTCGGGAAAAATAATTCAAAGGCTTTTTTGTCTTTTCTGCCTAAAATGAGCGGAACGGCAAGGTTAAAGAGCGACGTTTTCAATTCTTTATTGTCTTCCTTAAACTTTGATACATTGACAAACTCTCTAATTAAACAGGGCATGCCGTTCTTATTTATAAACGTATGCACCTGATTATGTAGCTCTTCCGGCTCTTTGGATAAGAATTCTAAGTAAGCAAGAATGGAGCGTTTAAGAAACTCTTTCCCGGGTTTTTTGAAGAACATGCCCCACGCCGCCCAAATAAGCCATCCGGCCGGAGTATAATTCAATATATAATCCAATAATGCAGGTAGCTTAATTATTTGCTCAACAACCTGATAAATCTCATCCAATGGGGCATTACGGAAGGTTAATTTTAAATCCGCGGGTGCTGTAGCCAGAAACATCCCTTTTATTAATTCAGGATGGTGATGAGCATATAAATTATGGAAAGCCAAGACCACGGCGCCTCCCAGGCTGTGGCCGCAAAGAATTACATTTTCTTTTACCCCCAAAGAATCAAGTACCTGTTTTACATCTCTTGCCAGGTCATAAATGTTATGCGTCCCTGCGGCAACTTCGCTTCCTCCCTGGCCGCGTAGATTTATAGTGATAATCCTGAAAAATTTCTCATAATACTTTATATAAGAGGACCAGTCACCGCTCCTTCCCAGATAAAATCCCGGGAGCATAACCAAAGTAATTTTGCTTTTCGGGTTTCCACCTACGCCGATATGGGCTTCTACATCTCTTTCTTCTATTTTTCCCTGGCGAGTTCTAATTCTGGCTTTAATTTTAAGAATCCTGTGCGCCTTGCCATGCCGAATCTCTTCTGAAGCTGAAGGGGCAGCGTAATCCTCTAAATTCACCGTTACTTTCTGGATTTTCCCGTCTTTTTCATCGCGAACCACTCTGCCTTTTTCCTGAAACAAGTCAGCATAAGTCCATATAAAAGATTCCCAGAAGTCCTGAATATCGGCATCTTTTCTGATCGGGACAGCGCCCTCTACGGAAGTGTCTCCGGCAATGAATTTTTTAATGCGTTTTTCTTTCAGGTGTTTAAATAAAGCATGGCGGGTGGCATCTCCTAAGCCTGCAGTATGCCTGTATTTTTTCGTGACATAGATGCCCGCGCTGTAAGCTATGCCTTCTTTTAAGATATATCCGTAACATGCTGCTGGCTCAATTACGCCTTTTTCCTCTGCTATTACATAAGAAACGAGAAGGTCATTATCAGGACTCCTTCTGTAAATCTTTTCAAATTGCTTGAGGCGGGCTTGGGGGGCCTTGCGGATTGTAGAAGCAGGTTTCTTTAAAACAATTTCCCAGTAATCTGAAATTAACTGCAGGAGCCGGCTATTTTTCTTGAATTCTTTGCGCTTATCCCTCCAGATTATAAATCCTAATTTTTCTCTGCCGGATAACAATACAAACGGCAACGAATTTATCAGTGACGAAGTATGCCGGCGGTTAGCTGCGGTGGAAAGCGGAGAGCCGGCATCATCATAAGGACCTTTATCTTCTTCATCCTGTTGCCCCGAGTCATCGCTGTACCGTTCCTGGAAAAAATTAACTGTGCGCGCGATTATAGCAATTATTGCAAAAATATCTACCGGCCCGATTCTTATATGTGAGCTTATGAAGCCTTGAATAATATCGGAAATATCTAATACTTTGGGCAGAAGCGTATTATTTTTAAAGAGAAGTTCCCGGATATCATAATTATGCAAAACCGCGCTAAGATGCGATAAAGCGCCTATTGGGCTTGCGGATATTTTCTCTGCGGTAAATATCACCGCAAAATCAGCCTTTTTTGTATGCTCTTTAAGATAGTTGCCGTTGTACTCCATTTTTCTGCACCTTCGGGGGTATACTTCATAAACAACAATCTTATCGGGCCTAAAACTGGATTGTATAAGATTAGCTAAAATGCTTCTCGCTGGGCGTAACTCATAACCCATTCTCCCCTTTACATCAAATTCAGGATAGGTAATGATAATCAGCTTCCCGCCGTCATGTAAATATTGATATGCTATTGGGAAGACTACCGGCATCTGCATATGTCCGATAGATTCAGGGAAAACTATTATGTCAAAACGCCTTGCGCCCAGATTCAATCTATGGGCGTCCTGGCAAACGGCATTTAAGCCTCTCTTCTTGGCCCAAAATACAAATTCAGGAATAATATCCACGGACAAAACAACGTTTCCATTTTTGAATATTTCTTCTTCTAATTCCATCCTTCCGCCTCCCAGGGTAAGCACATCTTTACCCTGTCCGATGTAGCTCTCCACAATTTCTTTTCTAAACGCTTCGGATAATGAACTCAAGGTATAGCAGACTGATTCATCCCACCCAAATTTTGCCGCACTAATGTATGCCTTTTGCGCCACGCGGTTTAGGAGCGCAGGAGCTGCTGAAATCAAAGGTGAGCCGGATTTATCAGCGATAATAGAATCGTAATAAACAGGGTTGTCTGTAACGAATCTATCATAGAAAGCTCTTAGCCCTCCAACTGTTTTGATCTTATGTTCTGTTGTTTGCGGAATTGCCTGGTGAATAAATCGGATTGACCGGCAATAAAGCTCATTGGCTATGCTTATGAAGACCGGAGGCATCCCTTGATTTAGAATCTCTAATCTGGCTTCCCTCACCGACTGCCGGATGCTCAATAACGATTCCAATAAACTTTCCTCTTCAAACCAGCCGGGAGTTTGTCTGCTGGTAACAACCTTTGGAATGCCTTCCCCCATTAAATCCAGCATATCCGCCGCGCGCGTAAATCTCTGCTCGGCTGTTATCGCCGGCAGAATAGGAATAACGCAGTTAAACTCTTGATTGACCTTTTCTATGTGCCTGCGCATAAAACCGTATCTGCCTGTCCACTCATCTTCTACAACCGGTGCGGTATGCCTCAAAATATTCTCCTTGACTCTCTTAATGAAATAGCCGTAATAACCCATATCCTTCAGTATCCTCTTAGCCATGTCCGCGCCTTCTATATGGTGGGCTGCCAAAGTTCGCCTAAAGCCGCCTCCCTTATTAACCGTCTTACCGATATCGTGGAGCAAGGCGGTAGCTTTAAGGGTATTCTCATCTACTGGCCCACACATAGATTGAATGCTCGGGGCAAAGAAAGAGAAAATCTTGGCCATATTGTTCATATGGTCAAGATGCATTGAAGAATTTGGAGAGAGAGCCCTTATAAAGCTCTGCTCGACATAATCCCTGATTGCCCCCTCTGCTTCGGGAGTCATTTCGCCGTGCCGGAAAATAACCGAAGGCATGTGTATTTCCGGTGGGCTTTTTTGGCTTTCACGGCTGATTAAATAGGGGTTAGGCATAATTCCTAAGGGATAGGTTTCGCTACAAATCTTGGCTATATCCTCACGCCCGCCTTGATTATAAATATCCGCAAATCTATTCATAAGGCTGGCAAATATATCCTTTCCCTGGCTCTTCTCTGCAATAATACCTTTTACAACAGTATCTAAATCAGCAATGCCGGTGTAGCGATAAGAGCATCTGGTAAGGTCCTGCGATGCATCCATTTTATCAAGCATGCTAAGCATTAAAGCCAGCCTCTGAATCGTCCTGACTACCTCTACAAGCTGCTCGGGAGGTAAATTCAGCCCTTCCATATTTAAGCCGTTTATAAGATAACCGTCTTTATGATGGTTCATTACGACGCTACGGATTATAAACTCTCTGACCGGGTCTTCTGAAATCTTTATGCCCGCTCTATCTAAAATCGCCAAAGAATAAAAAGGATGCCTATCGGCCAGCATCCTCTCTTCAATGTTTAATATTTCGGGACAGCCGATCTTGTCGGCAATAGTTGCAAAGCTTCCGTCATTTAAATGCGCCAGCCCTTGGTTTTGTTTACCCAAATCATGAATCAAAATAGATATGATAAGAATCTCCTTTTCTTCGGGAGAGAGCCCCATCTTTTCTGCGAGCTTCAAAGCCAAAGAAACCATGCGCAGGGTATGATATTTAATCGTGCACATCCTGGGGTCAAACTGGTCAATAATCTGATAAACTAATGGCCTTATCCGCGCCGGGATATCTAAATCAGAGATATCTTTAGTTTTTAAAACCCTTGCTGCCTGATTGCGATACCATCTAATCTCCTCCCAGGAGCCGTATGGCCCTGCCTTTGGCTCGCTAAGATGATAATTATTCATCTCTTTCTGCAGTTTACTTTGAGTGAGCCCGGCTTCCCGTGCAGTATTCTCTAAAACCCAATTATTCTTCCCTAATAAAGAAATAAGATAAGCCCTTCTGCCTTCTTTCTCCTCATAATATTCGGTTTTATTCACTAATCCGTATTCTTCTATTAATTTCTCTAAATCAGCTTTACTGTAATATGAATGCCTGGCTACTTGAGCTACATCCCAGTTACAACGATTGAGCTCTCCTATTAACCAACGCCTCTCTTCCACCTTGATATCTACCCCTAATTTTTGCATCCTGCCTGTCAAGTCTCCGATATAACCCTTTTGAGCCCGGTTAATTTGGAAACCGCGGTGCCTGAGAAGGTCAATAATATATTCTCTCTCCAGGCCAAAGGTATCAATATGAAGCTCTCTTATCCAATCGCGTAGCGTCGTCCTGCCGATACCCAAATCCCTTGCTGTCATCTTTATGGAATAATCATTCTTTTCCAGGAATTTGAGCACTGTCCAGCGCTTGAACCAATTAATATCCAAATTCATTGCTTTAAGCTCCTGGCCTAACTCTTCACAAGAAACGCCCAGCTCTTTTGCGGCTTTTACTTTATCCCAATGGTTTCTGGCAAATAAACTTATATAATCCAGCCCAGCCAACGCATCCTTATCCACAAAAACAACCGCATTGCGATGGCTCTTTACAATAGTGACCGGTATATCATTGCTTACCTCTGAGAAATAAAATCTGGCAAACGGCCCGGCCTTGGTTTTTCCTGAGAAATGAAGAATAAGCATTTTTGACTCAAGCATTGTAGCCGGCCCCATTGTAGCTCCCTGGTCGTATGAAACTTTATTAACTGTTTTCGTTTTTTCGGTAAGGTTTTCAATATGTATTCCTGCGTCCAAATCGCAGCCTGGCTCGCAGAGGCCAACATGGTCATTTGTGCCTACTCCCGCAAGCAATAAATCAATGCCTCCGTAATGATCAATAGCAGCTTGTATCCTCTTTCCTTCTTTAAGCATATCTTTAGCTGCGCCATTGAAGAAATAAACTTCTTTAATCTTTAGCGGTTCAGCAACCTCCTGCATTAATTCTCTGTTAAAACTGCTCGGGTCACAGGGAGCCGCTCCTGTCCACTCATCTATATCCATGCCAATAATTTTAAGCCTGCGCAGGGTATTTCCATATTTTCTTCTCATCGCTTCGTAAATAGGCTTGGGCGTCTTGCCCGCAAAGAACGCGACCACTACGGATCCTTTAGCGTTATTTGCCTTTATCATCTCTTGCGCCCAGAATTTGGCCGCCGTCCGGCTCAGGGATTCGTGATCCTGGGCAACAAAGAGCCTTAAATTGCCCCAGTCAATAAATAATAGGGACGGTTCTATTTTCTTCTTGTGCTCCATACCTAAAATAGAACCGTCCCTATTATTATAGCTGGTAACGGGGCTGCCTGCTTCTTGTTGTCCAACGAAAAGAAGCTGTTTTAATTCAACCCAAGGCGCTCCCTGCCGGCCATGCAGATTATCGGTTCCATATTTGTCATATATTGATCGAGCTATTTTTTCTGCTTCTCGATAATCTGTAGCGCCGTTAATGGCAACATTGCATTCAACAACGAGCCTAAGGAGAACATTGTCATATTCTTTCTCGAAGATTTTTTGTATTTCTTTCATTAGCTCTTCAAAATTCTGCTTGTTTTCTCCTTCAAGGTATTTTGTAACCTTTAATGCCAAAGACCTTGCTTTTTGTAACTCCGCAAGGTTATGGATTCTTGTTTTGAAGACTTCTTCCAAAGAACCAAAGAAAACGCCCGCAGGGTAATTGCCGCAGCCATTACTCATAATATCAAATCCAAGGGCACAGCCGATAAAACCGGTTGCCTGTGTTGCTCTTTCCGATAAATCAATGAACTTCTCTAGCTCTTGATTATCTTTAAGAAATATATTTATTTTAGAAAGGCTGTTAAACGCTTCCTCTATCAAGACTATAAGGTTATTTACCCGCTCACTTAAGGCCTGAATAAAATCCGGATTAGGATTACCCTGTTCATTAATTGCCTCTTCAACTTTTTGCGGTACAACTTTTAAGTTTTCAACATATGCCGCTGTTACCTCCTGTGCTTTTATATAGGTAAGCGCCAGAATTATGGCTGCGTAAGCTTTGGCGATCCTGTCAACCCTGCTCTTTATATACTCCTCTTCGGCATAATCTCTCTCTCTTTCTATGCCTAAAGTTTCCCACTCTTTTTCAACATGCTCGCAAATAACCCTAAACCCTTCATATATACTGCCCGCCTGCCTGTAATTCCTGTCTTTTGTCTTTAAAGTAATCGCGGTATAAATGTCTGCGGCGATAATACATAATAGCGGCCGGTAAATCTGGGGGTCAATTATATCCCGCAGGTCCGCATGGTGGAGCCTGATAAAATCCTTGCTCTTATTTGAAAGTCCTAAGTTATGTTCTTCCAGAATCCTTACTGATTCCTGGGGGTGCCTGCTGATGACTTTCATTTCATCTCCACAAGGAGAATATCTTGCGGGTTTAATTATTAATTCCTTAATTTCCGGTTCAGTTTTACCTATATCATGGCCCAAACAGGCAAGCAGTCCCTCATCAATTTCCTCGCTTGGCAAACCCATTTTCTCTGCGAAGATTTTAAAATGAAGCGCGGTAAAGAAGACATGCTCTTTAAGCCCGGATAACTCGCCCGTGTCCGGATATAAACCAAAAATCATCCTTAGCCTATCGTTACTATCTATAACATTAAACAATTCCTGAGCAGCAGGCGTAAGCCTTCCAATCGGGCTGGCTGAACCGTCCGATAACATAAGAATCTTGACTTCTTGCGCACCTATGTATGGTAGACGGCCTGCGACTACGCAAATCACAGCCGCCGGCCTTCTCCCCACCCAGCCATTGAGCTGGGTGCCGAAGGTGCTTGTAAGTATAAGAGCACCCCAGGTAACTATACCTACGGCTGGTAAAGCAGGGGACGGTTCTATTTTAGACGGGAAGCCGAGAAAAACAGAACCGGTAAGAATAGAACCGTCCCCATTATTCACCTGGCTAGGCAAAGCTAATGGCAGGAGTTTCCTGGATGGATTATTTCCCTGCCCGAAGGGAAATTCTTCCTTTGTCTGGCTGGAAGAGACAGCAACGAGGGCTCCGAAGAGAAGGGGTGAGTCGACGACCGGGCTGCCGGCCTTATCAGAACCCCCTCTTTTGAAAATCCGGCCCACCCAACTTGTTTTTTCAGCCTCTTCTATAACCGGAAGAGGATATTTTTCGATATACTCTGAAGCCTGTTTTAAGAATTTAGCGCGTTGAGATTCAGGCAGTTTGCTATACCAGTTGTCGAATAAATACTTTAAATCCTTAATAAGATCTCCTCCGGCAATATAATAGTCTGTATAAGACCAAGAAAGTTTACGAAGTAGCGATTCCATAAATTCTACTCCATGACCCATAAACAACAAAACATCAAAAGCATGAAGCTTTCTTTCTTTTGTTGCCTTCTTAAACTTTTTGTCATCAGTAAGAATAATTTGTGCGCTACCGTGATGTTCCAGTTCAAATATTGCAGCCGCATATAATAGCCTTTGCTGTTGTGAGGTCAATTGCGCCATAAGCTCTTTTAATGAAGTTGGGCCTTTGCTATCTTTTCTTCCCGGAGGCACAGGGGTGGCCGGCGAACTTGAGGCGGAAAATAATGCCTTAATCTCTAAAGGCACATTATTTTCTGAGTAACTTTTTATCTCTTTCTTGCCCAGTTCAAAGTATTCAACATCATAGTGCCTCCTTTCGCTTAGGCCCTTAATATAAACCGTGCCCTTATCTTTATCTTCCACAATCTTTATGATTTTTATTCCTGCGGACTCCTTTTTGCTTATTTGTATCAATGAATAGGGATGTTCCAATTCTCTTTTTTCCGTAACCACCGGGATATCCCAATTTAAATCTTTCTTTATTTGCACAACTCTTGCTGTTATTTCCTCAAAACTCATCAATACATATAACCAATAAGTCTTGCCTTTTTTATAATTCTGCAGCATCTCGAATACCTGCTTTCGCCTTGCCTGAACCATATCTACAACCGCTCCTGTTTCGCCTCTGGAGTAATAATATGTATATGCCTCTTGGTAATGTTCATAGGCACGATTAAAATGTTCTTTAGAAACACCTCTGGAATTATCGGGGTTATTCGCAAGCTTTCCGGCTATCATTCCATAATATCTGTCCCCCTCTTTTATGTTGAATTCTACTCCGGTATTTGCCGGCTTGCTGACAGTATCCTCCTTCTTAATTTCTTCGGCTCTCAAGGAAGCGTTTATGGGTAAAAGCAACACTAAAACGGAAAAAACTACCGCCATAATAAGCCGGCCAAACACTTTTTTAATATTGTTGTAACGGGGGACCAACACAACAGGGGTCTTTCCCTGGAGGAGGGACTGCTGCAAGGCCCCCGTATACAACATAATAAAAGTAGCCCCGGCTAACCGACTAAATGCAAGCTTTCCACCAGCCACGGAAGGTAAAGCAAGCACGGGTAAGCCGAGGCTAATTATCAAGAAGGCGAAAAATCCTTTATCAAACGGGCTTGATACGGCAGGGATAGGTATACAAATATCTACCGGCTCGGGGATTCCAACTTGATAATAAATACCCTGATTTTCTCTTCCATCGGTAAATCTTACATATATTCTTCCGGACTCGTTTGTAACACGGATATCCCTAAAGAAATCTTCCTTCGCATCTGGCTTAACAGAGCCAGGTTCGCAGATTGTCTTGTTATCTTCTCCTAGCCGGAACGTAGCTTGCCCAATTTCAGACACAAAAATATCAAAGCTACCAAAGTCGCGTAACCAGTCAACATCTTGAAAATATGCTTCCTTATTCTCTTCTTTAGAAGAATCCTCAAAGCCATATTTTGTTTGTTTGTTTATATACTTGTAACACATTCTCATTAAGCCATAATTATGAGTGTGTGTTATAGTTAAAAGTCTTTTGCCTCGATTGCGGCCGTAACTTACAAGATACTCCAAAATTGCCTGGCCTAAACCTTGAGAAGTGTATTTATATCCTTCAGCGTATTCGTTTAACCCTAAATAGAATTGGCTGATTTTAACTGTGTTATCTGTTTCTTCAATACAAATCCAACTATCCTTTATTAACCTGTTATCTATCCATACCTCATAATACCCTTTCCATCCTTTATATCCGCGTAATTCAAAAGATGCTCCATTCTTAGTATTAAATAACGTAATCACATCTTGGAGTTCGTTTACTTTCTGGCTTTCAGCTGCGGGGCTGGAGCAAATTGTCCCATATCTGCCTTCTTTTGTATAAGTGCCGTATTGGTCGATACGTTGCGCAGGGGTAACTTTTCGGTTTTGCTCACTTAAATCTAATCTATCCTGAATAGGCGGTGTTTTAAAAGCTGTGGGCAAGCTTACCCCAGACCAAACTTGCTCAGCAGAAACAGGATTAATGGCTAGGGATATTGCCATTGCCGCAGTTATATTACCTACCGAGCTTGAGCTCATTCTAATTGAAATAATCTTGCATTCTTCATTGCCTTTGAAGACAACTGGCCCGATACGATGAAATTCGCCAACATGAGAAGAAATGGAATAGATTGGATACCGTTCAAGCGTAGTTGCCTCAGTAGCAACTAACTGCTCAAACTTTGTCTTAACAAGCTGCGGCGGTAATTCAACCCACATTGATTCGGCTTCCTGCTTTGGTTTGGCATTAAAGATAATTAGATTCCATTCACTGCTTTCTGATTTCCAGGCAAAAGTAACGAATTGGTCAAGATTTGAATTGTCAAGAAACTGAATAAATATTCCTCCTGCTTCTTCTTTCGGAAACAGCTCTAAGAAGTTTCTTAAAGCAACTTCCCAGATACGATTATTTTTAAATTCTTGTTTCAATCCTTCAAAATTTACTCTCCTTAATAATTCCTCTTCTGATGGGAAATAATGTTTATCTGCACCTCCTGCAATTGGAATAAGCTGGCCTAATTGCGATAGCCATTCGCGCATATCGACCATCACAACGACCCCTAAATGCGCTAAAGTGATAAGAAGTGTAGCAAATCCCTTTTGAGGCCCACCTATGGCTTTTAACGGCAACTCATCAAAGTTCGAAGGGAAAACAAGGAGTTTTGATTTCATATTTAGTGCATATTCAACAGAGCACCTTAAAAATCTCGCTGTCTGTCCCCACCAGACTGGCTTACAGTAATCCTGAAAGATATTAATATAATAAGTCCTGTCCGCCCCTAATCCCAACAGCTCTGCTCTATCTTCATCGTTATATGTTTCCATATTGAATTCAAAAAGCTTATTATTTTCAGAAGCATATTTTTTGACTTCGGAAATAATTTTCTTTATCGGCTCATTGTGAAGCGAGCATGCATTCCAATCTGCTCTGGAAGTTGAATTGAAGTAAAAAGCCATATTTCTTTTGAGCAATTTATGAGCTAAATCTACCCGGACTTCGTCTACGCCAAAATCAACCATCCTTTTTAAGGAATCTAAATAATATGCCTGAACTTCAGGCAAGAAGATGTTAAGGGGAACCTGATCGGCATGGGCTCCATAATCACCCATTAAATGTTTGACAAATATAATTCTCTCTTTCCCTTCTTCAGCGATTTTTACGGCGCAAAATGTTCCGTCGCTGATGAGAAGAGTCTTGATGAAGACTTCTTTTTTTTCATTGGAAAGTGTTTCATAATCTTCCCTCTCTTTATCTGTTAACTCCCTGTAGAATGTCTTCTTATAATTACGGCAATCAATTGCATCAGGAGATAACCAGGGTATAAAATCAACCACAATCTTCAATCCTAATCGATGTGCTTCTTCTATGAATTCCCTTAGGTCATTTTCTGTATCTGAATCAGACAGCCTAGGGTTGAATATAAACATGCTATAAATCGAAAAAGGATTGCCGTTAAAATCCATAAGCTCAAAACCTGCGACCTTCTGTCTTTTTGTCTTATAGCCGTTAGTGGTGATCGTTGCATTATTATGCGTAATAAAATGCCTGTCCGCAGTCTCCACATGATGCAGTTCACGGGAAATTTTACTTATATGGTAGATTCCATAAAGGTAAATTTTACCTACGCCCGAATCTGCAAAAATCGGAAGAAGCTCTCTTGCTTTCTTTAGGCTATTTCTGTAGGTAACCTTGCCATCCACGATTTCAGCGCCAACATCCAATAAATTGACTGCAACCATAAAGTTCTTCAATTGTCTAACAGGACTACTCGTTGTTTTATTCATCCCAAATTGCGCCTGCTGATGGATACTTATTGGCGAAGAGCCCTTTCCGGAATTCTCGGTTAAGCGCTTGACGGTAGGGAATAAAAAGAAATCAGCCAGAACTCTTCTTGCCGGGTCTTTTGCTAATTTAAAAAATTCATCTATATTACCGGCCCCTTTGCTATCCTCATCTACTTCTTTCGGTAAGAATAAATATACGCCTCCTGCATTAAATAGCCCATCCTCTATGTTCTTCAAGATTTCGGGGTCTAAAGCACCTTCTTTATCCAGTAAAATAATCTGCCTGGTTACAAGATTGTTATCTGTCATTGTAAAAGGCAAATCTGCCACATCAATAAAACGCAAGGAATGAATGCCGCTGTTAACAAACATCAGCATTTCTCTCATTGTATTTATATAAAGCCTTTTAACCTTAAGCTTTCCCTGCGCCATAATCTTATGGTTTCTTTGCAGCTCTGCTATAGCATGCCGTTTAAGCCTTCCGGAGAGCTTTTGCGCGCAAAATCTTGTGTTTTTATCTTTGGGGTAATCGCGCAAAATACTAATTCTGTAGTCTAATTCCATTTTCAGCCTTATGAATTCCCATTCCTCGGCTATGTGCCAAGAATCAATATCTTCAGTTGGGACATTAGTAACATTGGATAATTTCACTTTTGATTCCCTGCCTTTATGAATAAGATATTTAACGACTACCGCAGTTATTGCGCCTGCTATGACAAGAAGAAATTTAGTGGCTACGAGAGCCTTTATCCAAAGCTGGTCGGTTAATAAAAAGATTACAATCAATAAAATAGTGCCAAGAGCTGCGAAGGAACGTATATAAACTTTATTGTTACGGATAGCCTCTATAAGCCTGCCTAATGAATGTGATTTTTCCGTCTTAGGCGAAACAGGAGAAGAGCCGGGTTGAAAATTCTTCCTCTCCGAAAGGCGTAAAAATTCAGCCGCTTCGTTCTCTTTCAAGCCATAATCAATAATCAAAGCGGCCGCCACCCTTTCTTTTTCCGAAGCGCTCAAAATACTGTAATCAATTCCTCCGGTTTTTCTTAAATATGTTAATAAATCGCAGATCAATGTGCGCTTTCTGCGCGCCAAATCCTTAACAATTCTTTCAAAATCTCTTACTTCCTGAATGATGATGAGTGTGGTTGCAGCTTTAAATACGCGATTATCCTCTTTTTTGGAGGGCTTATCCGGACGGGGAGCTTTCATGGAAACAAATGCAGCCAAATAACACAAAGTCCAGGCCTTTTCCGGAGAGCCGCGGATAAGATTGCCTTCACCCACAAACTGGCTAAAGGTTTCTAAAAATACCCGCTCTTTTTGCTCCTGAGAAAATTCGGCTCCTTTATAGAGTATTGAATCAACATAGGCAGCTCTGAATTTCGTCATAAACCTGCTTAAGGTATCTGCTTCTTCTGACTTGGTAATGAGTAATCTCAAATTGTACTTCGCCTTCTCATCATTTCTGCCTTCATTGAGGCCATTTAAGGTTAACTTAAGTAAAATAATCATACCCGCATATACAGGTTCCCTTAAGACTTGCAATCCTGTAAGGATATTAATTTTTTCTTTAGCCTCGCCTATACGGTTATTTATTAAATCTTCCAAAGCCGCATTGGCTATTCTTCTTACCGCTTCATTTCTCTGCGTAACTATCTGCCTAAGCTCTTGAACATACCCCTTCGTTAAATTAGCAATTATAGCTTCAGTTTCCTGAATGCGTGAATCAAGAAGCCTTAAAACTATATCCAATAATTCTCCTGCTTGCTCTTTATTGCCTAATTTTATTAATTTAATTGCATCCCCAAGAGCAAGGGCTGCTAATCTTTTCTGTTCAACTTTAATCCTTGAGTTGCTGAGGCTTTTGTAAATCTTAGCCAATTCAGAAGTATCAAGGCAACCCTCGGCGATTATCCGGGAAACACTAATTAACCATTGCCTTTCTTTTAATTCCGTATCTATCTGTTCGTCCAGTGAGCGCAGCGCCTGCCAGAGAAGTTCAAATCTTACTTTTCTATATTCAAGCACCTTCTTCTCTAAGCCATTTTTACTAACGTACCTTTGCTGCAACATATAAATGTACCTTGCCTTTGCCCATACCCTGGACACTCCCCTTAAGTCTTCTAATCTTTTTTTAAATTCGTCCTGGCGCTCCTTTGCTATCGCATTTATTGCTCCCATTAAACAGGCATTAGCAGCCGGCTCGTTCTGTCCGACAATAAGATCAAAGGCCTTCCTAAGGCTTTCTCTTGCTTTCTCTCTATATTCCGTATCAACTTTCAGTGAATCTAAGAATTGAACCAGGGCAATCACCTTGTCTTTCATTTCTCTGGTAATTTTCTCCCTTTCGTCTGAATTCAACTCTTGCTTTCTTTTTTCAAGTAGTACAAACAGCTCCAAATTTATCCGCATCAGTTCTTCAACCAACGCCGCATCCTGCGCTTCGGGAAGGGAGGTTTCGGTTTCTATCGGCGAAGCGGTGGTTTCTTTATTTTCCTGCCGCATTCTTTCCATTAAAGCGGGCTCTGTATCCATTAATATTACATAGAGGCCTTCCAAATGTCCGGGATACGCATTAATACCGTCTGATATCACTACCTGTCCCGGAAGCCTGATATTAATAACTGCTGCTTCCAGCTTCCCCTGTAATACTTTTTCTACTGCCTCCTCTTCCTCTCTCTCTTTTAGGATAGGCATTTCTTTATAACGTAAATTAAGGATATCAAAATATTTAACCCTTTTTTCTTCCTGCGAGGCCTTAAGTTTTAGCAGGTTAAGAATAGGCTCTCTGTCAGTAATAATCTCATAACCGGGCATTTCTATTGAATCGCTGAATTCAGAATACATTACATATAATATTCTTTCCAATATTCTTTCCTTCAAGGTACGCAGGAAGCGGCTGGCTTCTGCTTTTTTATCCGGATTACTTGAATCAGCAAGATAGGCCATTACCTTTTCTTTTAGGATAATCAAACCCAGCCCTTCAATTAAGCCATATTCACTGTCTAAAAACACGGCTTCTGATTTGCCGGAAAAATCCACAATTGCCGCTTCAAGCAAACCGTGTTTTGCTTTTTCCAGCGCCCCATCTTCTCCGGTTATTGATAACCGCTTTTCTGCAAGAATGGGAAAATCAAAGGTGTCAACGTAATTGACTGAATCATTGCCCTCAGAAAGAATTTTTTCAAGCTCTTTCGAAACTAAATTCCAATCGCGAATAATCTTAATGGGGGTAAAACCTTCTTTTGCCGGCAGGTTAAGTTTATAAATACGATTTATGTAAAATGCGCACAACAATTTTTCCTCTAATCGGCTATGTTCTTTTTCTATTGCCTCCCGGGCCCTCTCATTACGCGGCTCATATATAAATATTCCGGCATCTTTCCGGTAATCTATGAGCAATTCATATAAATCTGCCTGGTCAAGCATAAAATTGTAGGAAAATGCATTAACTCTTGCCATCTCGACCAGGCCTTTCAGGGTGGCTGCTAAGAAAATGAATTGCTCAGATATATTTTCCCCTCTTCGGATATTAACAGGTATCACTGCGATATATCCAATCTCTATAAGATGCCTGGCTTCTCCTTTTCCTTCAACTTTCATTTTTTTCATCTCTGAACTTAATAAGTCAAAGTACTCCAATTTGTTTTTTCCAAACGCTGCATGGATATCAAGAATAACTTCATTTATGGTTTCATCTTCCTGCTCCCCCACAGACAAGTGCTCAACAAGAGGGTCATCTACATAAAGAAGATTATGCTTTTTTCTAATATACTCTTTAAGCCTGCTCTTTGCCCTGTTCAATAAATAGTCATAATAAAGGCCTGCCCTATCAGAAACCAAAGCATTCTCTTTGCCTTCTGCCAGGGTTTTAAGGTCTTTAAAAAATTGAAGCCTGGCATACTCAGGTAATTCCTCAAGGGGAGAAGCTGAAACCGTCCCGGTTCTATCGCTAATAGTAACCAATTTCCTACCGGGGTTTTTTATGACACCTTGAATAATTTCCAACAATTGATTGCCTAAACCTTCTAATACTTCGGATGACAAATCATCCTTACAAAGCCCTATTACACTTTTAAGAAAAGTAGAATCATTGTTTTTAAGCGCTTTATCTGTTTCCATAATTAAAGTTGATAAGAAAACCCGGGCAAAATTTAAATCGTTTCTTTGCGCTATGACAGAAAGGACGGGATTAAATATATTCTGGCTGGAGAAATTTGAAACCAAATATCTCGTCCATCTCTTTTTTCCCTTTATTTTTACTTCTATTTTTACCTCTACTACGTGAATATCCGGCAGCATTAGCTTTGTCTTATCAAAGAGATTATGAATGTTCTGACCTTCAAAAAGGATGATATTTATCCCCTCTTGCATTGCGGAGTAAACTTCAGAGGCCAAATCCGAGCAAATATCTCCTGCATCACAAGCAAGAAAACCAATCTGGCTCTTTGCAGCGACAAGTTTGCCTTCTGCCTCTAATTGCGCTATGAGCTTTTTGAGCAAGAAGGAATCTTCCATAGGAAAAGTCTCATTTATCAGCACAAGCGTTGTTGTTTCAGCCGTTACGCTATTAATACGATTGCGAATTGCTGATACAGTTTCATCTAACGATCCGAAACTCCTATCCAGGGGCGAAGCAACTGATTCTTCTCCTGCCTGTGCTAGTTCCCTGTAAATTGGATTATCGGCATCGGCTTCTATCTGGTTAGCTATCAGACCAAAGAGATAA
>JBFMBZ010000082.1:24015-56986 GCA_040754615.1 Candidatus Omnitrophota bacterium | reverse complement strand
TTAATATAGTAATATTCTTTTCTAAAATAAGTGTTTCATTTTCAAAACTTTGGGTATTAATGTTTACCGGAATGCTTATCGGTGTCATAACTGGGTACTTAATTTGGGGGCTTTCGAATAATCGATTATTGCACCCAGATTCCGAGACTCTTTTGGTTAACGGGATGTTGTTGATTTATTATACGGTGGTTTCAGCTATGTTTTTCTTACTTCTTAAAATGTTTCAGTTTATTATCAGAGTGGGGAAAAAGAAAAATAAAATCCTAAAATCCTAAATCCTAAATCCTAGACGCTGTACGCAGCTCTATGGAAAATAACAACTTACAGGAATAATGTTTCTTTAAAATAAGTCCGTTAGATTCTGCTTTCTTTGCCGTCTATTATAAGTAGAAGGAGAGAAGGCAAATGCCATCATATGCGCGCAAGCATCAGCTTACCCGTTCCTTGTTATACCATGTATTCAGTAGGAGCAATGCACGGCTACCGATCTTCCGGCAATCCCATGACTTCAGTCATTTCATAACCCTGCTAAAGGGCTATGCTGAGGCTTTTAGTCTGACGATGTACCACTGGGTTATCATGAGTAATCACTATCACCTGCTCCTTGAAATACCTGAACCCGAACAGATTTCCCGCTGTATGGCAGGCATAGCCAGGGCATATACGCACTACTACCATAAAAACTATCAGACATCAGGCTATCTCTGGCAGGGAAGATTCAAGCTACAGCCTATTGAAAAGGAAAGATACCTTCTTGCCTGCGGACGCTATATTGAACGTAACCCCGTGAGGGCGGGTATTGTAGCTGTAGCCGAACTGTATCCTTACAGTAGCGCTGCTTATTACTGTATCGGCAAAGCCGATGAGATTGTTACGGAGAGCCCCGCTTACTTTGATTTCGGTCGAGTCGGCAGCGAGAGAAGAGAAGAATATAAAAAATTCCTGCTGAGTTTTAACGAAGAAGAAGAGAGGCTATTCAGAAATTGCGAGCATCCTCAAGGAAGTGAGGAATTTAAGCGCAGACTTATCAAAGAGAACGGTCGCTATATGCCCCGAAGAAAAGGAAAACCAAGGAAAGATTAATCCTGCAACATCTTATTGCTCTTTGAGTTAGCTATAGCGTCTACTATTCCTATTGTGGACCGGGGGAAATATCGGAAAGTCTACGATTAAGGTTATCGCAACAAATCCCGCGGGGAAAACATATGAAAAGAGTTATCACGGCCAAAAGGAGATTCGCACCTGTTTCATCGGCTCACAAGAAACAAATTCCCAGGTCGTTAATTGCGCTTTTGATGCCGCCATAGAGAATATTTTCAAAGACGATGAATTAATGCAGTTTCTTGCCAAATAGATAATCCTTAAACACAGAGTGAAAATAGGGACGGTTCTCTTCAATCTACGTGTATAGCAGAGAACCGTCCCTATTTTATTTGCATTTATCGGCCATTAGGATATAATATGTTTTTAAAAAGGGGAGGATATGGCAACGCGCGATAATATTTTAATCGGCCAGATGCTTGTGGATGAAGGGGCAATTTCTGCGGAGCAGCTGGAGGCGGGCTTAAAAGAGCAGAAGGAGAGCGGAGACTTTATTTGCACCATCCTTATTCGCCTCGGCTTTGCTTCGGAAGAGAAGATATTTTCCGTGCTCTCCGGACAATTAGGCATACCCTACACAAAAGTAAAAGACAAGGCTATAGAGCAGGATATAATCCAGAAGGTCCCCGCAAAATTTGCCAGCCACTATAAGATTATCCCCCTGGGGTTCAAAGATAATACCCTCATCATCGCTATGACTGACCCGTTAGACATCCGCACCCTTGATGATATCCGGCTGCTTTTAGGTTTTGAGGTCAAAGGGGTCCTTGCCAGCGAAACAGAAATCCTTGAGGCCATCCGCAAATACTACGGAGTGGGAGCGGAAACTTTAGAGAAGATAATCGCCCAGAAATCTCCCCAGGAAGAACTGCAATTAAAAGCAGACCAGGCCCAGGACCTTGAGGTTATGGCAGAGGATGCCTCAATAATCAAATTCGTCAACCAGATCCTCGCGGAAGCGATAAAAGACAGGGCAACGGATATCCATTTTGAGCCCTTTCAGGATGAGCTGCGCACCAGGTTTCGCATTGACGGCGTGCTTTATGACATAAACATTCCGGAATCCATAAAATATTTCCAGCCCGCGATAGTCTCGCGCATAAAAATCATGTCCGGACTGAATATCGCCGAAAGGCGGCTTCCGCAGGACGGCAGGATAAAAATCAGGGTCGCAGACCAGGAGCTTGACCTGCGTATTTCCACGATACCGACGGCATTCGGAGAGGCAGTGCATTTAAGGATACTGAGCGCCCAATTCTTCCTGGAACTGGAAAAATTAGGCCTGTTATCCGAAGACCTGAAAATAATAGAAAAGGTGATTAAGAGGCCGCACGGAATTATTTATGTTACCGGCCCTACAGGCTCGGGAAAATCCACTACGCTTTACGCCTCGCTTTCGCGGATAAATTCCAGCGCGGTAAAAATCATCACTATTGAAGACCCCGTAGAATACCAGTTAAAAGGGGTAAACCAGATTCAGATAAATACTAAAATCGGCCTGACCTTTGCCACGGGCTTACGCCATATGTTAAGGCACGACCCGGACGTGATGATGGTCGGAGAAGTCAGGGACTACGAGACCGCAGAAATCGCCATCCGCGCGGCATTAACCGGGCACCTTGTTTTCTCTACTTTGCACACCAATGACGCAGCAGGCGCGGTTACGCGTTTATTGGATATGGGGTTAGAGCCGTTCTTGCTTTCTTCGTCGTTAGAATGCCTGGTTGCACAGCGGTTGGTCAGGCTCATCTGCCCGAAGTGCAAGGTCCCCGTAGATTCGCAGGCAGAATTATTGGCGCAGATAAAAAAAGACTTCGGAACTGATTTGCCTGACGCAGTGATATACCGCGGCAAAGGTTGCGAATTTTGCCGTTTCACGGGCTATTTCGGCAGGACAGGCATTTATGAAATCCTCGTCGTCAGCTCTGCGATAAGAGACTTGATTTTAAAGCACGCTTCCAGCCAGCAGATCAAAAAGAAGGCTGTTGCCGAAGGCATGCGCACCCTGCGTCAGGACGGCCTGCAGAAAGTCCTGAAAGGGCAGACTACATATACTGAGGTTGTCCGCGTAACCCAGCAGGAAGAGCTTCCTGAAGATTAATGCCAAAATTCATCTACACCGCAAAAGATTCCCCCCAGAAAGCAGTCCAGGGAGAGATAGAGGCAGAGTCAGAACAGGACGCCATAAATAAAATTACCCGCCTTGGATTATTTCCCGTTTCAGTAAAAAGCGAAGACCTGACCATCACCAGAAAAGGGGTATTGCATTTACGCAGGATCTCCTCCAAGGAGATTGTATTATTTACGCGTAACCTCACCACCCTGATAGAATCCGGTGTGAATATATTAAACAGCATAGCAATAGTCTCCAAGCAGGCGTCGAACAAATACCTCCGCTCTGTATTGAACGATATCAGCTCCAAGATAAAAGAAGGGAAATCTTTGTCGGACAGCCTCATCAGCCATCCCGGGTATTTCTCCGGCCTTTATACCTCAATGATACACTCCGGGGAAGTAGGCGGGAATTTAGAGCAGGCGCTTAAAAGGCTTGCGGATTACCTGGAGAAAGAAGACGAGTTCAAAGATTCTATCCGCGCATCCCTGGTGTATCCTGCCTTTGTTTTCAGCGTCGGAGCGCTGACGATAATATTTCTGCTTACTTTTGTCATCCCTCGCTTAGTAACTATGTTTGAAGATATGGGCCAGTCCCTGCCTTTGCCGACAAAAATCTTAATCTGGGTTTCTACGCTATTAAGCACGTATGGCTGGGCGATTTTACTTTCTGGTTTCGTGCTGGTATTTTTTATCAAAAGGTTCATGAAATCCCAACAGGGTAAATCTGTGTGGGATGAGTTCATATTGAAACGGCCTTTTTTCGGGGCGCTGGTTTTACGGGTAGAGGTGAGCCGCCTGATGCGCACGTTATCGCTTCTTCTTGCAAGCGGGATACCGGTAGTCTATGCTATGGATACCGCAAACACCGTCTTGGATAACCGGGTACTCAAAAATGAAATAGAAAAATTCAAAGAAAAAATAAAAGGCGGGGCGAGCTTCTCAAACTGCCTTAATGAATCCAAGCTGTTCCCGGAAATGGTGGTAAATATCGTGAGCGTAGGAGAAGAAACAGGCACCATAGAAAAATCCCTGCTCAGGATTGCCGAGGGCTACGAAAAAGAAGTGGATAGGATTTTGAAGGCCCTGATGCGGCTTCTGGAGCCCTTTATTATCCTGATTATGGGGCTTATTGTCGGCTTTATCGTGCTATCCATGTTGCTTCCAATCTTTCAAATTAACCTTATTGTCAGATAGGAGGGTTTATGAAAAATAAAGGTTTTACGTTAATTGAACTCATGCTTGTCGTCATTATAATCGGCGTGCTGGCGGCGATGGTGATGCCGCGTTTAGTCGGCCGCTCTGAGCAGGCGCGCATTGAAGCAGCCCGGGCAGATATCAATGCCAATATCGCCCTGGCCCTGGATATGTTTGAGATGGATTGCGGCCGTTACCCGACTACTGAAGAAGGGTTAACAGCTTTACGCGCAAATCCCGGCTCTCTTACAACCTGGAAAGGGCCGTACTTAAAGAAGGACCCCAAAGACCCCTGGGCAAGGGCTTATTTATACCGCTCTCCGGGAACCCAAAATACCGATTACGATTTATACTCCGCCGGCCCCAATGCAACAGAAGGCGACGACGATGATATCGGCAACTGGCAATAAACAGCGCAGCAGTTTCACGTTTATAGAGCTGATTTTTATCATAGCGATTATCGCTGCCCTGGTCGCCGTGGCAATTCCTTCCTTTAGAAAAAGCTTCTATAATATCCACCTGAATAATTTTACCGGCCAGTTAAGAGAATTTATCTCTTACGTTAGCCAGCGCGCGGTTTCCGAAGAAAAAATCCTGGTCCTGGAAATAGATTCCGAGCGCAAGGAATATTTTGCCAGGGAAAAGGATACCAGCGTGCGCATCAGGACTTATTCCATACCCAGGGAAATAGAGGTTACCATTGCGCAGGACTCAATTAATTTTTACCCTGACGCCAGCATTGATAAAAAGGATATCCATATTCTTTCCGCTGACGGACAGGAAATTATCCTGACTACAGAAGGGGTTTATTCAGGTGCTAAAATCAAAGAATAAAGGTTTCTCCATACTGGAATTGATTATGGCGGTAGGCATTTTATCCGTAGGCCTGGTGGCTATCCTTCAGGCGCTCGCTTTTTGCGCCAGGGTAACGGGCTTTTCATCTGATATTATTGAAGCCTCTTTTTTGGCGCAGGACAAATTTGACGAAATGGAATATAAGGAAATAAACGGAAGGACTGATGAAGAACCGCCCAACGCAAGCGGGACAACAGGGGCATTTGGATGGAGCAGCACGCTCATCAAAGACGAAGCACTGTCGCTGTATAAATTTAATTTCCAGGTAAATTGGCAAGGCGCAGGCAGGCAAGAATCAATTTCCCTGGATACATATTTAAGATGAGGAATAAAAAAGCTTTTACCCTGATGGAGCTTTTGATTACCGTGTCAATTTTTGCGGTGATAACGGTTACTATCTATTCTGGGTTTCACACCGGAGTATTCGGATACCGGAATATAGAAGAGGCGCTCGCCATACATCAGGCTGCCAGGCAGGCGTTAGAGCGCGTGGCTATGGATTTAAGGAATTCCTTCAGCTTTAAAAGCGATGAAAGCCGGTTTAACGGAGCAGCAAATGAATTAAGCTTTCTTACGCTGGTGGACACTTTTTATGAAGACGGGATGCACCCGGAATTTTCTTTTGTTTCCTATGCGTTAACAGAAAACAGATTAATGCGTTTATGCCGGAAAAATAAGGAGAGCCTGAAAGAAAACTCAGAGGTGACAGCAGAGGAACTGGCTGTTGCTGTAAGGGCCCTCACTTTTAGCTACGGTTATGCAGAAGGAGAAGGCGCAAGTTTACAATGGAAAGAGCTCTGGGATGACCCTGCGGTAATGCCGGCCGCGGTAAAAATAAAACTCACCATAGGAAAGGATGACGCAGCGAAAGAATTTGAAAGGACCATTTATCTTCCTTCGGTTTAAGAAAATGAATAAGAAGTCTCAAATATTAATGATATTCTTGTGGATTTTGGCTATCCTGGGAGTGCTTGCGGTAACTACAGGCCACCGGGTTTCCATGGGCTTACGCTTAAGCCGCTATCAGAGGGATTCTGTAAAAGCAAGATACCTTGCCAAGGCAGGAGTAAACCGGGCAATCATAGAGATTAAGAACGACGAGCAGGCTATGGATGCATTGAGCGATAAATGGGCGGATAACCCCGAAGGCTTCGAGCAGATATTCTTGAGTGAAAATACAGGAGAATACGCCACAGTAGGCTATGTTTCAACGCAAGGCGAACAGCCGGCAATGGTTTTTGGGGTTATAGACGAAGAGAGGAAAATAAATATCAATACCGCTAACCCGAATTTATTGAATCAGCTATTAGAATATTATAATATTGAGGATTCCCAGGGTTTGGTTACGAGCATACAGGTCTGGCGTGGAGAATTAGGCGATGCCGATGGGATATATGAATCCGCGGGTTACCCGCCTAAAGCCGGCACGTTTTCCAATATAGAAGAGATGGTAATGGTCGTGGGGCTCTCTTTGGAAGATTTCCTGAAGATAAAGGATTTAATCACCGTGCATACTACAGAGGCAAAAATTAATGTCAATACGGCACCTCGGGATACTCTTTTCATCCTTAACCGCGCAATTGCCAAAGACCTGAATATAGAGAATTTTCAGCAGGCGGCAGACAGCCTGGCCAGTAAAATCATAGAAGCAAGGAATAGCGCTGCGTTTACCAGCCCGGATGATTTGGGCATAACTCCTACGGGAGCTGATGAAACCAATATTTACAATCAGCTGAAAACCAGGATCACCGTTACCTCGGATAATTTTTTGATTGAAGTTACCGGCAATGCTAGTAGAATAAGGCATAAGATATTTGCTGTTTATAACCGTCAGGAAGACAGAGTCTCGTATATCCATGAAACTTAAACACAAAAAATCTTTATTTATTTTTGAAATTACCGAGTCCAATATAAAGATAGTAAAATATTGGCTGGTTAACCACGCCAAGAGGGAGCTCGCGGGGGCTTATGCTGAAACTTTTTCCTCCAATAGCGAGGAGGCCGTACTCTCTCAAATCGTGAAGGAAGGCCTGAAAAAACTAAGTTACGATAATGGCCAGGTTATTTTGCTCCTTCCCCGGCACAATGCCACCTGCAGGTATTTAAAGGTGCCCGCCGAGTTTCCGAAAGAGATTGAGAAAATCATTTCTTTGCAGGCGTCGCGCTACCTGCCTTATCCGAACAGCGAACTGATAACCGCCTACCAGAAGATTGTTACGGACAAAAGCGGCTATTCAGACATCAACCTGATTATTGCGCACCGGGCTGTTATCGAAAGGTCGCTTAAGCTGTTTGCGGGGCTGGTTAATTTCAAAAATATAACCGTGCTTTTAAGCTCATTTGGACTGGCAGGCCTGCATAACTTTCTCTTTCCCTCGGATGAAAAACCCGCGATTATTATTGACGCTGATTTTGTGAGCGCTGAAGTGGCGGTGAGCTATCAGCAGAAGCTTCTTTTCAGCCGTTCCTTAAGGGTAACCTCGCAGAACTGGCAGAATGTCCTTATAGAAGAGGTTAACAAGACAAGCGACGCATACAATAAGGAATTTCCCGGAAAACCCGCGGACAAGCTGATTGTCTTTTCTTCGCCGAACCATAGCCAGAAAATCGCGGATTTCCTCTCCGGAAAAGTTAATTTACCCGTCAGCGCGCCTGCTTATTGGGAAAAAATCCCCGCAGAAGCAGCTGCGCTCAATGCGCTTAAGGCCTTAGAATTTTCTTTTGCCGGGCTTTTGGGAGGAGGGTTAGGGCAGATTCAGGAGCCTCTAAACCTTATGCCGCTACAGATACGCGAAAAAAGCAGGCTGAAAAAAAAGGCGCGGGAAAACCTGAATATAGCATTTTATGCCGCAGCGATTATGCTCATAATTTTCTTTGGCGCATCTAAACACCTGGATAACAAGAGAAGTTACCTGCAAAAACTGAAAGAGGAATTAAAGAAGGTAGAGATAGAGGCAAAATCAATTGAAGAGCTCAAGAAAAGGCAGGATATCGCTTTGGAGCGGCTTCGCCAGAAGCCGCAGGCTACGGATGTCTTATATGAAATTAACCAGATTATCCCGCAGGGCGTTTCCCTGGTAAACATAGGCTATGAAGAAGGCAAACAGTTAATCATTCACGGGTACACTCCCGAGCTAAATAATATTTTTCAGTTCGCAGGGGCAATAGAAAAATCTGCGGTTTTAAAGAATTTTGACGCACGTTTAAGGTACGCCACGAAAAAAAAATTACAGGGTGCGGAAGTAGTGGATTTTGAAATCACCTGTGTAAGGAGATAGGGTGTTAAAGATACTAAGCAAAAGAGAGAGGGTGATTGTAACACTGACAATAACAGTGCTGGCATTGTCGGTTGTTTTCAACCTATTTATTCTCCCCGCGCTCAATAAAAGCCAGGCATTAAACCGGGAGATACGCGTTGTCAAGTCAAGGCTCATCCGTTATAAAATGCTTATCAGCCAGAAAGATAGGATCCAGGCAGGCTTTGCAAACTACAAGAAGCTGCCGCTTTCCGCAGAGCGGAAAGAAAACGAAGACCCCCTTGTTATCGCGTTATCGGAATTAGAGGCAATAGCCTCTGACGCAGGCGTGCGCATTATTGACCTCAGGCCGCAGATCCCCCTAAACTCCTTCCGGAATAAAGACATAATCATTGATTTAAGGTCAGAGGCCTCAATCAAGGATTACCTCAAATTCATATATAACCTGGAAACTTCTATAGCCCTGCTTAAAATCCAGAAATTTCAGCTAAACGCCAAGCCCAACACCAGCCTCTTAGAAGGAACCTTTTCAATCAACAAACTCTCCTTAGACTAAAATAATAGAAAAGAATTTTGCTTGACATTTTTCTAAAGAGTGGTATGCTCTCTACTTAGAGAGCGATGGGTGAGAATATTTATAATATCTTATTAATCAAGGACTTAGCCCGACAGACAGGCTTTTCTGTCTATACGCTAAAATATTACCTTAAGGTGGGCCTTATCCATGAAGTAAGCCGTAGCCCCGAGACGCGCTTTCGCTATTTTGATAATACCACCATAGACAAATTGAGAAAAATCCGAGCCTTAAGAAAAGAAGGCCATTCCATTAGCCAGATAAAGAATGAGTTATTATAAAGTATTGGGCCTGGAAAAAGAGCCTTTTTCTACAAGCCCTGACCCGCAGTTTTTTTATCATTCCTCCAGCCACTTTACCGCTTTAAAACGCCTTGAGATTGCTATCAGGCTGCGCCGAGGTTTAAGCGTAATATTCGGAGACGTAGGCACAGGCAAGACTACGCTGCTACGCACCCTGCTTCAGGCTTTCCGCGAAGAGAACGATTTCATCTTCCACATGATCCTTGACCCCGGATATAAATCCGAGTTCCAATTCCTCCTCAGTTTGGTAAAGATGTTTGGTATCACGCCCGCCTTTAATTCCACTATAGACTTTAAAGAATCATTGGAAAAATACCTTTTCCATAAAAACCTTGAAGAAAATAAGACAGTGGTCCTTCTGATTGATGAAGGCCAGAAAATCACCACGGAAAACCTTGAGCTCTTAAGGATGTTCTTAAATTACGAAACCAACGAATTTAAGCTCCTGCAGCTGGTCATCCTTGCCCAGATTGAGCTCCTCCCGAGAATTAAGAAAATACATAACTTCACCGACCGCATCGCCCTGAAATATACCCTTAACCCCCTGGATGAAGGGGAGACAAAGAGCATGATTGAATTCAGGCTCCGGCAGGCAGGCTATGCTTTTTCAGGCGGGCTGTTTACCGATGAAGCCATAAAATTGATTTATGAAGAAACTCAAGGCTATCCGCGCAAGATCTCTATGTTCTGCCATAACGCCCTTGAGTTTTTAGTGATGAAAGACCGGATGGTTGTGGATGCCGATATTATCCGGGAATTGGCCGACAGGGAAGTCAAGGTATGAAAGATAATATTTCTCCGGAAGAAAAACTTTTGAGGTTAATCAGGGGCCATAAAGAGCATCCTGTTAATGCTGGGGACAACAAAGCGTCTTCTGGCCCATCCGCCTTAAAAACAAAAAAAGGAATGAGGCTTACCTTCAATTTTGACTTTAGCCGCTACGCGGGGTTACTGAGCCTCAAGAACACCATCGGAGTGGCTTTTATTTTTTCCTGCATATACCTTATTTCTTCGCTTGTCTATCCTTTCCTTGCGCCTCAGGAAATACGCTTAACAGGCCGCGAGGTAAAAGAGGAGCCCTTTAAGAAAACGCTTCCCCAGGAAGAAATGAAGCCCCTTGAATTTTACCTGCAGGGCCTGGAAGGGAAGCAGATTTTCTCAAGCCTTTCGCAAAGCAGTGATAATAAGGGGCCTTTAAATGTGAATACGGATTTAATCAAGGATATAAACCTCGTCGGGATTATGCTGGGCGACCCGGCACAGGCGGTAATCGAGGATAAAAAAGCGCAAAAGACTTTTTACCTCACTACGGGGCAGTTTCTCGGAGAATTCCAGGTAGAAGAGATCCAGGAAGGAAAGGTTATTTTAAACCAAAACGGCCAGAGGTTTGAGCTTTATATGTAACGGGGAGGGGCGATGAAGATAAATAAAATATTCCTTATGATTATTTTGATAGGCTTAGCCGCGGGTAATTTTGCTTTTGGACAGGAGAATAAGGGCGCTCTTGCCTCCCAGGATAAGATTACTTTAGACGTAAAAGGCATGGATGTGATAGATGTCCTGAAAATGCTGGCGAGCCGCTCGGCGATGAATATTGTCGTCGGAAAGAACGTTACCGGAAGGGTGACTATGTTTTTAAAAGACGTGGATGTCGCCGATGCCTTTGAAATTATACTCCTTGCCAATGACCTGGCGTACGAAGAAAAGGGCGGCATCATCAACGTAATGACGCAAAGAGACTATGAGCTACTGCACGGGGAGCGTTTTATGGATAAAAAAACCGCAAAGGTAGTGCCGCTTAAATATGCCAAAGCCGCAGAATTATCCAAGGCGCTTAACCAGATTAAAACTAATATCGGGAGGATTGTTATTGACGAAGGCTCCAATACCCTCGCCCTCATAGATACTCCCGAGAAGATAAAGGAAATGGAAGATTTTATCGTCAAAGCGGATCTGCCCGTAAAAACAAAAACCTTCTCCTTAAATTACGCGCAGGCAGATAAACTGAAGGCGAACCTCGAGCAGGCAATCACCAAGGGAATAGGCTCCATCAAAATTGACGAGCGCACCAATAAAATCTCCATTACGGATTACCCGGGAAAATTAGAAGAGCTCTCCCAGCTAATCAGCGATTTTGACGAAAAGAGCCCGCAGGTCCTGATTGACGCGCAGATTGTTGAAATCAAGCCTTCGGATGAATTCAAAATGGGGGTTGACTGGGATTATTTTATCGATAAACATTTTGATATAAAGGCGAATTTAGCCAACAATACAAGCGGCGCCCTTTTTTTCGGCACCCCATCTTCAGCCGTGGTTTCTGAGGCAGGGGATTATAAAGCAATACTTGATGTTTTACGCACTATAGGAGATACGAAGATACTCTCCAGCCCCAGGATTTTGGTCATGAATAATCAGGAGGCAAAGATACACGTCGGCAAGAGAGACGCTTACGTTACTTCTAACATTTCTCAAGGCGGTACCGGGACAACAGTGACTTCCCAGTCAGTAAATTTTGTGGATACGGGCATACAGCTTTACGTAACGCCCACCATAAACCGCGACGGCAATGTAATTATGAAAATAAAGCCCGAAATAAGCGATGCAACGCGCGAGTCAATAACTTCTGAAGGCACCATAACAGAGATACCCATCGTTACTACTTCAGAAGCCGAAACTACGATTATGGTAAAGGACGGGATAACGGTTGTTATCGGGGGCCTGAAGAAAGATACCCGCACCAAAACAGTAAAAAAGATTCCTTTATTAGGGGATATACCGGGGTTGGGTTTCCTTTTCAGGAGCACCTCTGACAAGATGGAACAGACCGATTTGGTAATACTCTTAACTCCGCATATTGTTTCCGGCGAGAAAAGCATCACGGAATTAGCTGAAATTCAGCCAAAAGAAGGCGTAATTGTAGAAATGGTAGATGGAAACATTGTCAGAAGAAAAACCGCACAGGCGCCCCAAAACCTTAACCCGAGAGACGAAATCAGAAATTATTACCGGAGAATCGTAGAGAAAGTCCAGTCCTCCGCTGTCTTTACTCAGCCACTCGCGGTAAAAGGCGCGGTAAAGCTGCTGTTTACCCTGACAAATGACGGAAGGCTGGCAGGAGAGCCGCAGGTGCTGGAAGCAGCCAACCCCGGGCTCATACCTTTAGCCAAAGAAGCAGTGCAAAAGGCTTCTCCTTTTCCTTCTTTTCCCGAAGCTTTGGATAAAAACAGCGAGACATTCAGGGTCAATTTATTATACAAATAAACAAAATGGAGAACTTACAAAATGGCAAGATTGCTGATAGTTGACGATGAAGCAGATGTGCGGGAGTTTGCAGCGAATTTCTTCCGCAGGAGAAAGCTTGACGTGACTACCGCTGCTTCAGGAGAAGAAGCCCTGGAAATTTTTGAGCGCGATAAGGCAGACCTGGTGCTATTGGATATAAAAATGCCGGGGATAGACGGCATCGAGACATTGAAAAGGATTAAATCAATAAACAAAGACGCAAAGGTGATTATGGTAACGGGCAGAAAACCCGACGACGATGAATCTTCTTTAAAGTGCAGCGAATTAGGGGCGGCAGATTATATCCACAAGCCCCTGGAATTAGACGAGCTGGAGAAAATAGTAATGGGCCAGTTACAGGCAGTTAGAAAGGAGTAGCGGCTTGAGGATAGACTACAAGAAGGAGCTTGAGGCGGCTGCAAAAAGCATGATTTTAGTGCACGAGCCGGATGTCTTAATCAAAATGATCGTGCGTAATATCGTGCAGAAGGTCAAGGTCAGGCATTCCGGGATACTCCTGCATAATAAGGATAAAGATACGTATGTCCTTACTGTTTCCGGCGGAAGTTCAGGCACCAAAATTCCTGCGGGGTTTGCCAGAATGGATTCCGATAACCCCCTGATAAAACTATTTAAGGAAGAAAAGAACTCAAGGATTCTCAAGGATGGGGCATTAGTTTATAAGGCCGCGCGCAAACTTTTAAAACGCAACCATTCACGCATTTCAAAGCGCCTGATAGAGGGCGCATTATACCAGATGGAGATATTTGACGCTGTTGCCTGCGTGCCCAGTTATTTCCGGGATGACCTTTTGGGTATATTGCTTTTAGGCAGAAAAAATAACGGCAGGCAGCTTGCAAAAGGCGAATTGAATTTTTTCGTTGCCCTTGCCTCGGATGTGGCGATGGCAATCAGGAATGCCCAGCTTTTCACGGAGCTTGAGCTTGAGCTCTCTAAAAATAAAAAGTTATTCTTGCACACCACCGTAGCCCTGGCAGCCGCTATTGACGCAAAAGACCATTACACGCACGGCCATACGGCAAGGGTCACGGATTTAAGCCTGCAGATCGCCAGGAGCATGCATAGGAATAAACCGCAGGTTATAAACGAGAAATTCCTTGAGGATTTACACATCGCAAGCCTTTTGCATGACATCGGGAAAATCGGCGTGCCCGAACCCATATTGAATAAAGAGGGGCCGTTAAATGAATCCGAAAGAGCAAAGATGCAGGAGCATCCTGTTGTCGGAAGCGCAATACTCTCTCCGATAAGGGAATTAAAAGAAGCTATTGCCGGAGTAAAATACCATCATGAAAGGTATGACGGCTCGGGTTACCCGGAAGGATTAAAGGGAAGCGAAATCCCCCTGGTCGCTTCCATAATATCTGTCGCGGATTCCTTTGATGCTATGACTACAGACAGGCCTTACCGCAAGGCCCTGGCAAAAGAGGAAGCGATGAAAGAAGTACAACTGCAAAAAGGCAGGCAGTTTAGCCCGGAAACAGTAGAGGCCTTAACCGAGCTTTATGAAGCAAAGTTAATTTGAGATTATGGCTGCAAAACGCATAATACTGATGTATATAACACAGGTCTCCGGGCATCGCAGCGCTGCGCTTGCCATTGAAAAGGCGCTCAAAATGCTGGAACCTGCCGCAGAGACATTAAATATCAACGCCTTCAATTATACAAACCCCATTTCAGAGAAGATTATCCACGGTATTTATATGGGTATCATAAAAAAAACCCCGCGTATCTGGGATTATCTTTACGATAACCCCGCCTTCATGAAAAGGATAGAGAAGCTAAAACAGGGGTTACATAAATTCAATGCGGTAAAGCTGGATAAAATTTTCTCGCAATTTAAGCCTGATGCCGTTGCCTGCACGCAGGCTTTCCCTTGCGGGATGGTTGCGGATTATAAAAAGATATACGGCTCGCAAATACCGCTGGTTGCGGTCCTGACTGATTTTGTGCCGCATTCTTACTGGATTTATGACAGTATAAATTATTATATTACCCCAACAGAGGAGATAAGCCGGCGTTTAATAGATAAGGGGGTGGATGCCGGAAAGGTAAAACCCTTCGGAATACCTTTTGACCCCTATTTTAACGAGAAAAAGGACAAGGGAGAAATTTTAAACCGGCTCGGATTAGGCTCCGGGACACCCAAGATTTTAATTATGGGGGGAAGCCATGGCCTTGGCCCGATGAAAACAATCATTGATTCTCTGGATAAGATGGATTTTCCGGTCCAGCAGATTGTGGTTACGGGCACTAACAAAAAACTTTTCAATTCCCTTCAGAAAATGAAAAGCCGTTTTAAAAATAAAATGCTTTTATACGAATACTCCCATAACATCCCTGAATTGATGGAAGTCTCAGACATTATAATTACCAAGCCCGGAGGGGTTACAACTGCCGAAGTCCTGGCAAAGCAGGTTCCCATGGTTATAATCAACCCTTTGCCCGGACAGGAAGCCAATAATACGGCATACCTGATAAAAGAGAATGCAGCCATAAAAGTGGATGAGCCAAAAGAAATAGGCAGGGTTGTTAAGGATTTAATCAATAGCCCTTCCCGATTAGAGGAGATCCGCAAGTGCCAAGGCCTTATCAGTAAGCCTGATGCTTCGGTTGACATCGCCAGGCTTTTATTAGGTTTATGATAGACTACCTGCTATATAGGGTTGGCCAGTTTTTGGCCATGTCTTTGCCTCTAAAATTAGCCTATAAACTTGCCGTATTCTTTTCGGACCTGCGTTATTTATTCGCGTCCGAAGACAAAAAACAGGTAAGCGAAAACCTTAGGGCTATATTCCCGGATAAGCCCCCAAAAGAAATCCGGGAAATCCAGGTCAGGATGTTCCGTAATTTTGCCAAATACCTGGTTGATTTTTTCAGGTTTGAGAAAATAGATAAAGAGTATATCAAAAAAAATGTGCGTTTTGAAAACGCGCGCTTTTTTGATGAGGCGCTTGCAAAAGGAAAGGGCATAATAACCCTGACTGCTCACCTGGGAAACTGGGAATTGGGCGGAGCGATAATCGCGCTTTCCGGCTACCCGTTTTGGGCGGTTGCGCTCAGCCACAAAAATAAGCTGGTAAACCGTTTTTTTAACCGCCAGCGCCAGAGTAAAGGCGTAAACGTTATCCCTCTGGGGATAGCAGTGAGAAGATGCCTTAGTGTTTTAAAGAATAACGGGCTAGTGGCGCTGGTAGGGGACAGGCTTTTCGGGGAAACAGGGATTACATTGGATTTTTTCGGAAAACCCGCGCTCTTCCCGCAGGGGCCGGCAACCTTTTGCCTAAAAACCGGTGCCGCAATTGTCCCGGGCTTTATGCTTAGGAACAGCGATGATACATTCACCTTAAGGATTGAGAAACCTTTGGAATTTTCTCCTTCGGCAGACCAGGAAAAAGACATTAAGCGGATCATTTCCGAATACAAGCTTATCTTTGAGGATTATATCCGTAAATACCCTGACCAGTGGTATATGTTCAAGCGGTTCTGGATAGAATAAATATGAATACCTGCGTGATTATACCTACCTATAACGAAGCCAAAGAAATCGGCAGGCTGGTAAGCGAAATAAAATTATTAGGCCAGGAGGTTGTGGTAATAGACGACGGCTCAAGCGATAATACCGCCCAGATTGCGCGTAAAAACGGGGCAGTAGTCTTTGAAAACCCGCACAACAGGGGTAAAGGCGCATCTTTAATTAAAGGCTTCTGCTATGCTGCCGAGAAACAATTTGACGCGGTAGTGACTATTGACGGAGACGGACAACACCTGACCCAAGACATCCCTTATTTTATGAATGTCGCCAAATACTCCCAGAGCGGGATCATCATCGGTAACCGCATGAAAAAGACAAAAAATATGCCTATGTTGAGATTCTTGACCAATAAATTTATGTCCTGGCTGATCTCAAAAATTGCCCGCCAGAAGATACCCGATACGCAGTGCGGTTTCCGGCTGATAAAAAAAGAGGTCTTTGATAAAATCAGGCTTTGCACCTCTAAATACGAAACAGAATCAGAGCTTTTAATCAAGGGCGCGCGGGCAGGATTTAAAATAGAGTCTATTCCCATAAAAAGCATATATCGGCAGGAAAGAAGCTATATCAACCCGCTTATTGATACCGTAAGGTTCATCAGGATGGTGATAGGAGAACTGTGGACTTCGAGGCGCTAAAAAAACGCATGGTAGAAGAACAGCTTATCCGCCGGGAAATAAAGGGCGAGAGGGTTTTGCAAGCTTTCAGGAGGGTAGAGCGCCATAAATTTGTCCCTGAAGAATTCAGGCCGAGCAGCTACGCGGATTTTCCTATCCCTATCGGCGAGGGACAAACCATATCCCAGCCTTATATCGTTGCCCTGATGACCGAATGCCTTGCGCTTAAAGGCGATGAAAAAGTTTTAGAAATCGGCACCGGCTCTGGTTATCAGACGGCGATATTAGCAGAGCTGGCAAAAGAAGTGTATAGCATAGAGAGGTTTGAATCCCTGGCAAAAAAAGCTGAGTCAACATTAAACGGCCTGGGTTATAAGAATATTAAAATTAAAGTAGGGGACGGAAGCCTGGGGTGGCAGGAAGAAACGCCTTTTGACCGGATAATAATCACTGCGGCAAGCCCCCGGATACCTTTACCGCTTTCAGAACAGCTTAAAGAAAACGGGAAGATAGTTGTGCCGTTGGGAGAGACCTTCAGCCAGGTTTTGACCGTAGCCGAAAAGAAAGAATCAAAGTTAGAGTCAATCCAGGTCTGCGGCTGCGTTTTTGTGCCCTTGGTAGGCAAATACGGCTGGAAAGAATAACTAATAGATGAATAAAGAATTGATTGTAATGATTACTGCGGCATTGCCGGTTTCAGAATTAAGAGGAGCCATACCCTTGGCGCTTTCTTTCGGTATGCCTCTTTCTAAGGCCTTTTGGCTTTCCGTAGCCGGTAATTGCATCCCGGTTATCCCTGCGCTTTTTCTCCTTGAGCCCATTTCTCGGAGGTTACGTAAATTCAGGGTTTGGGCAAGGTTTTTTGACTGGCTTTTTGAGCGCACCAAAAAGAAGGCGGATTCTGTGCAAAAATACGAAGCCTTAGGGCTGGCTATATTTGTAGCCATACCCCTACCAATGACCGGCGCCTGGAGCGGGATAGTGGCTGCATCGTTATTTAAAATCAGGTTCAGGTATGCTTTTATTTCTATCGTGGCTGGCGTCATCGCAGCAGGCCTGATTGTCAGCGCCCTCTGCAGCCTGGGGATAATGGGTTATCAGGCCGCAGTACAGTGATTAATTTAATTGACAAAAAATAAAATAGTGGTAAAAATCATTAAGGAGGTGTTTGGATGAAGAAACTCATGGCTATTTGTTTTGTATTGGTTTTTCTTCTCGGCCTTGTATTTGTGAATGAATCCATTGCCAAAAATGGGAAAAATGCACCTGCAGCATCTTCTCCGGCAAAGAGCTCGCCGTCAAAGGTTATTAAAGTGGACACCCCAAAGGAAAAGCATGCTGACCAAAATGAAGATGGAATAGTTGATAGAAAGGAAGTAAAAAGGGAAAAGGCATGGGATGATAAGGGGGTTTTCTGGAAAAAAGAGGCAGATGTGAATAATGACGGGGTTGTCGATGATAAGGAGCTTGGGCAATGGAAAGATAAAAATCCCCTACCACCGGACGCAAAAAAATCGTTGGATTTGAATAATGACGGCGTTGTAGATGATAAAGAATTGATGCTTTGGAAAAGAAAACATCCCGGAGAGGGAGAACCGCAATAAGCTAAATTTTAACATAAGTGTTGAAAACCCGCTGTTAGCGTTCTAAAAATAAAGAAGATTATAATTATAGGTTAAGGGAAATCCGTAAGCTAGGAAGCAAGAGAGCCGAATCGGATGCGGTCCCGCCGCTGTAAGAGCAGACGAAAGCCCAAAAAAGCCACTGCGCCGAATATCCGGCGCGGGAAGGCGCAGGCGAGTAGATAGAAGCTCAGAGCCAGAAGACCTGCCTATATAACAAGAACCCCGCGGAAGGGCTATAAGAAGAAAAGGGTGCACCCCCGCGTTTTTTGCGAAAGCAAGAGCGGGGGTTTTATTTTATGAAAAGAATATTTTTAACCGCTTTACTGATTCTTGGGGCATTCTTCTGGCAATTTACGCAAATCGTCCGAGCAGATACCCTTAAGAAATATGTTTCCCTTGCTCCTTCCACTACCGAAATACTCTTTGCTTTAAAGCTTGATGCAGAAATTGCTGGCGTCAGCTCATATTGTAATTATCCTCCAGAGGCAAAACAAAAGTCCAAAATCGGGGATTTTAGCAGGCCAAACATTGAAAAAATCCTTTCTTTAAATCCGGATTATGTATTCTGCACCGGGCTTGAGCAAACGCCGGTAATCAATGAATTGAAGAAACAGAGAATCAAGGTCTATGTCGCCGACCCGAAGAATATTGAGGAACTGTATGTTTCAATAAAGGAAATCGGAGAAATAACCGGCAGGGATAAAGCTGCTCAAAAATTAATTTCCGGTATGCGAGAGGAAATTGCGCAAATCCAGAGAGAAGTTGGACAAATCCCAATCGTAGAAAGGCCAAGGGTATTTGTAGAAATCTGGCATGAGCCCCTAACTACCGCGGGCAAGGGCTCATTTCTGGATGAAGCCATTACCCTGGCAGGCGGGATAAATATCGCGCATAACGCAAGAAGGGCATTCAGCATTTTTAGCCCAGAAGCAGTAATCAGAAGCAATCCCGAATGTATAATCCTCGCCTATATGGATAAAGGCGAGCCCTTAAAAATCGTGGGGGAGCGATTAGGATGGGATAATATCTCGGCGGTGAAAAATAATCGGGTCCATAATGATATCGACCCTGACATCCTGCTTCGGCCCGGCCCCAGGATTGTCCAAGGGATAAAAGAGCTGAACCAAAGATTATACCCTTAAGATGCAAAGAAGATCTAAAAGAATAATATTCATTTCTTTTCTGATTTTGTGCGCGGTAACCTTAGCCGGCTTACTAAAAGGGACAGTCAATATTCCTGCTGGAGAATTATTCTCAAATTCTAATCTGCCGATTTTCTATTTAAGGCTCTCGCGGGTACTGACCGCGATTATCGTAGGCTGCGGCCTGGCAGCTTCAGGGATTGTCCTTCAGGCAATCCTGCGTAACTCCCTGGCCGAGCCTTATCTTTTGGGGACTTCCAGCGGCGCCGGATTAGGCGCGGTTATCGCGGTAATGCTCGGGCTCTCCAGGATGTACCTGCCTTTATTCGGGTTTTTAGGGGCAATGGCAAGCATTACCCTGGTTTACAACCTGGCCAGGCAGCAAAACCGGATTTCAGAACAATCACTTATACTTTCAGGGGTTATCGTATCCGTAGGGCTTTCCGCTATTATAGTTTTTTTGATTTCCATTTCCGGCAACGAGGCGTTGCACGGCTTTACCTGGTGGCTATGGGGAAGTTTTCAGGTCTATGATATTAAGCTTCTCTTGACTGTTTTTGTCCTGGTTTTCCTGGGATTAATTTGCATTTATTTCTTTGCCCAGGACTTAAACGCCATCATTATAGGCGAAGAAGAAGCAATGCATTTAGGGGTAGATGTAGAAAAGGTAAAAAAAATACTGATTTTAACCACAGCCTTGATTACAGCTGCTATTGTCTGCATTTGCGGCATCATCGGCTTTGTGGGCCTGATAGTGCCGCATATGGCCAGGCAAATCGTGGGGCCCAACCACAAGCGCTTGATTCCCGCCACCTGCGTTTTGGCGGGCATATTTATGGTGGTTTGCGACACTTTATCGCGCACGCTATTTCCTCCTTTAGAGATACCGCTGGGAGTAATCACCGCGATAGTGGGAGCACCGGCGTTTATTTTCCTGTTTAAAAAGAGCCAGAGGGTTAAATGAGCCGGGATTTATTAAAAACAAGGATGCTTTCGGGGGGATATCGCAAGCAGAATGTAGTCCATGATATTGATTTAGAGATTAAGGAAGGGGAGCTTTTGGGGATTATCGGGCCTAATGGTTCCGGAAAAACCACCCTTTTACGTTTAATGAGCCGGGTATTAATCCCGCAATCCGGCAACACCCTCTTTTTAGGAAACGATATATTCAGGTTAAGCCCGAAGGAATTTTCGAAGAAGGTTTCTTTTGTGGCCCAGGATACGCTGATTAATTTTCCCTTCAGTGTCTTTGAAGTCGTGCTTTTAGGCAGGATCCCGCATCTGGGCAGGCTTGCCACAGAAACAAAACATGACCTGGAGGTTGCCCGACAAAGCCTGGAAATGACCGACTGCCTCGCGTTAAAAGAGAAAAATATCAATGAGTTGAGCGCCGGGGAGCGGCAAAGGGTCATGATTGCCAAGGCATTGGCGCAGGAGCCGGTTTTATTGTTTCTGGATGAGCCGACCTCGCACCTTGATATCGGCCATCAGATTCAAGTCTTAGATTTGTTAAAAACTCTGAATAAAAAAAATAATCTTACCATAGCCGTAGTCCTGCATGATTTAAACTTAGCCAGCGAATATTGTGATCGGATTATCCTGCTTGCCGAGGGCCGTATCTTTAGGTACGGCGCTGCGGAAGAGGTGCTGACTTATCAGAACATAGAACAGGTTTACAAGACGGTAGTGGTGGTGCAGAAAAACCCTATAACCAAGAAGCCGTTTGTGCTCTTGGTTTCAAAAGATAAAATATGCCGACAAAATTAATCCTTATCCGCCACGGGATAACAGAGTGGAATATCAAAAAAAGATACAGCGGCTTTATAGATATTGCCCTGAGCGAAAAAGGCTTGCTCCAGTCAAGGCTTCTAGCCAAACGGCTCAAGGATGCGACAATACACAAGGTTTACTCAAGCGACAGGAAAAGGGCGATACAGACTGCGAAGATAATATTTAAAAAGCTTAAGATTGAAAAAATTCCCGGAATCCGCGAAATGCACTTCGGGGTATTTGAGGGCCTGACCCACAAAGAAATCTTAGAAAAGCACGCTAACATTTACCGCAAATGGCTGCTTGATCCCTCTCGCTGCAAGATCCCCGAAGGAGAACACCTAAGTAGCTTTAAGCAAAGAGTAGTCTCTGCGTTTAAAAAAATAATCGCTTTAAATAAAAACAAGACTACGGCGGTAGTCTGTCACGGAGGGGCAATCAGTATTTATCTTATGCATATCTTGAAATCAAAAGAGTTCTGGAAGAATATCCCGCATTCCGCGAGCATTACCGTTATTGAATACAAGAGGAATGCTCCCAAGATAATCTTACAGGACGATACGCGGCATTTACGATAATGGGAAAAATTACTTTTATTTTCGGAGGGGCAAGGAGCGGAAAGAGCAGTTTCTCCGTAAAAATAGCCAAGGCAAGACGCGTGGCCTTTATTGCGACTTGCGAGCCCCGAGACTGCGAGATGAAAAAAAGAATTACCAGCCATCAAAACAGCAGGCCTTCTTTCTGGAAAACCTTTGAGGAACCGTTAAATGTAGCGGCCCTAATACGAAAAATATCGGGTGAATATGATTTGATTCTAATTGATTGCATCACGCTTTTGTTATGCAACCTTTTATTAAAGCGCTTTAGCGAAGAAAAGATAGAGAAAGAGATTTTAGGGATAATTTCCGCGTTAAAGAAAGGTAAGGTGGATTCAGTCCTGATTTCTAATGAAGTGGGAATGGGAATAGTCCCCAGGAATAAGTTATCCCGGGAATTCAGGGATATCCAGGGCAGGGCAAACCAAATTATCGCCAAAGAGTCAAGTAAGGTTTACTTTATGCTGGCAGGGATACCTTTAAGGATAAAAGGAGGCTAATGGATAAGATCCAATCAACTATTCGCCAAATTGGAATGCCTGATTATGAATTTATCAAAGCCTGTCAAAAGCGGCTGGATAATCTTACCAAACCGCAAGGCAGCCTCGGGAGGTTGGAAGAGTTGGCTAAGCAGATTGTCGGGGTAACCGGTAAAGAGAATCCCGAATTTAAGAATACGGTGATTTTTACTTTTGCCGCAGACCATGGAGTAACAGAAGAAGGGGTGAGCGCCTTCCCGAAAGAAGTGACGCTACAGATGGTTTATAATTTTTTAAACCAGGGCGCGGGAATAAATGTCCTGGCTAAACACGCGGGAGCGAGGGTAGTGGTTGCGGATTTTGGGGTAGCAGGAGACCTAAAGGAAGACAGCCGCCTTATAATAAGGAAAATAAACTACGGCACTAAAAATATGGCGAAGGTGCCGGCAATGAGCAGGCAAGAAGCGATAAAATCCATTGAGGCGGGGATAGAAATATTCGAAGATGAATTCAAAAAAGGGCTGGATATCGCAGGCACCGGAGAAATGGGGATAGGAAACACTACTTCAGCAAGCGCGATAGTTGCCTCTATAACTAAAGCAGAAGTTAAACAAGTCACGGGAAGAGGGACCGGCCTGGATGACCGGGGATTAGAAAACAAAATCAGGATAATTGAAAAATCATTGTCAGTCAATAAGCCCGATGCCGCCGACCCCATTGATGTTTTGTCAAAGTTAGGCGGATTTGAAATAGGAGGGCTTACGGGGGTAATTTTAGGCGGTTGCGCCAGGAAAATCCCGGTCGTGATTGACGGATTTATTTCAGGCGCAGCCGCGTTACTGGCATACAAGTTAGAGCCGAAAACAAAGGAATATATGATTGCGGCCCATTGCTCTGTGGAGCGCGGCCATAAAGTCATCCTTGATTACATCGGTTTAAAGCCGCTTTTAGATCTTGACTTAAGGCTGGGGGAAGGCACGGGCGCTGCCCTGGCCATGGTTATTGTTGAGGCCGCGGTTAAGATATTAAATGAGATGGCCACTTTTCAAGGGGCGCAGGTCTCAAAGGGAAACGAAAAATGACAGGATTTTTATTAGCCGTACAATTCTTAACAATCCTTCCACTAAAAATAAAGAACTTTAAAGAGAAAGATTTAGGTTCTGCTCTGGTATTCTTTCCTCTGGTAGGTTTAATCATCGGCATAATATTGTCTGGCATTAACAGCCTGCTTTTATCTTTACATTTTGATGCGCTCGTAAGCTCATGCATGTTAGTCGTGTCGTTAACTATACTTACTGGAGGTCTGCATTTAGACGGCTTGTCAGATACTGCTGATGCTTTTTTTAGCCGAAAGGCCAGGGAAGAACAGCTTGCCATTATGCGGGATTCAAGAATAGGCACGATGGGAGTACTAGCGGTTATCTGTATCATTTTATTAAAAATCGCATTTATCTATTCTGTAAATTCCGGTACAAGGCCTCTTTTGCTAGCCCTAATGTGCGTATTAAGCAGATGGTCAATGCTTTTTTCCATGTATTTCTTTCCTTACGCCAGAAAAGAAGGAAAGGCGAAGGGTTTTATAGAGCAGATGAATTTAAAGAACTTTATTCTTGCTACCTTAGTTACGCTAATTATGGTATTTTTGTATTGGAAAACAAAAGGGCTCTTTGTTTTTATTTTTGTTTCTCTGCTTGCTTATTTGATCTCGCTCTACTCTAAACACAAAGTCGCGGGTATCACCGGAGATACGCTGGGAGCGCTGAATGAGTTGATAGAAGTTGCGGTGCTTATTTTTATATGCGTATCAGAAAGGATGCAGTATGTCTGACAGGGCTGCTATTGCAAGCTGGAGCGGAGGAAAAGATAGCTGCTTGGCTTGTTACAGGGCGATAAAAGAAGGCTACGATGTAAAATGCCTGCTGAATTTTATTTCGCGCGAATCGAAACGCGGGTGCTTTCACGGCATAGAAGGGAGGCTTTTGAATTTTCAGGCCGGGCTTATCGGTATTCCCTTAGTTCAGGAAGAAGTGAGCCCCGATATGCAAAAATACGAGGAGGAATTTAAGGCCGCGGTTAACAAGTTTAAGGATAAGGGGATAAACACCATGGTTTTCGGGGATATCTATTTACTGGAGCATGAGAGTTGGATTGAACGCGTCTGCGGTGAATTAAAAATTACTCCTGTGGAGCCTCTCTGGCAGGAGCCAACCGAAAAATTAATAGAGGAATTCGTAGACTCGGGTTTTAAGGCGATTATTGTTAGTTGTAAAGCGGATGTAATGGGAAAGGAATTCCTCGGCCGCTACGTTGACAGAGAGCTGACAAAAGAGCTTAAGAAAGGAGGGATTTGTCCCTGCGGAGAAAACGGGGAATTTCACACGCTTGTAGTTGACGGCCCGATATTTAAGAAACGTATTGAGATATTGGAGGCCGAGCCCATAATGAAGGAAGGTTTCTGGAAACACTGGTTTTTGGATATTAAAAGATACACTGCTATCGATAAAAACTAACCTACGGATAAATGAAGGAAGTCCCGGTGTGATCCCGGGCACTGCCCCGCAACGGTAAATTCAGGCTAAATGCCTGATTAGTCCGGTCGATCATTTACTCCGCAAGTACCTTCGAAAGGAAGGGAAAGGAGAAAGATGAGAAGAAGCGCGATATTAGCCTTATTGTTATTTGCTTCTGTCTGCGATATTTATGCCGAGGAACAAGGGGTTGTTGAATTAGAGCAGCTTGTTGTTACGCCCGCAAGGATAGAAACCAACGCAGGCTCTGTAGCGAGTTCTGTAACCTCGTTTACAGAGAAGAAACTAGAGAAAAGAGGTTTATATACACTTATGACTGCCCTTAAACAAGATTATAGCCTGGATATGGTCCAAACCGGTGGATATGGCGGAACCGCTTCATTATTTATACGCGGAGCAAATTCCGGCCAGACCCGCGTCATGATAGACGGAATCAGGGTATATGATCCGATATCTGCCGATGGAAGTTTTGACCCGGCATATTTAACTTTGGATAATGTTGAACGCATAGAAATAGTAAGGGGAGCTCAAAGCAGCCTTTACGGTTCAGACGCAATTGGGGGTGTAATAAATATAATTACAAAGAAAGGGGCCGGTAAGCCAAAACTTTCTATTTTTGAAGAATTCGGAACTTATTATACCCGCAGAGAGGGCTTAGGCCTCAATGGAGAAAAAGATAAATTGCAGTTTGCAATCAGCAGTTCACATTTTCGCACCAGGGGATTTTCGCGCGCGAGTGAAGAGCGCGGAAACAAAGAGCGGGATCCATACGAGAATAATGCTTATTCGTTGCGCACTGGTTACGATATATCCGATAAGTTAGCCTTGGGCCTCATCGGCCGCTACACCTACGCCAGGTATTCTTATGATGATTCGGGCGGAGTTGGTGGAGACGATGATAATAGAGAAGGCTGGACAAAACAGGCGATATCATCGGTTATCTTAAACCATAAAATATGGGATGAATTTGAGCAGAAAATACAACTCTCCTGGATGGGTAATTTCAGGAGGGATTTCGATGAAAGTGATAGCGTTGATGTAAACGAATATTTAAGAGACTGGTTTTACGGACAAACCCAGCAGGCAGATTGGCAGGGGACTATTAAAGCATCCGAATTCGATTCAATAATCGGCGGCTTCAATTATCTCAGAGAGAAGGGAGAGTCGTATTTCTTTTCTGTAGACCCTGTATTTGGAACGTCAGAATCCATTTTCCCCAAAACATATGCCTCTACAAAAGGATATTTTCTGGAGAATAGGCTGAACATAGACGAAAAATTTACATCCTCTATTAGTTATCGTATTGAGGACCATTCCCGGTTTAATACAAACGAGACATATAAAATTGATGCTTTGTACGCATTACCTAAAACTAATACCAAAATTGAAGCTGCTTTTGGCACGGGGTTCAAGACGCCTACCCTTTATCAACTTTATGCTCCTGCGGATGCCTTCTTTGGCGGAGGGAACGTGAATTTGCAACCAGAAGAGAGTGAAACCTTCGAAGCGGGTTTCGAGCAGCCGTTACTGGATAACAAAATAAATTACGGCTTTACGTATTTTCATAATAACTTTAAAAACCTGATTGATGCGGTTTTTAATCCTGATACTTTCCTGACGGACAAATATCAGAATGTCAGCAAAGCCCGTTCTTTTGGTTTTGAAAACAGGATAGAAATCAAGCCGCGGAATAATTTCAAAATTTGCGCAAATTATACGTGGTTAGATACGGAAAACAAGGAAACACACGATGAATTATTGCGTAGGCCAAAAAATAAGCTTAATTTCAACTTCGACTATTCGCCGTTTAATAAACTCAATTTGAATTTAAACGTAAGCTATGTGGGGCACAGGCAGGATGTAGGCAATCTTTTGCTTAAAAGATATACTAAGGTTGATTTTTCCGCCTATTATGACATCAACGCTAATACCAGAATATATTCCAGGATAGAGAACCTGTTGGATGAGAAGTATGAAGAAGTAACGGGCTATGGCACTGCCGGATTTTCGATATTCAGCGGAATCAAACTAGCTTTTTAGTAGAAATAAAATATAACTTTGTTATGAGTATGTAATGGCGGGTGAAAAAAGTCAGAAAAAACAGAAATAAAGGCTTGACAGGAGCAATTCCGTAAGGTATATTTTTAGTGGATCACGATGAGAGGCTATCCAAAGGGTTCCGTCCCGCGGTAATGCCTCTTCTTTATTTGTATTCGAGTTTCCCGCGCAAACCATTCATGAATAGCATATCTGTAGCAAATTCACGAAGAAGAGAGGAATATTTAAGTTGATTCGGAATGATTAATTTCTTTAATTTTCCTTGTTTTTTAAGGTGTTTGATGAGACAATAACAATCTCCGTCTCCCGTAATGATTACAGCTTTATCATAGTTAGAGTATTCTAACATCGTATGAAGCACCAACTCCGCATCAGTATTGCCCTTTACCTTTCCATCTGGCAGTCTCAGGGTAGGCTTGAAAACAAGGATATATCCTTTTTGCTGCAGAGAGGTATATAAAAGTTGGTTTGTGGGTACAAACCCTATAAAAATAAAGGCTTTTGTGACGTCGTAAACGTCTTTTAAATATTGCCTGAATCTTTTAAAATCCAGTTCCCATCCTTGATCTCGAATAGCAAGGTTAAGATTCTGGCTATCAATAAAAGCAAAATTGTTTTCTCTCTTATTCATAGTTTTATTTTATACCCTAACCATTTGCTGTCAACACAAAAATATGCTTATTAGACAATGAATTCTAACAGGGTATTTCAAATCACCTTCCTTATTTCCTTAGCGGCCCACGCCGGGGCTCTCCTGCAGAGCTCCGGGCTTTCATTATTCTCCCGCATAAAGAACGAGCAAAACCTTGAAGTGAGTTATTTAAAGGAGATGCCCAAAACTGATTTAAAGAATGAGCCGAAAGAAGCCCTGCGTAAAAGAGAGCCCCTCTTTGACATCCCCATTAAGATTGCGCAAAGTAAGAAGATCCCGCCGCCATTCGGGGAAAAAGGAATAGGGGAGAGCCTGAAGGCCGAACTGATGAAGCCTGCCCTGAGCAAACCCGATATCCTGGCAATAAAAAAGAAGATCAGCCTTCCGGCAATGAAGATGGATGTGGATAAAATTAATAACCCCTCCTACATAAGTTACCACTCTAATGTGCGCGAAAAAATAAAGCGCGTGGCTTACCACAGTTACACCGGCCAGGAAGAAGGCCAGGTAACCATCTCTTTCCTGGTGGCAAAGAACGGCTATCTAAGGGACCTGCGTATCGTAGAAGGGCCGTCATCTTCTAAAAGCTCCTATTTAAGGGACATCGCCTTAAATATTATCAAGGTGGCTTCTCCTTTTCCGGAATTCCCTGCCAGCCTGGATTACCCGCAGCTTTCCTTCAACCTGACGATAATCTTTGAAGTAGAATAGGCTAAACATTGTTTTGACAGACAGAAAAAAGAATGGTATATTATTTTTTTTAGAAAGGAGATGATTATATTGCCACAGGTCGAGATAAGGAAAGACGAGTCTTTCGAGTCTGCACTGCGCCGGTTTAAGAAGAAAATCGAACAGGAAGGGATCCTGAAGGAAGTAAGGGAGCGTAAGCATTACGAAAAACCGAGCGAACGTAAAAGAAAGAAGGCCAAGGGAAGAAGATTCTGATGGATTTTGTTCTTTCTACTTCCTGGAATGCCTTCCGGCATGCCGGAGCGCAAGGACTGCTCTTTGAAATAAAGGAACTGGGTTTCTCTGAAATTGAGCTGAGTTTTAACTTAAGCAGCCCCATGGTAGGAGCCCTTCTTAAGGCGGTAAAATCAGGCCGGATAAAAGTGATGAGCCTACACAACTTTTGCCCCATCCCCAGAGGCTTAGATAGAAGGTCAGCCCTGCCTGATTATTACAATATGGCTTCTACGGATGAAAAAGAAAGAAGGCTTGCCGTAAAATATACAAAGGTAACCATAGATACCGCAAGCCGCCTGGGGGCGAAGATCGTAGTTTTACATTGCGGCAGGGTAGAGGTGCCCGACAAAACCAGGAGCTTAATCGGGCTGTATCAAAAGGGGCTTAATAATTCAAACGAATTTAAAGAGCTTAAAGAAAACCTGATAAAAGAAAGAAAGGCTTTTCAGGCCCCATTTTTTGAAAATGCCTTAAAGAGCCTGGAAGAATTATCAGGCTATGCCTTAAAGAGAAAGGTAGCCTTAGGCATAGAGACCCGCTTTTACTACCGCGAAATCCCCTCATTAGAAGAAATCGGAATAATTTTAGGAAAATTTAACGCGGGTAATGTTTTCTACTGGCATGATACCGGCCATGCGCAGGTGACGGAGAACCTCGGCCTGGCAAACCATAGGCAATATTTGGAGTTATATGGCGCAAGGTTAGCTGGCATGCATTTACACGATGTAACCGGTTGTGCCGACCACGAGCCTCCTGGCAAGGGCGAAATTGATTTCACCATGCTTAAGCCTTACATAAAGAAAGATACCCTTAAGGTTATAGAGGCGCATCATCCCGCAAGTGCAGAGGAAATCAAAGAAAGCAGCCAATATTTAAAGAGATTGCTGGATGGGGCAGGATAAAGTAAGAAAAGCAGCCGTAGCCGGGCAATTTTATCCCGGGAAGGCAAAAGACTTAGAGGAACAAATTAAGGCTTTTATCGAAGGCAAGCCCGAAAGAAAAAAAGCCATAGCCTGCATGCTTCCCCACGCCGGATATATTTATTCCGGAAGGGTCGCGGTAAAAACAGTCTCTTCTATTGATTTGCCGCAAACCCTGGTTCTCATGGGCCCGAACCACACCGGAAGTGGAGAAGAATTCAGCATTATGTCCGAAGGTACCTGGCAGACCCCGCTCGGGGAAATAGAGATAGACTCGGGGCTAGCCAAAAGGATGCTGGAGGGCTCCTGCTATTTAAAAGATGATTCCCTTGCCCATGCCTATGAGCATTCATTGGAAGTAGAGCTGCCTATCCTGCAGTTTTTTAGAAAGGACTTTAAGATTGTGCCGATAGCTTTTCTCTCAGGAGATATAGAGGCACTTAAAAAGATAGGAAGTGAAATTGCCGGGGCAATTAAAGATTCAGGCTCGGAAGATTCTGTTTTATTGGTGGCAAGTTCCGACATGACTCATTATGAGCCGCAGGAATACGCCCAAAAAAAGGATAATAAAGCCATTGAGTCCATACTGGAGTTGGATGAGGATAGCCTTATCCGGAGAATCCTGAGCCTTAACATAAGTATGTGCGGATATGCCCCGGTTGCAGTAATGTTAAAAGCCGCTAAATTATTGGGCGCAAAGGGAGGCCGGTTAATTAAATACCAGACCAGTGGCGATATAACCGGGGACAAAGAGAGCGTCGTAGGTTACGCGGGGATAATCATAAATTAAAATGGACGAAGAGAAGAAGAATATTGACGAAAGCTGGAAAGAAACAGCAGAGAAGGAAAAGGAAAACTTAAAGAAAGACGGCGCCTTTATTCCTCCGGAACCGGATTTTAATTTTTTTATCACTACCCTTGCCATTCAGGCTTCAATTGCGTTAGGAAAGATGGCCAGCCCAGCTACGAATAAGATTGAAGAGGACCCTACCCAGGCAAAATTCCTTATTGATACTTTAGGGATGCTGAAAGAGAAAACAAAGGGCAACCTGAATCCCGAAGAAGAAAAACTCCTGGAAAATGTGCTTTATGAATTAAGGGTTAATTATATAGAGAAAACCAAGGAAAAACATTAGGGACGGTTCTCTAAAGAAGTCGGGGACGGTTCTCTTTAATCTACGTGTATAGCAGAGAACCGTCCCCATCTAAAGCAGAACTAATAAAGGAGCTATTTATGATTGATAAAGAACTGTTAGACATACTTGCCTGCCCTGACTGCAAGGCGGACGTAGAAGAAATCAATGATAAAATCGTTTGTAAGAAATGCGGTAAAAAATACCCCATCAAAGACGGTATCCCGGTAATGCTTATTGAAGAGGCGCAATGAAGAAGATACTGGTTATACACGGGCCAAACCTGAATTTACTCGGCAAAAGGGAGCCTGCGGTTTACGGCAGGGTAACCCTTAAAGAAATAAACAGCCTCCTTATGAAGCTTGCCGGAAAAAAGAAGGCCAGCCTTATTATAAAGCAGTCCAATCATGAAGGCGAAATCGTAGATTTAATCACAAAATCCAGGAACAAAATTGACGCCATCTTGATAAACCCGGCAGCTTATACCCATACCAGCGTAGCTATACGGGACGCAATTGCCGCTTCGGGCATGCCTACTGTTGAGGTGCACCTTTCCAATATCTATTCCCGGGAAGAATTCAGGCAAAAATCGCTCATTTCTCCGGTTGCAAAAGGCTCGGTATTCGGCTTCGGAGCAAAGAGTTACCTTCTGGGCCTGGAAGCGATATTGGATTTGATCTGAAGATAAATGAATCTACGGTTACGCAGACTCTGCGAAAAATTAGAAGACGCAAACCTTGACAGCCTTGTTGTAACTCTACCATCCAATATTACCTACCTTTGCGAATATACCAGCCGCGATTCCTATTTCCTGGTTTCCGGGAATAAGAATATTTATTTCACGGATTCCCGTTATGCCGAAGAGGCAAAGAAGAGCCTTAAAGGAGCTGCTACAGTGCAGAAGCCCGATGGCTCGGTCTTTAAATCCATAGCCAGCGCCTGCCTTGAGCAAGGGTTACGGCGCGTCGGCTTTGAAGAAAGATACCTTCCTTTTGCGGAATACAGCGAAATAAAGAAATTCCTCAAAAAAAACGCGCAATTAATCCCCAGCCATAACCTTATCGAGGACTTGCGCCAGGTAAAAGAAACACACGAACTGCAAAAAATTAGAAAATCCATTCAAATAACCAAAGAAGCCCTTAAGCTTGCCAGGAAGATAATCGCTCCCGGAAAAAGTGAAATAGAAATAGCCGGAGAAATTGAACGTTTCATCAGGTATAGGGGGGCATCTTCGGCTGCATTCGATATAATCGTAGCTGCGGGAGTAAATTCCAGCTACCCCCACCACATCTCTTCAGGCCGGAAAATCAGGGATAATGAGCCTGTCCTGGTAGATATGGGAGTAACCTATGAAGGCTATAAATGCGACTTGACAAGGGTATTCTTTTTAGGTAAAATAAACTCTCTTGTTGCAAAGATTTACGATATTGTTTTGAGGGCGCAGCAAGAAGCGATAAAAAAGGTCATTCCGGCTGAAACGATAAGTAAGGTTGACAAAGCTGCCCGCCAATATATCACCGAGCAAGGATACGGCGGGTTTTTTGGTCATAATCTCGGCCATGGCGTGGGGTTAGATACGCACGAAAACCCCCATATCGGGCCGAAAAATGCAGCACCACTGGAAGAAGGAATGGTTTTTACGGTGGAGCCGGGGATTTATCTTGCCGGTAAATTCGGTATCCGGATAGAAGACATGGTGTTAGTAACCAAGAGAGGAGCGGAGGTCTTAAGTGGCGCTGTCAATAAATGAAATCAAATCAGGAGTAACGATATTAGTAGATGACCAGGTGTACATGGTTATAGATACGGAGCACGTAAAGCCCGGCAAGGGAGCTGCCTTTGTCAGGGCAAGAATGCGTAACCTCAAGAACGGCGCTATCCAGGAGAGGACCTTCAGGGGCGACGAAAAAATTGATGAGGCATTTGTGGAGGAAAGAAAGATGCAGTACCAGTATTCTTCGGGAAGCATCTTTCATTTTATGGACCAGGATAATTTTGAAGAAATCGCCCTTTCTGAAGAGGTGATTTCCAATAATAAGAAATTCTTAAAAGATAACCTTGAAGTCATGGGGATTTTTTACAAAAATGAACCGCTTAATATCAGCCTCCCTAATTTTATTACTTTTAATGTAGTGCATACCGAACCTGGGATAAAAGGAGATACGGCCAAAAGCGGGACAAAGCCCGCAGAAATTGAAACCGGGGCGACAATCCAGGTGCCTTTGTTTATCAATGCAGGGGATAGAATC
>JBFMBZ010000082.1:13593-24005 GCA_040754615.1 Candidatus Omnitrophota bacterium | reverse complement strand
GTTCTGGCCAATACATTGAAAGGGCAAGCTAAAGGAGCAGGCCATGATGAACATTAAAGAGATTAAAGAGATGATTAATCTCATGAATGAAAACGGGCTGGTAGAATTAGAGCTTGAAAAAGACGGTTTACGCATCAGGCTTAAGAAAACTGCTTCCGGCTTTGAAAGCGTCTCCGGTCCGATTCTGGTAGAAAGGCAAAGTATCCCTGTTGAAGCAACCAGCGCACAAAAAATGAGCGAGCCCGAAGGAAAGGCGGTGGCAAACACGGTAGAAATCCGCGCACCCATGGTCGGCACCTTTTACCGCGCGCCTTCTCCCGAATCTCCTCCATATGTAGAGGTAGGACAGGTAATTGAAGTAGGCCAGGTTATCTGTATTATAGAAGCAATGAAGCTGATGAACGAAATAAAATCGGAAATCAAGGGTAAGATTCTGGAAATCCTTGTCGAAAACGCCGAGCCAGTTGAGTTTGGCCAGCCCTTGTTCCTAATAGAGCCCCTCTAGAAAATGTTCTCCAAAATACTCATCGCTAACCGCGGCGAAATTGCGTTACGCATTATCCGTGCCTGTAAAGAATTGGGGATACGCAGCGTCGCCGTCTATTCCGAAGCAGACAGAAACAGCCTGCACTGCCGTTTTGCGGATGAAGCCATCTGCATAGGCGCGGCGCACAGCTCATCAAGCTACCTTAATATCCCCGCCATTATCAGCGCAGCGGAAATTACCGACGTAGAAGCAATACATCCCGGTTACGGCTTCCTCGCTGAAAACCCGCATTTTGCCGAAATATGCCAATCCTGCAAAATCACCTTTATCGGCCCTACCCCGGAAAATATCCGGATGATGGGAGATAAGATGCAGGCCCGCACTACAATGCAAAAGGCAGGGCTGCCTATTGTCCCGGGAAGCACCTCTATAATCAAAAATAAAGAAGAGGCGATTAAAACCGCTAATTCCATCGGTTATCCGGTAATAATAAAGGCAGCTGCCGGCGGCGGAGGAAAAGGGATGCGCATCTGCCACAATGACCTTACTTTAATATCCAGCTTGATGACTGCGCAGGCAGAGGCAGAGGCAAACTTCGGAAACCCCAATGTTTATATTGAAAAATACATAGAAAAACCGCGCCACATCGAAATACAGATTTTAGCGGATAAATTCGGCCATACCGTGCATCTGGGAGAGAGAGACTGTAGTATCCAGAGGAGGCACCAGAAACTCCTTGAAGAATCCCCCTCTCCGGCGGTAGACAATAAGTTAAGAAAGCGCCTGGGCGATGCGGCACTTAAGGGAGCAAAGGCAGCCGGATACGTCAGCGCCGGGACAATTGAATTCCTGCTGGATAAATACAACAGTTTTTACTTCATGGAAATGAACACCCGCATTCAGGTAGAGCATCCGGTAACGGAGATGGTCACGGGGCTTGACCTGATAAAAGAACAGATACGCATCGCCTCCGGAGAAAAAATAAAACTGCACCAGGACAACCTGCAGTTAAGGGGCCATAGCATAGAATGCCGGATTAACGCGGAAGATTTTGAGAATAATTTTATGCCCTCTCCGGGAAAAATCGAAGCGCTGATCCTGCCCGGAGGGCCGGGGGTGCGCGTGGATACGCACATTTATGCCGGATACGAGATCTCGCCGCATTATGATTCATTGGTAGCCAAACTTATTACTTACGGAAAAAACAGGTATGAGGCTATCCGGATAATGTACCGGGCCCTAAGCGAATTCCAGATTTCTCCGATTAAGACTACGATCCCCTTTCATTTACAGCTTATGGAAAATGCCTTATTCTTGAAAGGGGATTTCTCCACGCATTTCGTGCAGGAGATACTTAAAGACCAGGAAAAGGGGGAAGCATAATGCAAAGAGAAGAAACCCGCACAGAACTAGGTTTAATCCGCATACACAAGAATGTCATTGCTTCAATAGCCTCAATTGGGGCAATCGAGATAGAGGGGGTAAAACGCGTGGCTAATAACCTGGCCAGCGGCATAATGGAAATCATCGGAAAGGCAAGCCCCTTTTCTATTAAAGTTGATTTTAATAAAAACGAAGAGGTAAAAATAGATATACCGATAATTGTGAAATACGGCTTTAACATCCCCGAGGTTGCAAACAGGGTCCAGGATAACATACGCATGAGCCTGGAAAAAATGACAAGCCTTAGCGTAAAAGACATTAACGTAAATGTACAGGGAGTTGAAAGGGGGTAGCAATGAGGATCTTAGGTATAATATTCTATGCGACTATCTTGTCTTTGGTGGGCTTAGCGATGGTGGTTTTCGCGTTTAACAAACTGGAGTCCCAGCAGATTCACGATCTCATACTTTACATACAAGACAGCTTCAGCTCCCGTTTAATCGTCGGCTTTTCCGGGCTTCTCTTGATTATGGTTACCTTTTCCATCGCACAGATGATCCTGGGCAGGTTCCAGAGGGAAAAAACCATAGCATTTCACACTGCTTCCGGCCAGGTAACGATCTCTCTTTCCGCGGTGGAAGATTTAATCAGGAGGCTGGGAAGCCACCTTCCGGAAATCAAAGAATTAAGGCCTGATGTGATTGCCAGTAAAAAAGGGATACATGCCAACCTGAGAGTGATCCTTAAGTCTGAGGCGAATATACCGGAACTGACTGCCCGTTTACAGGATATCGCGCGGGCAAAAATCCAGGAAGTCCTGGGAATTGAAGAGCAGATAATCATAAGAATCCATGTAGCCAAGATTATCGCAAGCGAAGAAAAAGGCAGGAGAAAAGAACACCAAAAAGAAGATGTTCTTCCTTACGGATACACGAGGGCATAATTTAAATAGGAGGCTTATCTCATGGCAAAGATAGGGATACTCACAGGCGGAGGCGACTGCCCGGGCCTGAACCCGGTTATCCGGGCGGTGGTCCGCAAGGGCTTAAACGAAGGTTACGAAATCATCGGGATTAAAAACGGATGGAAGGGCTTGATTGAAAATGACACCGTTAAACTTGACCTGATCTCCGTATCTGGAATTTTACCAAAAGGCGGGACCATCCTAGGCACCAGCAGGACAAACCCCTACAAAAAGGAAGGGGACTTTAAGAAAGCAAAAGATAATTTTAAGGCCCTGGGGTTAGATGCTTTAATCGCCGTAGGAGGAGAAGATACCCTGGGAGTAGCCTCAAAGCTAATCAAAGACGGAATTTCCAGTATCGTAGGAGTGCCTAAGACTATTGATAATGACCTCTCCTGCACCGACTACACCTTTGGCTTTGATACCGCCTTAAATACCGCTACGGAATGCATAGATAAACTGCATACTACCGCAGAAAGCCATCACCGCATAATCGTGGTGGAAGTAATGGGCAGGCACGCCGGATGGATTGCGGTTGAATCGGGTATCGCAGGAGGAGCGGATATTATCCTGATTCCGGAGCTGCCTATTGATGTAGAAGAAGTTTGCAGCCTGATCAAGAAAAGGCATTCAAGAGGCAAGACTTTCAGCATCGTAGTGGTCGCCGAAGGCGCCCAGTTTAAAGAAGGAAGCATGGTCTTACAGGAACAAAAGCTGGATGAGTTTGGCCATGTGCGTTTAGGAGGAATCGGCGAGCAGTTAGCCTCTGAAATCGAAAAAAGGACAGGCTACGAAACAAGGGTGAGCGTCCTGGGGCACATCCAAAGAGGGGGCACCCCTACGGCTTTTGACCGTATCCTGGGAACGAGGTTCGGAGTAAAGGCGGTAGAACTGGTGAAGGATAGAAAATTCGGCAAGATGGTCGCACTCTCCGGAAATAAAATTATTGAAGTTCCCATAGATGAAGCGGTCAAGGAATTAAAAACTGTGGATATGGACCTCTATGAAATTGCCAAAGTCTTCTTTGGCTAATACGCGGGGGAAAAATGAGGGAAAGGATTAAAGAAATTATATTAGAGAGTATTCAGGTTAAAGAGGAACTGTTGCGTAATCATGTAGGCAAGATCCTGGAAATTGCCAAGATAATGCTGGATACCCTGAAAAAAGGGGGCAAGGTAATTCTGTTCGGTAACGGCGGCTCAGCAAGCGACTGCCAGCATATTGCCGCAGAACTTATCGGCAGGTTTAAGAAAGACAGGAGCGCCCTGGCGGCAATTGCCCTGACGACTAACACCTCGGTTTTGACGTCGTTGGCAAATGACTATGGTTACGAAATAGTTTTTTCAAAGCAGATAGAAGCCCTGGGAAATAAAAATGATGTGGCTATCGGGATTTCAACGAGCGGAAAGGCCAAAAATGTCGCCTGCGGCATTAAGCAGGCAAAAAAGATGGGGATAAAGACGATCGCCCTTACTGGAGGAGACGGCGGGGACTTGGCAAAATTGGCGGATGTCTCGCTGATTGTCCCTTCCGGCATTACCGCACGGGTTCAGGAATCGCATATCACTATAGCCCATATCATCTGCGAACTTATAGAATCGGCTTGCTTTAAAACGTGAGGAAAGCCGGGATATATGTTTTTAAGAAAAGTTAAAACCTTAAACCAGTTAAAAAAAATCAGCTCTTCTTTGCAAAAAAAAGGCAGAAGGATAGTTTTTACCAACGGCTGTTTTGACCTGCTGCATTTTGGCCATATCAAATACCTTGAAGATGCCAAAAAGATGGGGGATGTGCTTATCGTCGGGGTAAACAGTGACGCTTCGATAAGAAGGCTCAAAGGTAAAAGCAGGCCGGTCATAAGCGAAAGGGACAGGGCGTATACCCTGGCGGCATTAGAGAGCGTAGATTATGCGGTAATCTTTAATGAAGATACTCCCATAAGAATAATAGAATCACTCAAACCGGATATATTGGTAAAGGGCGCTGACTGGAAGAAAGGCAATATTGTCGGCGAAGAGTTTGTTTTAAGGAATAAAGGCGCGGTTAAAAGGATAAACCTGGTTAAAGGCCGCTCTACAACCAATATAATAGAAAAGATTGCGCAACTCCAAAGAATTTAAAAATATCCGCCGCATTATTGATGCCAACATAAACCGCATAAAGGAAGGCTTAAGGGTTTGCGAAGAAATCACCAGGTTTCTGCTGGAAAGTAAAAGCTTAACCGCAGAATTTAAGGCATTAAGGCACAGGATAGATTCAGTCATCAAAAAGATACCTGATAACTGCTCTTTGATAAAGGAACGCAGAAGCTGCCAGGATGTGGGAAAAGATATCCGTGCAAATGAATTGAAAAGGAAGGGCGCAAAAGATATTTTTTTCGCCAATATCCAACGAGTAAAAGAGTCGCTGCGCGTGATGGAAGAATTTTCCAAGCTCTTTAACACAAGGATAGCCCTGGACTTTAAGAACTTAAGATACTACGCCTATGAAATCGAAAAGAAAGCTGCTCAGAGGCTCGCGTCTTTACGTAATCCTTGACGCTGGCTCCATAGGCCAAAAAAGGCTTTTTAAAGTAGCCGGATTATTAAGAAAGTCCCGGGTAGATATCGTCCAATACCGGGATAAGCATTCCCAAAAAAATGAGATATTGAAGCGCGCGTGTCGCCTGCGCAAAATATTCTCCGGTTCGGACACGCTGTTTATTATAAATGACTACCTGGATATAGCTAAGATCGCCGATAGCGATGGAATCCATCTCGGGCAAAAGGATATTTCAGTAAACTTGGCAAGGCGGGTATTAGGCAAGAATAAAGTCATCGGGTTATCCTGTCATAATTTTAAAGAAGCTATTCGGGCAAAGAAATTAGGAGCTGATTACATCGGAATCGGCCCGATATTTCCCACCCCCACCAAACCCGGCCTTAAAGCTATCGGCTGCAGGATTATTAAACGAGTAAAAGAGGCAGTATCGCTCCCCTTCTTTCCCATCGGAGGGATAAATTTAGATAATCTGAAGTTAATAAAGAAATGCGGGGCAAGCCGAGTTGCGGTCTGCCGCGCCGTGCTGAAATCAATAAACATCCGGGAAAGTTGTGCAAAATTTAAATCGTTCTTATGAGAAACTCTTATGAGAAACAGTTTCCATCCCAATCGGGAAACTGTTTCTAACCCAATAGGGACAGTGGGACAGACTCGAAGCATAAGAGCCTTAGTGCCCACTTTCCCGAACAACTTGGAAACTGTTTCTAAATATTAAATGACTCAATTAGGATACGCTAAAAAGGGGATTATAACACCTTTAGTAAAAGAAACCGCTAAGGATGAAAAGATAAGCGCGGCTACGCTTTCAAACCTCATTAAGGACGGAAAAGCAGTTATCCCGAATAACGTCCTGCATAAGATTAAGAGGCCCTGTGCAATCGGGTCGGGGCTTAGGACAAAGGTTAATGCCAATATCGGCACCTCGACTGACCGCCCGCAACTTTTTGCAGAACTGGAAAAATTAAAGATTGCGGTTAAATACGGCTCAGACGCAATCATGGATTTAAGCGTGGGGGGAGACCTTAAAAAAATAAGAGAAGAGGTCATTAAGCATTCCCCTGTTCCCGTCGGCACGGTCCCGATTTATGAATTAGCGGTTGAGGCAAAGTTAAAGCGAAACAATTTCCTGCGATTTGATAAGGATGATGCTTTAAACGCCCTAGAAAACCAGGCAAAACAGGGAGTAGATTTTTTTACCCTGCATGCCGGCGTAACAAAAAAGAGCCTGGCTGCGCTAAAAAGAAAAAAGAGGGTTTTGGGCATAGTCTCACGGGGAGGAGCGATTATCTCAAGCTGGATTAGTTTACATAAGAAGGAAAACCCCTTTTATGAATTTTTTGATGAAGTTTTAGAGATAGCCGCCAGATATGATGTCACTTTAAGCCTGGGGGACGGCTTAAGGCCGGGCTCCATACTCGACGCTACGGACCTGGCGCAGATTTCGGAATTAAAGATCCTCGGAGAGCTTGTGCTTCGCGCAAGGAAGCGCAATGTGCAGGTAATGATTGAAGGCCCGGGGCACGTGCCCTTAGGCCAGATAAAACAGAATGTTGAGCTGGAAAAAAAGGTTTGCCATGGAGCGCCTTTTTACGTTTTGGGCCCATTAGTTACGGATATCGCATCCGGCTATGACCACATCAGCTCTGCCATTGGAGGAGCTATTGCCGCAAGTTACGGAGCAGATTTCTTATGTTACGTGACCAGCGCAGAGCATTTAAAGCACCCTTCTGCGGAAGACGTAAGAGAAGGGGTTATTGCCGCCAGGATTGCAGCGCATTCTGCTGATATCGTAAAGAACCCCAAGCTCTCCATGGCCTGGGATAGAAATATGTCCTTGGCCCGTAAAAAACGGGATTGGAAAAGGCAAATCCGATTATCTATTGACCCCCAGAGAGCAATGGTCTACCGGGAGTCTTCCAAACCGCATCAATCAGGCGTATGCACGATGTGCGGAGACTATTGTTCCATAAAAATGATGGAGAGGTGTTTGCGGGCGTAGTTCATCGGTAGAACACCAGCTTCCCAAGCTGGATAGGAGGGTTCAATTCCCTTCGCCCGCTTTTTATTTATGAGAATTTCTGAAAAAATTATTGCTAACCTTTGTATTGTAAGTTGTGCGCTTTGCGTTTTCGGCTGCGCCACCACCACTTACGTGCAGCCGGTACCTAAACCTTCAGTCCCGGGAATTTATCATAAAGTAGAGAGAGGGCAAACCCTCTGGCGAATTTCAAAAATATACGATATTGACCTGGAAGATATCTCCAGCGTTAACCGTATACCCGATGCCGCCAAGATAGAAACAGGCCAGCTTATTTTTATACCTCACCGGACTAACCGGCCCAGCACCAGCAGGGCCTACACAAATGATGATTTTATCTGGCCAGCAAAGGGAAGAGTAGTTTCTTTCTTCGGCCAGACCTTTAATAACATAATCAATAAAGGCATAAATATTGCTCCTTATGCCAATACAAATGTAGTTGCGGTAAGAAGCGGCAAGGTCATATTTTATTCCGATAACTTCGAAAGCTTCGGCAAGACAATTATCATTGACCATGAAGACGGGCTCTATTCGGTTTACTCGCGTAATTCCGAGATATTCGTCAGTCCGGGAGAACGCATACAAAAAGGGGCGGTTATTGCGAAGGTAGGTAGTTCAGGCAGGGATAAGAATAAATACCTGCATTTCCAGATACGCAAAGGCCACCTGCCGCAAAATCCGCTATTTTATCTGCCATGAAAACAGATTCTTTTTTTGGCCGCCAAAATTACCTGGAGATACTGCACAAGCGCGTGAACGGCCTAAAACAGGGCTACCGCCAGAATATCGCGATTACCGGGGATGAATTAGCCGGAAAAACTTCCATCATCTTCAAATTCCTTGAAACTTTTTGCGACAACCAGCTGTTGATATTGTACCTGGAAGTAAGGCCGGAATCCGCATTCTCTTTTGCAAAAAGATTCATCGGCGTCCTGTTGTACAACTTTCTTTCCAACAGCGGCATGCCGCTAGAGGAAGACGTTGATTTTCTGGTTAATAAATCGGAAAGGTTTGCGCCTAAAACAGTGGAAAGGATAAGGTATATTCTATCCTTATGCAATAAGAGGAAAAAAGAGAGCCTTATTACCGAACTGTTCACGCTGACTGAATCCCTATTCCAGGAAACGGGCAAGCACAGCGTAATTATCCTTGATGAGTTCAACAACCTTGAGCATTTAGGCTTTAAAAACCCCTACAAGGAATGGTCAAAGCTTTTGGTTACGCAAAAAAATACATTATATATCATTATAAGCTCGATGAAATACAGGGCCAAGGCCATCCTCTCCAAGGAGCTCTCGCTATTGTTCGGAAACTTTGAGCTGGTTACGGTAGAGCCTTTTGATGTAAGGTCAAGCGAGCAGTTTTTAGAGAGCAGGTTTGAAGGGGTGCATATAAATACCGGGCTCAAAGATTTTATAATCCATTTCACCGGAGGATTCCCTCTATACCTTAAGATTATCGCAGATGCGCTTAAGGGCTCCACGGCTGATAAATTACCGGAAATACTGGAAAGCCTCCTCTTTGACGCTCACGGCGTTTTAAACCAGAGGTACTCGAATTACATCAAGAGGTTTCTGGATTACCCCAACAGCAATGATTTTATATCCATACTTTACCTTGTTGCCTGCGGAAGGAATAAAATCAGGGAGATGGCGCATATTTTGCGTAAACAGAGAAAAGAATTATTGCTGCGCGTAAATAAACTGCTTGAACTGGATGCCGTATCCCGCAGCGGAGATTTCTTAAAGATAAATGACAGGGTCTTTGGATTCTGGCTGGGGCTGGTGTATCAGGAGAAGCTCCAGTCTCTGACTTTTGACGCGAAATACCAGAAATTAAGGTTCCGCGACAGGATAGAGGGTATGGTGCGGGAATTCACCGCCAGCACCCAGAGACCGCTGATAGAAAGGCTAAGCGAGCTACTGCATCTGTTTGAAGACGAAACCATACAGGTGGAAAGAAAGAAAGTCAGGCTGCGGCATTTCCGGGAAATCAAGACGCTGGAATTCAAACGCTGCGACCTCAAATATGGCCTGATTGCCCGTTCCAGCGAAGGCACCTGGATAATGGCGGTTAAAGACGCGCATTTAACAGAAGAGGATATCCTGGAATTTTCCAAAGAATGCAGGAAATACCGTCAGAAACTGGAAAAGAAAATAATTATCGCCCTTGAAGATATTGATACCAACACGCGCCTTAGGGCGATGGAAGAAAAAATCTGGACTTGGGATATAAATAACCTAAACCAGATTTTTGACCTTTTCGCAAAACCTTGTGTCATAATATGAAAATAGGGGTAATCTCAGATACTCATATTCACGCAAGAGACAGCCAGCTTCCGCAAAAGATAACCGAGGAGTTCAAAAAAGTAGATATGGTTATTCATGCCGGAGACCTTGTTTCCTTAGATGTTATTGATAAGCTCAGGAGCCTGTGTAAAAACGTGATAGCGGTAAGGGGGAACATGGACGCAGACGAGGTAAGAAACATCCTGCCCGAAAAACAAATTATCAGCGCAGGAAAATATAAAATCGGAGTAATGCACGGATACGGCGCTCCGGCAAATTTAATAGAGGCGTTAAAATCCGCGTTCAAGCAGGATACGGTGGACATCATCATCTTCGGCCACTCCCACAAGCCCCTGAATGAAAAAATAGGAGAAGTCCTGTTTTTTAACCCCGGCAGTGCCATGGATAAAATTTTCGCCGAATACAATTCTTACGGTATAATTGAGCTTAATGACAAAATAGAAGCTAAGGTCATGAAGCTCTGACAGGCTACTATGAAAAACAGAATAATGCCCAAAGATATCCTCTGGGCCCCATGGAGAATAAAATATATAACGCAAAAAAAGAAAAAGGGTTGCGTGTTTTGCGATTCCTTGAAATCAAAGAAAAACAATTTTGTCATCTTTAAGAACCGGCACGCCTTTGCCATTTTAAACATTTATCCTTACAACAACGGCCATGTTATGGCAAGCCCTAAAAGGCACGTGAAAG
>JBFMBZ010000082.1:0-13583 GCA_040754615.1 Candidatus Omnitrophota bacterium | reverse complement strand
GCGCCTTAAGCGACGCGGAAATGCTTGATTTGATGCGCTCAGTAAGCAAGGCTCAAAGCATGATAAAAAAAGCCCTGAAACCCGACGGTTTCAATATCGGAATAAATTTAGAAAGAAGCGCGGGGGCAGGCATAACCGGCCATATCCATATCCATATTGTCCCCCGATGGCAGGGGGATACAAACTTTATGCCCTTAATCTATAACACCAGGGTCATTCCCCTGTCGCTTAAAGAATTATACAAAAAACTGTTACATTATGCTTGATAAAAAACAAATAATGGAATTTGAGGATAAATACCTCGCGCCTTTTGCGATGAAGAGTTACGCGTCAAAAGGGAGAAGGCACAAAGAGGAGGAGCATCCTTACCGTTCAGAATATCAGAGGGACAGGGACAGGATAATCCATTCCGCCGCTTTCAGGCGCCTGGAATATAAAACGCAGGTATTTGTCAACCACGAAGGGGACTATTACCGGACACGGCTGACCCATACCCTGGAAGTCAGCCAGATTGCCAGGACTATCGCGTATGCGCTCAGGCTCAATACCGATTTAACCGAAGCCATTGCGCTAGCACATGACCTGGGCCACACCCCTTTTGGCCATTCCGGGGAAGAAGCGCTTAATGAGCTGATGGCAAGATTTGGCGGCTTTAACCATAATCTTCAGGGTTTACGGGTGGTTGACTTCCTTGAAGAAAAATATGCAGAGTTCCCCGGCTTAAACCTGACCTGGGAAGTAAGGGAAGGGATTGTTAAGCATTCTTCGGCTTTTGACAAGGCAGGAAGGGTAAGCGAATTTTCCAGAAGGATGCCGGCACTGGAAACGCAAATAGTGGATATCGCCGATGAGATTGCTTATGACAACCATGACCTTGACGACGGCCTGGCATCGGGGCTGATTAAAGAAACTGATTTAGAAAATTTGAAGTTATGGTATAATATAAACAATAGAATTTCTGCAAAATACCCGAAGATAGACCCGGAAAAGAAAAAATACCTGGTCATAAAATCTTTGATAAATACGCAGGTAACGGACCTCATACGTTGCACGGAAAACAAAATTTCAAAATTAAAAATCAGGTCCTATGAGGATGTTACCAAGCTGGACGGAAAAATTGTAGGGTTCAGCAACGAGATTTCTAAGTTAAGGGCGCCTTTGCGGCAATTGCTCATGGATAAGCTCTACAGGCACTACAGGGTGGTGCGGATGAGCACAAAGGCAAAGCATTTTATTAAAGAACTTTTCAAGGCGTATATCGAAAATCCGGAGCAGCTACCCACAGAAATACAGAAGAGGATCCCCGATTACGGCGTAAGGCGCGTAATCTGCGATTATATCGCAGGGATGACGGACAGGCATGCATCAGATGAATACAAGAAACTATTTGACCCCTACGAGAAAGTATAAATCCTTAGTTTCTGCTATCCACAGCATCTACCGGCTGATTAATTCAACATATGAATTAAAAGACCTGGTCTGCCGGCTGGCAAGGTTAATCTGCCAGATATTCAACGCCCAGTATTGCTTAATCGTCCTCTTAGACCCCAGTAAAAAATACTCGGTCCTCAAGTGTTTTGTAAGCAAGAATAAAAGGGTCATTATCGACAAAAAAACCCGCCTGAAAAACGGCATAGAAAAGCGTATCTTAAGGTCTTTGGGGTCAATCAGAAAAAATAACTTGCTGGGAATCCCGTTAATTTCTGAAGATGTAATCGGGATGATTGTCGCCAAGAGAAACAGGAAATTCCCCGCGTTCGAAGATTTTGAGCAAGAGATGCTGATGACCATTTCCGAACAGGCGATTATCGGCATAAGAAACCTGGAACTTTACGAAGAACAACAGAGGATAGTACTGGGCAGCATAAAATCCCTGGTTACCTTGTTAGACACCAGGGTCCCGCAGGAGTATACGCATTCCCCGTACTTCAGCAGGCTGGTCACGGCTATCGCCGAAGAGATGCATCTGGACCAGAAACAGACAGAAAGCCTCAAATACGCCAGCCTTTTGCATGACGCCGGAAAAATCGATATACCCCTGCAAATCCTGACAAAAACAACGAAACTCACCGCCAAAGAATACAACATTATCAAACGCCATCCCGAGAAGGGGGCCCAGATATTAAGGCCGCTGCAGATGCTTAAACCCGTAATCCCTATCATCATGCATCACCACGAGAAATACAACGGCACAGGTTATCCTTCGCGCCTTAAAAAAGGCCAGATACCGCAGGGAGCACGGATTATGGCGGTTGCGGACGCTTTTGAAGCAATGGTATACGGCAGGCCCTATCGCGAAAGAATAGATATAGCCTCCGCTATCAAGGAAATCAAGAAAAAAAGCGGTAAACAGTTTGACCCAAAAGTTGTAGAGGCTTTTTTAAAAGTAATCAAAGGGATAAAAACAAAAAATTACTTGAAATTCATAAAAAAATAAGGATATAATACTAAAATATGAATTCACAGGACCATTTGCAATTGGAATTATTCTCCCAGCCCAAAACAGGGGCTCATCCGGAAAAGGGGGCTTACAGCCGTAAATTCCTGAATTACATCTGGAGTTACGAAAAGACAATTTTGACTGCGTTGGGAATTATTATTACCGTTATCGCTTCCTATTCCTTGGGGATGGAAAGAGGCAAGAGGTCGGCAATTACCCCCCAGCCGGCTGCCACTTTAGAAAAGAAAGAAGCAGATATTGCCCTCCCGAAAAAAGTAGTCATTGAACCGAAAAAGATAAATACCGAGGCTATTACCCCCAAAGGCTACACTATACAACTTGCCAGCTACAAGACGCATTCTTTTGCCCAGAAAGAAGCGAATAAACTCAAAAAAAACGGGCACCTACCCTTGATACTTTCTAAAGGGCAATACGTAATATTGTGCGTGGGTAACTTCCCTGACAGGAACAGCGCGCAATCGTTATTAAGCGAGCTTAAGAAACAATATCAAGGCTGTTACATAAGGAGGCTTTAAAATATGTCCATTCACCCGTCTCTTAAGATATCCGACAAGGATAAAAAAGTAAGGTCAGTAATGAAGCGCACTGAACGCATGAGGAATATGATGGAAAAGGGCCTTTGGAAGCAGGGGGATAAGGTCTTTGGCCTACCCAAGATTAAGGCCTTAAGGATAAAAATCAAGAAGGAAAAGATAGAAAAGGCTGAGACTGCCGCGACTGCTACCGAAGGTGCCGCACCTGCCGCCGAAACCAAAACCGCTGAACAGGCTGCTCCAAAGGCCCAAGCGTCCCGCGCCCAGGAGAAGAAATAAATTAATGGGGAAGAAATTACTTTCTTATGCGGGCACAGCAGTATTTATATTGCTGTGCCTTCTGACGTTATCCTTTTCAAAAGAGGCCTTCACGGCACTTCAGGTCACTGAAAACGATATTAATATCCGCTCGGACTCCACGGTTTCATCAGAAGTAATCTGCAGGGTAAACAGGGGGCAGAAACTAAAGATCAGGACAGAGCGCTACGGCTGGTATAAAGTGCATTTGCCTAAGCAGGCTCCCTGTTATATAAAAAGAGAGCTGGTTGAGTGCGTAAAGCATGAGGAAGGAATACAAAAGCAATGCCAGGCCGCAAAGGTAATAAAATCCAGGATAAACGTGCGGTTAAGGCCGGATGAATCATCTCCGATTTTAGGTAAGCTGAACGAAGGAGAATTGGTTGATATACGCTCCCCGCATAAAGACTGGTATAAAATTTCCCCTCCCGAAAGTACCTTCGGATGGATACATGAAAAGTTTGTGAAAGGAATTTTTGAAAAAGAGGCCCCTGTTGAAGAAAAATTGCTTCCCGCCGGAGTAAAGCCTGCGGCAGAAACAGAAAGGGGCATAACCATTACCGGAATAATAAACCCGCACGGAGTAGTATTCAGGCGCACTGCCACGCACAAACTAATCACGCAGGATAAAGAAATATTCCTCTTAAAAGGCGATAAAAAAGCCCTGGATAAGCTTAACCACCGCAGAGCGAAGGCCACGGGCAAGCTTATAACCATAGAAGGGCAAAAATATCCCCTCCTGGAAGTTTACGAAGTGGAGGTATTGGATTGAACCTTGCCGCGACCATGGCAACTTTTTTTGTATCTTACGCCTTCCTGATCGTGGCGATGACCATACATGAATTCTCCCATGGCTTTGTCGCCTACAAGCTGGGAGACATGACCGCAAAATATTCCGGGAGGTTAACCCTCAATCCTTTAGCGCATATTGACCCTTTCTGGACGCTATTACTGCCCCTGATGCTCTATTACAGTTCACAGGGCCAGTTCACCTTTGGCGCTGCAAAGCCGGTGCCGGTAGATTATTCTCAGTTAAAAAACCCTAAAAGAGATATGGTCTGGATTGGCTTAAGCGGCCCTTTGTCAAACCTCATCTTAGCACTTATCCTGTCTATAGTATTAAGGCTGGTGACTAATAACCTGGCTGGCCTGGCCATAGCGCAATTAATAATCATCAATGTGGTGCTGGCAGTCTTTAATCTTCTGCCTATTCCGCCATTAGACGGCTCAAGGGTCCTGATGGGAATACTCCCCCGGAGACTGGCGCAAAGATATGCGGTTATTGAGCCGTTTTCTTTCATAATCCTTATCATTATGGTAGCGCTCGGGCTCTTTCAGGCAATAGTCTGGCCGCGGGTAGTGGCAATACTGAAGGTGCTGGGAATCTCCTTTTAGAAAATGCGGGAAATAAAGGTTAATTTAAAAAAACATTCTTATAAGATCATCGTAGGCAAAGATAACCTGAATTCGCTGGGGCCCAAGATATCGGGCCTCTCTTTGGGCAAAGACGCCTATATTATTACTAATAAGGCTATTAAAGCTAAATTCGCAAGGGCCATAATCCGCGCATTGAAGCCTTGCGGGTTTAATTTGAGATTTTATAATATTCCGGACACGGAAAAAAGTAAATCCATAAAAACAGCTGCGAAAGTTATTTCCGATATCGCGAAATATGACAAGAAACGCAAGATTTTTATCCTGGCTTTTGGAGGAGGGGTAGTCGGAGACCTGGCGGGTTTTGTCGCCTCCATATATAAACGGGGAGTTCCTTATGTTCAGGTTCCCACTACTTTACTCGCACAGGTAGATTCCAGCATCGGAGGAAAGACTGCAGTTGACTTATCGGAAGGCAAGAACCTGGTAGGCGCATTTTATCAACCAAGGCTGGTCTTTAGTGACGTAAGGCTCCTTGCTACGCTTAAGCCCAGGCAGGTCCGTTCGGGTCTGGCCGAAGTAATAAAATACGCAATAATCAAAAAGGGCGGTTTACTTTCATACATAGAAAGGCATTATAAGGAAATCCTTAACCTTGAACTTCCGGCCTTGGAATATATAGTCAAGGAATCGAGCAAAATAAAGGCGAGGATAGTCCAGGAGGATGAACGGGAGGAGAAGGGGATAAGGACGATATTGAATTTCGGCCATACCATAGGCCATGCCGTAGAAACTGCGGGCAATTACAGCCTCTACAGCCACGGTGAGGCAATTGCGCTGGGGATGCTGGTTGCCTGCGACATAAGTAAAACTCTAAAATATATAAACCAGGAAACGTCCGCTCGTATAGAGAAAATCATAAAGATGACGGGCTTGCCCATCAAAATCAGGAAGCTGGATTTACATGATATAATAAAAGCCCATTATCGGGATAAAAAATTTAGCGGCTCAAGTAACCGGCTGGTCCTTCTTCGCGGTATTGGAAAGCCTATCATTAAAGAGAATGTGCCTCTCTCGGTAATTACAGAAGCGGTAAGAAAAAGAATGTAAAATAATTTTTATTTCAGGCGGGTAGAAAGGGTAAGAGAGGCTCCGTCGACCAAAAGGGTAATATCTTCAGGATTAATCTTCTGCACAACAGCTCCTTCCAGATAATCGCCTTCCATCACAACCTTGTTGTTTAACAGAGCGAAACCTTTGCCTTCAGAGAAAAATATGCCGTTTAAAGAGAATCCTATGCGGGCTTCTTCTTTGGAAGCGGGGGCATCTTCTTTTTCTGGCGCGCTCTGCGGAATGGGAATTGGCTTTTCTACAACCCGGCTAATCGCCTCCGGAATCGCCTCCTTGGCAAGAGCAATCTTTTTGGCTATAGCCGGCTTCTTAGATAAGGTGCCGAATATAATGCTGCCCAAAATGAGGCCGACGCAGGAAGCAGAAAAATAGAGCAAAATTTTCGTGGATTTTAAAAAGAAAGACCTTTTGTTACCGGATGCATCAGCCCCGGTTTCTTTTCCCTGGGCTTTTTCCACTTTTTTTAACGCATCATAGATAACGCTCATAATATTGCCTGCTCCATGAAGTTAACCTTAAGCTCTTGGACGCATCTATTGATTATATCCAGGCCAATCTGGCTTGTTTCTTGCGCAAACCCGGCAAGCAAAGCGCGGTCGCAGAGCGCGTTGATTAAACGGGGAGTTCCGTTTGAAAAATGCGCGATCTCCGGAAAGGCTTCTTGCGCAAATATGATTTTAGAAGGGCTGGCGCCTGCGATTTTTAACCTGTGGTGGACATATTCTTTTATTTCTTCGGGCTCTAAGGGCGCGATGTGGTACCTGACCATAATCCTCTGCCTTAACTGGCGCAGCTCATAAAGTTCTAGCCTCTGGTTTAATTCAGGCTGGCCAATCAGGACTACCTGAAGAAGTTTTTCTTTTTCTGTCTCCAAATTTGAAAGCAGGCGCAGCTGCTCTAAAAGCGGAGGCTTTAAATTCTGAGCCTCGTCGATGATCAGGACCACGTTATTGCCCCTGCGGGATTCATTAAGCAAGAATTTATTTAATTCCCAGACCAGGGTGAGCCTTGAGTTTTCTCTTGCGCGGATGCCGAAATCTTTTACTATCGCTTCCAGTAGCTGGGCTTCTGAAAAATAAGGGTTCAGGATTAAGGCAGTTTTGATATTGCGGTCAAGGCGGTTAAGGAAAAAACGGCAGAGCGTGGTTTTGCCTGTGCCGATTTCGCCGGTTACCACGATTATGCCTTTTCTCTGCGTAACCCCGTAGAGAAGGTGAGAGAGCGCTTCCTGATGTTTCCTGCTCAAGAAGAAGAACTCCGGATCGGATGTTACGTTAAAAGGCCTTTCTTTAAACCCATAGTAATTGCAATACATTTCTTCACCGGGAATATTATAGCAAAAGTCAACCGTTATGTAAAGCAATATAGAAACAGTTTCCGAGTTGTTCGGGAAAGTGGGACGCAGGCAAGATATAAATACCCAGTTTCCCGATTGGAATGGAAACTGTTTCTAATTGTAATTGACAGTTTTTTAAATATGTGATATATTTTAGCCGAGAGGGGGAAGCCACGGCCTCTCTAACTGCGAGGCAAGGCAATGGCTTACGAAGATAAAAGGCGTTTCCCCCGGATAACGCTGAAGACTTCCCTGGGTTACCAAGTCAGGGGAAAACCAAATATCATTAACGCTGTTTGCGATAATTTAAGCTGCGGAGGGGCGTCTTTTACCAACAATGATTTTATTGCGCCTAACACTATCCTTGCCTTAGAGATAAACGTCCCCCAAAGAGTGATCAGGCCTTTTGGAAGAATTGCCTGGGTGAATTCCCTGCCGCACTCAAACAGGTACCGGATGGGGATAGAATTCGTAGAGTGGGATACTCTCGAGAAGGATTTTCTTTCCGAATTTATCAATATGCATACAAACAAGTTATAACGAAAGGGAAAAATGGCTGACGAGCAAGCAAAACCGGCAACTGAAAAACAAACAAACTGTTTATCCTGCAACAAGCCCATAAGAAAGATAAAGCGTTATTACCGCGACGGAAAATATTATTGCAGCAAGAAATGCTGGGCTGCGTTCAAGCAGAAAGCGAAGGAAGAGAAAAAATGAAAAAAAACCGCAAAGCAGAAAGAAGGCAATGCCCCAGGATAGAGCAGAGCCTTCCTATAAAATTAGCCGCTAACGGCTATGATTTCAGCACCTCTACCGAGAACGTAAGCTGCACAGGGGCATATTGCCGTATTAACAAATACGTGCCGCCGTTTACAAAGGTATTGGTAAAGCTCTCGTTGCCGATAAATTCAAACGGTAGCAGAAAGAAATTTGACGTCGAATGTAAGGGCGTCGTAGTCCGGACCGATGATGAATCAAGCGGCGGGTTCAATGTCGCAGTTTTTTTTAATGAAATAAAAGAGGAGCAAAAAAAGAAGATTACTAAGTATGTAAATCAATTCCTGCCTGAAAATACCCCCGCCTAAATAAGATGCAAATAAGAGTACGCGCGCCTGTTAAGCTGATAGCAGGCATCATCTTTAAAGACGATTCCAAATTCTTTCTGGCAAAGAAAATTCTGGTTAAGAAGTTCGGAGGCATAGATTTTGAAAGCAGGGAAATGCCTTTCGCCCATACTGATTATTACGAAGATGAATTCGGCCCCGGGCTTAAGCGCATTTTTATCAGTTTTAAGAAAACAATCAAGGCGCAAGACCTAGCCTCAATAAAAGTCTTTACAAACAAGGGGGAGAATAAACTTTCAAAGGCGGGAAAGCGCACGGTAAATATTGACCCTGGATACATTGATTTATCGAAACTGGTGCTTGCTTCAACCAAAGATTACAAACACCGGATATATTTAAATAAAGGCATTTACGCCGAAATAACCCTTTATTACCAGGACAATTCATTCAAGCCGTGGGAATGGACCTATCCAGATTATAAAAGCGAAGAGCATATTGTAATATTCAACCAAATAAGGCAGGCATATGCAGAGCAAATTAAGAAAATTTAGTTTTGCGGGGACCCTTGCGCTGGTTTTATTACTGAGCGGGTGCGTCACGGTATACAACCCTGCCACAGGGAAAAACGAGGCGCTCTTTATAGACACCCAAACCGAGGTATCTTTGGGCCAGGACCTTGACCGCCAAATGCAAAAAGAATTAAAAATATTGAAAAACCCTGAAGCACAAGACAAGATAGAAAAGATAGGAAGCAGGGTGGCTTTTGCCTCCGACAGGCGAGATTTAGCATATCACTTCAGGATAGTAAAAGACCCGGAGCTTAATGCGTTTGCAATACCCGGAGGATACGTTTACGTAAATAGCGGCTTGATGCAGGCGGCTAACGAAGATGAGCTTGCCTGTGTTTTAGGGCACGAAATAGGCCATATTGCCGCCAGGCACAGCGTAAAGAAACTTCAATCTGCTTTAGGTTATCAGATCCTTTTAAGCATAGCCTTAGGGTTGAGCAACCAGCAAAACATCTCCAGAGCCACGGACATAATATATGAGCTTATCAGTTTAGGCTACAGCAGGCAAGACGAATTCCTGGCCGATAAATTAAGCGCAAGGTACGCAAAGAGAGCAGGTTTTAACCCGAAGGGAATGGCTACTTTTCTTGAGAAACTGAAAGAAGAGGCTGCCGGGACTCATTACAAACCCGTTTTCTTGAGCTCTCATCCAGATATCGAGGAAAGGATCCGCGCGGTTGAAAATGAAATCGCTTTAAATCCTTAAAATCCATGGAACCCGTATATCTAGAGCCATACAAAAAAGGCGTCCTGCAAAAAATCAGTGCAGAGGCATTTGGGATGCTGGAATCATGCTCTATATGCCCCAGAAGATGCGGGGTAAACCGCCTTAAAGACGAAAAAGGATTCTGTAAAACAGGCCTAAAAGCAAAAGTCTTCAGTTTTATGCCCCATCGCGGAGAGGAGCCTGCGGTTTCAGGGCAATCAGGCTCAGGCACGATATTTTTTTCGCATTGCAACATGGCGTGCGCCTATTGCCAGAATTACGAATTCAGCCAGGAAGGGCAGGGAAGGGAAGTAGAAAACGCAGAGCTTGCAGACTTTATGCTTGAATTAAAGCGGCTGGGGTGCCATAATATAAATTTGGTCACCCCTACGCACGTTATGCCGCAAATCCTTAAAGCGTTGAACATTGCCGCAGGTAAGGGGTTGGACTTGCCTATTGTCTATAACAGCGGAGGCTATGAACTCCCTGAAATAATAAAATTACTCGAGGCCGTAGTAGACATATACCTTGTAGATATGCGTTATGCAGAGGGCGAAGAGGCTCTCAAATATTCTTCTAGCCCGGGCTATCCACGGTATAACCAGGATTCAGTAAAACTTATGCATAAACAGGTAGGGGTGGCAAAAATTGACCCGCACGGTATCATGGCCAGAGGCCTTATCATCAGGCATCTGGTTTTACCAAACAATATTGCCGGAACAGCCAAAATAATGGAATTCATAGCTAAGGAGCTCTCGTCAGAAACTTACATAAGCCTGATGAGCCAGTATCTGCCTTATTATAAAGCCTGCAAAGATGAGCGGATCGCTCGGCGTATCACACAGGATGAATATGCCCGTTCCCAGGAAGTAATGCATGAATACGGCCTATATAACGGCTGGGTACAGGATTCTTACGGCTTAGAAAGATTTGCCGGAGTGAATATAAAACCTTTTTTGGGAAGATGAAACTAAAATCAATAAATGCCGGGCGGGCTTTTCTGCTCATCCTTTTCGCATCGCTTAATTTATCCTGCCTTTCCACGGGAGCAGAAAGGCGCTATCAAGAAGCCATCAAAGAGGCAGAAGAGGGCAATACCAATGTCGCCTTCTTAATCTTAAAAGACTACCTTAATGAGTTCCCGCAAACTCCCTACGGAAAAGATATCCGCTTTGCCCTGGCAGAGCACTACATAGATATGCAGGCTTACCGGGACGCCATAAAAGAACTAAAAAGCTACTTAACTGATTACCCTGAAGACAAGACAATGGTCTTTGTCCGGGCATTAATCTATAAGATTTTGAAAGAGTATCAGCCTGATCCCGAATTAATAGAAAGCATAGAAAGCCTCTTTTTCTCAAAATCAATTTTTTTGTCTTTCTCATCCTCCAAAACCTATACCTATAAGAGCCTGTTAAATAATACTTATAAGGCGGTAGATTACATTGACAGGATAACTATCCTAAAGAATGATGAGATCCTTCTTGAAGTTTCTCCTTAACCGCTTAAGCCTCTTAATCTTTCTTTTACTGCTTCTGGCAGCAACCGCATTTCAAATCTATTTTTCCCGTTTCCTTAATAAAAATAAAGACGCTATCGTCAAGTCATTAAGCGAAAGAATCGGTTATAAAGTTAACTTGAACAGTATAGACTTTAACTTATTAAATGGCCTGCACATTAGTGACCTATCGTTATATGACGAAAAGGGTTCGCAGGAGCCTGTTTCAATTAAAAACTGTTACATTTCGCTTCGGGTATTGCCGTTAGTAACCAAAAAACTTTCGGTAGGAAAAATTAAAATTGACGAATGCGCGTTAATTCAAAAAGAAAAAAAGGGGGATTTGCGCCTTAACGTAATCTTGAGCGACATCTCTTATAAATTTATGCACGCCTCGCAATCCGGGCCTGCGATTTACTTTAACAACACCCACATTTTTATAAAACAGGCAAAACTATTTTTTTCGGATAACCTGAAACTCTTCCTGCAGGATACGGGGATTTTAGCAGATGGCTCAGGGAAATTCAGCCTGAAAACCGACCTGCGCCTCGTGGTAAAGCCCGCCAAGGGTCATCTTCTTTCTGAATACTTTTCGGATAATGGAATTGAACAGGCACTGACTTGCCTAATACAGGGACAAATGATAGACAACGTCTTCAACATAAGCCTGTTGTCATTAAAACTCGGGGAAAATAATATTGTGGGCACAGGAAAGATTATAGACCTGAAGACCAGCACTCCTTCGGTAGATATTACCTTCATCCCTTCCAATATAGATTTTGAGGATTTAAGGTTCTTAAGAGAAAATTTTCATGCCTCGGGGAATTTACTGATGTCCCTTCGGGTAAAAGGGCCGGTAAACCGCATCAGCCCGTATCTAGACTTAAACCTTGAGAACTGCGAATTCAAAATCAACTTAAAAACACAGCAAAATTTGGATTTCCGAGGCGTTTGGGGGAATATCGCATACAAAGACGATGTTTTAAATTTTAATCATTTAAAGATGCGGATGAATAACTTCCCCTTTACGGTGGAGCAGTTCAAATTTGTTTTCACCAAAGAGCCTGAATTTATCATAAGAGCAAGCGCTCAAAAAGATTTCTTTTCCTTGCATAACCTTCCGTTAGAAAGGCTCAATATCGCGGTAACCGGAAAAATCAAAGAAAATATCACCGGAAGGCTATCCCTGTCTCTTTTGTACAAAAGAAGGGATGAGAAATTTGACATGGGCCTTGAGATTCATAACATAATTTTTGCATCAGAAAAGAAAGGCCCTTGCAGATTCTCTGCCGGCAAAATTGAGCTCATAAAAAAAGACCCCTTAAAAGAGCAAAAGCTGATCCTTTCCGATTTAAAATCTGACTTTATCATTAAAGAGCAAAGCATATTGCTGCAAAACCTTAGCCTCAACGGATATGATGGGCAAATACGGGGAGGGTTAAAACTTAATTTCTTGGACAAGGCTTCATTAAAATTACGGCTGGCAGGCAGCGGCCTGGACGTGAAGGCATTAATGGAAGATACGAAGTTAAGTGATAAGATATTGTCCGGAAAGATGGATATAGTGCTTAACTTTGACAATCTCGCTAAACAATTCCTGCGGGGCACCTGCTACATCAGAAACGGAAAGATTGACCTGGATTACCTTACGAATATTATCCAGCTTCCTTCGTTGAAAGATACTGATTTTAATATTATGCAGGCGCATTTTATCATTACCAAAGAATTAACGATGATCAGGGGCCTGAAACTTTACAGCCCGGACATAAAGCTTAACGCGTACTGGAACAGGTATAAGATAATTAATGGTATTATGAATATTAAAATAAGCTCCCGGCTACTCAATGAATCCATGTATTTTAAGAAATTCCTGGAAATAACCGGGATAAATAAGCCGTTTATAGATTTCAGGTTTCTATTAAGCGGAAGGCCGGAGGCTGTCAGGGCAATGTGGGTGAAGGGGGAATTTAAAGAGAAGATAGAAGAGGCGCTTCCGCCAAGGATTAAAAAAGCAATCGAAAACACCTTAGAAGCTGAGGTGGAAAACCTGCAAACTAAGCAATAATCAGGATGCAGAAACCCAAATTTAAGTCTTTTAAAAGGTATCTGATTTTCTCATATATCAAACTTGCCCGGATAAACGATACTCCCCAGAGGATTGCCTTTGGCCTTGGGCTCGGGGCATTCCTGGGGATTCTTCCCGGTGCAGGGCCGCTTACGGCGCTTTTCCTTGCCTTTCTTTTGCGCGCAAACCGCGCTGCGGCATTGATAGGAAGCCTCCTGACAAATACCTGGCTGAGCTTTGTCATGATTATCTTTGCCATTAAGATAGGCGCAGGAATCATGAAAGTGGAATGGCAGGATATCTATACCGAATGGGTTTTGTTCCTGAAGGATTTCCGGCCGGCGCACTTATTCCAAATATCTGTCCTTAAGTTTATCCTGCCGATGGCAATAGGTTACACAATAATAGGGATTATTCTGGGAATTATTATTTATATAATCAGTTTCCTGTTTATAAAAAGATTTAAGGCTATTAAAGAAAAACGCAGCCTTATGCATAAAAAAACCTCCCCTCTTTATAAAAACGGATAGGGCAGGGGAGAGATGCCTA
>JBFMBZ010000081.1:0-44326 GCA_040754615.1 Candidatus Omnitrophota bacterium | reverse complement strand
TGGTTTAGCAATAGAGAATGGGAAAGAAAGAATATATACTTCTTTAGTTGTATGGAACCATGGCGGTATATCTATTGAAAACTTAAGATTCAGAAAGGGCATTAACAGCAATAAAGATAGGTTAATAGCGCTAGCAACTGGAAAAGATATAACCAATGAAGTTGATTTGGCATTTTTTGGGCAGCAGATAGTTTCAAAAGGAGAAGCAAAGTCAAAAGAAAATATTCTTAGAATGGAAAACCAATTCTCAGACAAGCGCCATATTAAGCAGTCCTATCCACATTCTGCATTAGGCTTAAGCGCAACAGGAGATGTTATTATCTATGCCCAAGGTGCAGATTTAGAGGGCGGAACGACACCCTGGGAAGTAGCTCAAAAAATGAAGCAGTATGGTTCAGAAGATGCTCTCTTGTTATCTAATGGTGGAGATACAAATATTCAATTAGGTAATCAGTTAGGCAGAAGGTTTGTTACTAGGGCAGTATCTCATAAGATGGGTACTGGGGAATCCAATATCAGGACCTGGTCAACTGCCGCAATAATTATTGCATTTAATTCTCATCTTTCTACTACTAGGCCAGCGGGTAGCCCGGTGGAGTTATCAGAGTTGACTGTTAAAGATATCGTGAGTTTGCATCAGCGTCAGGATATTGATAGCCAGCATATGAATAGGGTGTATGAATATTCCGGCGCGATAGGAGAAAAGTTGGGCTTGAGCTGGACTATGCTGAAAAATCTTACCCGGGCAGCGTTGGTCCATGATTTATCAGATATTAGTCATGCTTCAATTGATGAGCGCAATGCTAGTTTTAAGAAGCATCAGGGTTTATTAAAGGGTTATATCGGCATTGGCAAGGGGCCGACAAAAGCTCACGTAAAAACCTTCCTTATGTCAAAAGAAACACAATACCATCCTGTCGGTAATGAAGATATCTTTTCTCAGCTTATTGAATATATTCTGGATAAAGAAGGGCTTAAGGGCTCAAAGAGAAAACGGGTAAGAGGCGGCCTCTTCCTTGAGGTGAGCCATGAGTATTATGCGCTTGAAGTTTTAAGGCACAAGGGAATTATATTAAATCCCATTCAATACTGGTTAATCGCCAATCACTTCCATTACTTTGAGTCTACTTATGAAGAGCTCAGGCGTTTCGCCGAGCCTCATGGAGTATCTATAGAAGAACTTATCCTTGGTTTGGATATTTTGATATTAGCGGATATCTTTGAAAATGGCACTAATAGCTATAGATTAAAGCATCAGAGGGGCATTGAATACCAGCCCTTGAAGAAGACATTTGAGATAATGGATGCCAGAATCGCGCAATTAGAAATAAAAAATAGTAAGATAATTAAAGAAAGTATCATTGGGCTCCTTAACCGAAAAGATAAGCGGTTTTCGCAAGAATTCTTTGAGACTGTTCGGGAGGCAAGGGATATTGACAGCGCCACTTTAGAAGAGGAATTAATTGGAGCTTCCGGAGCGGCTAGCCCGGTTTCAGCGGAGTTGTTTACTGTTGTTAACAGGGGACAGGAATTCATCAGTAACGGAGATTTACCTTTAGTATTAGAAGCAAGGCCGCTGGCAGAAGGCGAAGAGGTTCCTTTTGAAGGCAGGTCGCAAAGGGTGGTTTATGTGGATTCAGGCAAAATAGAAATTAAGCTTCCGGAAGGTAAGGAGGTTACTTTAAGCAGCAATGATATCATTACCATATTTACTGCGGCTAAATTATATGCCATTGAAAGCTCATTCATAACAATTATCAGAGAAGGAAGCGTAAATTTTGAAACCGGCCCCCCAGGCAACTCAAAGATTATCCCCAACCTCAAGCAAAGGCCAATGAAAGCCCCCGAAGAAATACCCTGCCCGGAACTTATTACGGACAATAACGATAATTTAATAGCAATAATATATAGAGGAACAAATATATATCCGCCTAAAATGCTGCCTATTACCATCACCAGCGGTGCAATCGGTATAGGGGTAAAGACCGCTGATGGCGTAGAAGACAAGCATAAGGAGCCGGATAATTATATGGAAATACTCATAATTACGGGCGGGGTTTCGCAAGCGTCTTTTGCTGATGCCAACTGGCAGCATTGGGAAGAAAGAGAATTAACTGCCGGGCAAAAAATTATTATCTATGCGAATACAGCCCACGGATTCACGTACGCTAATTGCAGGATGGCGGTGGTTATGCAAGGGCCGTTTACCGGCCATCCTAAGATTAAAACAGGACAATCCGGAAGCCCGCTGGAATACAAAGAAAGCCTTTCGGCGAGAGATTTCTTGGGTTATCTCAGAGGGTTCAATGAATCAAGCTGGGGGATGAACGACATATTATCTCTTGCCAGCGGCGAAGGGGCGGATGAGCTGTTTTTAGCAAGAGAAGGGTTTAAGGTGGTTGCCTCAGACAAAACCAGGGAGAAGGCAGAATTCGTCCTTAACCAGGCTAAAAAGCAGGGGATTGATATCAGCGCGCAGGCCATTGATATGGCACAGAGACTGCCTTTTGAAGATAATTCCTTTGACGCTGTATATATACGCCTGGGAGTGCATTATTTTAGTGTCGGGAAATTAAAGAAAATCATAGCAGAGATTCAAAGAGTAGTAAGGCCATGGGGATTTATATTCATCGTGAGTAAATCTACAGATGATTTTTATTACCGGCTTTACAAAGATACCAGGAGGGAAGACGGCATGATCCGGGTAACGGACCTTTCTACCGGAGAAAGTTATTATCGCAGCTTCCTTAGCAGAGAAGAATTTGAATGGGCTTTGTACGGTTCTACTATTATTGCATCTTGCTATAATCATAAAGAAAGATTGGTCCAGAGCTTGCATACAGGCACCATGGATGAACATGAGTCAAGCCTGCTTACTTTGATTGGGATAAATGCTAAAGAGGCCGGCAGTCCGATAGGCAAGCGTTCTTTTGATAGACAGTGGGAGAAGGGGGAGAAAATTACTCTGACTAACCAGCTAAGCGGAGAGAGAATCATGCTGGAGATGGGGCATTTTGTGAGTTCAGAATGGCACTGGTTATGCAGGGAAGTTGGAGAAGAAAATGAATTAATCTTAACTTTGGCGCTCGATCAGAAAAAACTACAAGAAAAAATATTAGTGAATAACCCTATTATGGGCGCTCAGATGTATAAGTTGGTTGCCTATGACAGCAGGCAGGGCTTCGCAGTGTATGAATGGTGGATGGATTATGTTGATTATAAAGAGCGCAAAATCAAATGCGAGGGCGTGGGTTTGGTTTTAAGAAATATCGGTTATGCCGGCATAGCAAGCCTGTTTTGCGAGAAAAGTAAAGAAACCCTCAATTCCAGAAAAGGCAAGAATGCGCGCTTAAATTTCCCGGTGACCAGCGTAACGAATGATTATTTATGGGCAAGGGCGGGAAATTTCCCGGGGATGGACATAGAAAAATTGCCGCCTTATGGGCACTATGTTTTTGTGATATTGCCCACTGAACGCATACAGTGGCATGTTTTTGTAATATCCGGAGTGCAGTCATACGGTTACCTTATCTCCAGAAACGGAAAATTGCACCAATACTATACGGAGGATCCTATCTATTATAATGATGCGCTGCTTATTGTAAGTGAAGCCCAGTATAATTTATTACGTAAGCTTGGAATTTCTTCGCGCAAAGATGCGTTGGATATTTTAGGGATAAGCGAAGACGTATTAGGGGAGCTGGAAAACAGAGTCTTTGAAGAAGCCTTGGCTGCCTTGGGAGAAGAGATTTATCCTGAAGATTTAACCGGTATAAGTATTAACCCGCTTTATAAAGCGCTTTTGAGATTCAGGGCAAATTCTGAGATAGAAGAGGGGATGCTTTTCCATTGTAGGGCTAAGGAGGAGGCAAAGGTATATCTTGCGGCTGACTTTACTGATTGGGAGCACAATGCCTTAGTTACTGAAGAAATAGTTCCCGGCAGATACGCAGTTATTGTGCCGGCAGCGCAACTTGAGCCCGACGCAAGGGGGCATGAATTTAAATTTATTGTTGAAAAAGACGGGCAGAGAACCTGGATTAACGGGCTTGGCCTTTTGACTATGCACCCGCTTAAAGAAATGAAAAACGGATTAATCAGGGTATTTGGCAAGGAAACTTATTTCAGCCGCAGCAAAGCAGAAAGAAGGCTAAAAGCCATATCCTCCAGCCCGGTAGGCGGCGCTATACGCCTACAGGGAGGATGGCTAAGCGGAGATGAGCATGATTTTATTAACCACCGTATTGAAGAATTAATAAAAGAGGACAGGGTAAAGAGCCTGTTAAGGGATATCCCCCGGACTGCTAAATGGTCTGCCATACAGAAGATTGGTGCGCAAAGCCAGTTTTATAAAGATCTGGTTTTCCAGATAGAGCGCCTTAAATCCCAAAGCAAGATTTGCGATTTGGATGTAGTTCTATTGGATGCAAATATAAATGAGCTGCTGGATACTGTGATGCACCCCAGCAGGCAGCGCATGGTTACATACATGGTCGGGATTTATTTTGACAAATTAGCAGAGGTTTATGCCTCTCTTGATGAAGAAGAAAAAAGGCAGCTCTTATCAATTATTCTGGAGGGGATCCTGCATGAGAATGCCCATATTACCAATGAAAAGTCGCGCTCTCCTCCTATGATAGAGGTTGAAATAGATAAAATAGCCCCTTCGTTTGCTGTTAGAGAATTATTCAGGGTAATTTATGCCTGGAAAATCACGGGTGAAGAACCCAATATTAAAAGATTCCTATCTAAAGCGATAAAAAATAAAAATGGCAAGTTTTCTTTCATCTCCTATATCAACGCTTATGAAGATGTCAATGTACCTTCGCGGGAAGAAAGGCTGCATTGGCATATCCTTCAGGCTGAAACCATCCTTGAATCAAGCCGCACCAATATACACATAAATAAAATCATTGCGCAACTCCATTTCGGATACGTGTTCAGTAATACCGAATTTAATTCCTCGGTTTTCTTAACGGCGCTGGATAAGCTTGTATCTTTAAGGGGGATGGATTTTGACCCCGACACCAGGCATTATTATAATGCCTACTCTTTTATCCGCGAGCTAATCAGGCAGCATTTGGTTATCCGCGCGCAGGGCCTTACTTCCGCCCAGAATATAAGGTTAGGCTCATTTGACCAACTCGAGCCCTGGTCAAGGGGCTTACAGTTTAATTCCAGGCAGGAAGCCCAAGAATATATTAAGCATAATCCCGTAGATATTGATTCCATAGCCCTGCCTTTGCCGGGGAAATTTACTGTTTTCAAGGATAAAAATGGCAGCTGGGAGATATTTAGCTACGAAGAGTTAGAGGAACTTGGCTTAAAGAAATATATCTCAAAGGCAGTAGTCACTATTTCTGCCGGCGGCAGGGGAATGAGGTATTCTAAGGTTTTATTTGATGAACAGGGCAGGAAATATATAGACGAGCGCGCAAAAGGGATCTACCTTATTGAGATAGACGGTAAATTGCGCTCTATCCTTGAAGTCGCCCTTGCCCAGGTTTCCTTTAAGAATAGGGAATACCGCACAAAGGGCTACCTCCTGCAGAATATACCCGTAGTAATACATTCCAGCCATCTGACAGACGAGGATATCCGAGCTGACTTGATGAGGATAGGCTATGAACGGGATATCGCAAATAATAATCTCTACACCCACACTGACCAATATTATTCAGAAGTAAGGATTATAAAGCATAATAAATCACACCTTCTTTATAAGCATACCGCAGACTTCCTGATTAATATGCAGCCGGAACTTAAGAAGGAGGAGGTTTATTGGCCCGATGGCCATGACTCAAGTTTTGTTGAGCCTATTGTCAGCGGACAGATGGTGGAATTAGTAAGAAGAGGCTATAGGTATCTATTCGTTTCTAATGTTGATAATCGGGCTGCATCTGTAGAGCCGGCCCTGCTTGCGCTCATGGGCCTAACCGGAAAGGCATTAATTAACGAGATTGCCCAGAAGCCCGCAGGCCAGAAGGGCGGAGCGCCTGCTAAATTCAAAAAAGACAATGTGCCTCCATGCATAAACTTCGGCTACGCTAAAGGGTTGATTGAAGGGTTTCAGGCAGACGCAACGCTGATGTTCGGCGCTACATTAAACCGGTTGGAAGATGCGAAGAAAGAAGGCCGGGATTTAGTTTTAGCGTCAAAGGAGTTAATAGGGCTGGATGATTCCGTTAAACGCATCGCCGCCAAATTATTCGGCCCTGAAAAATTGCAAACAGAAGGATTAAAGGAAACCAAAGATATCCATGAGTTGACGCAACTGCTAAATGCAATCGTTGATACGTATCAGCCCCTGTTTAATACTGCAAATTATGTCTTTGACCTCGTAGGCTTTATCCAACAGCAATTCCCTAAATTTAATTCGGAAGACGCGGTAGAAATATTGATGAACAGGTTTAATACAGAGGAATCGTTAAGGGCGCAGCTAAGGTACGATTACGCGGACAATAAGAGGCTGGCGATGCAATGTTTTGAAGTAGACCAGCGCTATCCTGCTTTCCAGTCTACAAACTTAGCCGGAGACCAGACCTGGCTTGTTGATACCTGTTTTGTAGAAGTAGTGGCAGGAGAGGTAATCAAGAAAAAAGACCCTGATGCGCAGGCTAAAATAATGGCTACCCGTTTTGAGCCGCTTAAGGAGAACCCTGAAAATTACAAAACAGAAGCCGGGGTATTAACAGACCTGATTGCTCCTTATGGCGAGGAAATCACGCTTTCTCAATTAAAGGGGAGGCTTGAGGCTAAAGATTTGAAAAGAAGGGCAATAATAGCGCACATTAGTAGCGGTGCGGGCCTGAAAGTAGAGCCGGCAAAAACCTTAGTTGCTGCCCGCGATACCCTGATAGGAAAGATAGCGAAATTAAATGCGTATGTTTCCCGGGTTGAGGCAAAGAAAGACAGAAGGTATCCTTCTAGCGCCTCAAGCTCCATAGAAAAAGGCCCTGAGGGGGCGCTACGCTTGTTAGGCGGGCCGCTTTCCAATGTTGAGCACAGAGAATGCGATGAGTATGTGGAAATGCTCTTTACCGACGCCATAGAAGCGGGTAATCCCCGGGCATTATTCAGCGATGAGCCTCTTACCGCGCGCGCAGAAACGGACATAGAAATACCCTGCCTTTCAGAGAAGGGAGAATTTTATAGCGCACTAAAAGCGCATAAAGGAGAATTCTTCAACTGGTTTGACGTAATTCTTTTGAATTACATGGAAAGATGCTCGGTAGCCGATACGGTTTTAAGATACAGCCGCAGCAGGCGCTATGCTTATATGACCAGCTTATACTTAGAACTGCTCAATAAAGTCTACCCGAGACTTGGCCCGGAGAACAAAGAAGAATTAATAAGGATTGTTTTGGAAGGATTTAAGCACGAACAGCGCCATCTTGAATTAGAGGGCCGCATTGCAGGCCAGGGGCCGCGTCCTTTTCTCTATGCCCCATTTGAAGAGGAGATAGAAAAAGTCGCGCCTGCGCATACTGCCAGGGAGCTTTACCGGCTTGTTTTCTTAGATTATAGCATTGAAGGAAGAATCAATGAGCAGCATCTTAGCGCATTCTTAATTAAGGCACGTTTTTCAAAGTTTATTTCCTATATGCACGGGTTAGGGGAGTTAGGCAGCTTAGGCCATCTTGCTGTTGCGGCATATTTAGCGAAAATGGACTTTTGGTCTCTGGAAAGCCAGGAGGCATACAGCATGAGTTTGCCAGAAATCACCCTTTTCCATAGGCATTTTATTAATTACCATCTCGGATATATTATTTTACACGAACCCTATAACAGCGGGCTATATCAGATTGCCGTTCAGATGCTTGCCTACGCAGGCAGGGTTGATATTGATTCTGAAACCGGATGCCCTCGCGATTTAGGGTTCCTGATTAATGACTTAAAACGCAGGCAGCGCCTCATAGAGAACTTAAGTGATGCGGATATAAAAGCAGCTGAAAACAAAAAACCCCTGCCGCTTAATTTCCTCTTAGAGAATTGGGATGCGCTGCATAAATGGGAACGCGGCAATCAAACTCAGGCAGGGGATTCGGCGTATTTACCAAAACCCGGAGAAACTACCTGTTTAGACATAACCGTAGACGAAGCGACTAGAAGATTGCGCGGATTAAGCTGGCAATTAAGAATGGCCAGGGGCAAAGCCTTCCCCAACTTGTCTGCAGAAAAAGTAAGTGCCTGTGATAAGCAAATAGAAGACCTGCTTGACGCTATAGGGAAGACCAAGAGCGATGAAGCAGGGGGAGGAAGAGGGGTAGTTATATCGTATGAAGCCCTTTATGCTATCGGTTTGCCGTTAGTTACATCCGCAGCAAATATAATTTCAGCGGGGGGAAAAGGCACCCGCTATGCAGAAGTAGTCTGCACTGCGGACGGTAAAAAGATTACTATTGATAAAGCAAAGGGTGTATATTCCGTGCCCATTGACGGGGTAAGGACAATTATTGAGGTAGCGCTGGCGCAGGTAAATTTTGTGAATTCCGAACTTAAGGGTTATTTAAACAAAAATATACCCGTAGTCATATTCACGAGTTTTCTTACCGACTCCGATATAAGAGAGGAGCTGGTGCGGTTAGGGTATTATCCCAGCAGCACAAAGAGGAATTACTATGAGCATCCTACCGAATATGTTTCAGATATAAGAATAATCCGTGTCCCTACGGGCCAGCTTTACCATCTTTATACTGGAGAATTCCTGAGGAGTATTTACCCCTATAAAAAATGGGAGGATGTATCCTGGCCTGACGGGCATGATTCTGCCTTTCTGGACTTAATCTATTCAGGGGCAGCCTTTGATTTGTTAAAAGAGGGCTACAGGTATAATTTTATATCCAACGTAGATAACCGCGCGGCGAATATTTCTCCGGTATTATTAGCCATGATGTACCTTACAGATGCGAACCTGATTAACGAGGTGGCAGAAAAACCCGCAGGGCAGGGGGGAGGCACTGCGGTTAAGCTGCGGCCTGATTTTATACCTGAAAGCCTAAGAGAATTTGGCCAGAACAAAGGCCTTTTGGAGGGATGGCAGATGGATGAAGCGGGGTTATTTAATCCTTTTGACCCTTCTGCCAGAAAAGACGGATTGACCGCAGAAGAAGCCAATAAATTGCCAGAGCAAATCAAAGAGATTGCAATAGTGCCTTTTGGCGACCCTTCTTTTGCCAATGGCTTAAGCCCGGAATTCTTAAAAGCGCTTTCAAACAGGTCTGTGGAAACATACTTTCCTTTATTCAATACTGCCAATTATCTCCTGGATATTGTGGGCTATATTCAGGATTTGTATATAGGCAGCAATTTATCAATTTCTGAAGTCTTTAGCTTTTTAGGGATGCCTAATAGGCTGAGCAAGGAGGAACCATACAAGTTAGGTTTTTATAGGAATGAATTGCTTGGCCAGCAAAGGTTTAGCATGCAAAGTTGGGAGCTGGATAAGGCCAAGCCCGGGCTCCAGCCTACAAACCTGGCTGGTATGCATACCTGGTTTACAAAGACCCTCTTCGTGGAAGTAGCCACTGGCCAGGAATCCGGAACAGAGACCAGGTTTGAGCCTTTAAAAGAGAATATTGTAAACTTTATTATTCTCGCCATATTTATAAATTCACTGAAAAGCCGTTATAGCGACACAACTTTATTAAGAGACGTGGATATAGAAGGCATAGGATTAAGCCTTGAGCAGAAAGGCCTCCTTGAATATATGCACGAGAAATTTAAGCTCAAACCCGAGACTGAATTAAAAGTGGCATTAAAGAAAATAGAAAATGCAATGATTGATTTGGTGGGCAACTTAGAGCGCATACAGTCCAAGAAGAACCGTTTATATATAGAAGGAATTCCGCAGATTACCTTAAGCATCAGAGAGAATATTTGTTACATGGCTTTACGTAGCGTGTTTAAAGGGGGCATTATCGCAAATACACAGATAAGCGCGCTTATGGCTATCATTGAGTCAGCCTTATCCCGGGAACCTTCTCTCGACGTCAGATTAATCAAGAGCCACCTGCCCTTGCCTACCCTGTCTTTGGAAGCAGAAATTCTGCAAAAGAGAGAATTCCCTGATGCCGCAGCAACCGGCGAAACAATAACAGTGCCCGGGTATAGAGAGACCTATATAATAAGGCCTACTTATGAAGCAGTGCGTAGGATAACCGCGAATATGATAGCAGAGAGTAGGGTTCCAGAGCCCCTTAAGAATACGCCCGGTTATTCAATAAGCTTGATTGCTGATAAAGATACAATGGAAAAACAGATAGTGGATAAATTAATGACAATCAGCGGCGTGCTTTCTCTCGGGAGCCATGCGTTAGAAACTGTTTCTCGTGAGCAACTCTATAGCAATTTGTTTTGCATACTTAATCGCATCCCCTTAGAGAAAGTGGATGAATCGGTGTTAAATTGCAACGAAGAAATGGCAAGGGTAGTTACACGGATAATGAAGTCTGTCGGGCCCATAAAAATCAGATTAATGGGCATAGGGTTAACTATGAGAGGGGAAGTATTTGCAGAAGCCCGGTTCGTAGACGAACAGGCGGCAATAGGCTTACTGTCAAGATTGAGAACTGAGTATCCTGACGAAAGAAGGCGAGTCCACAATCCCTCTATAATATTGGCAAGGCTGGTGCGGGAGGTTACGCCGCAGGAATTTAAAGCACTTTTCCAAAAAGTCACAGAATTCATCGAAGAAGAAATAGGAGAGATAGAAGTCTTTAATGCGAAGTTGGTTACTACCCAGGATGAATTTGGGCTTAACCGCAGCGAAACAAGAATTATTAATCTCGAGTCCGCGGGAAGCCCGATTGAAGGGGAGGAAGATATTGACAAAGAAATAAGCAGGCTAAGCGAATTAATTAACAATGTATGGAATTTATGGAGAGCAGAGTCAAAGGCCAAGAATTATAATTACCGGGATTTTATCAAGAAGTATCTTGTTCCGCTTAAGGAAAAGCATAATCAGTTAAATTCTCTAAGCGGGTTACAAAATGACGCCGGGGAGCGGCTTGAAAAGATTTATTATTTACTTGATAATTTAGAGTCTATAATTTTAATAAACCACACATTTTATGAGGTTATGCTTCCTGCCTGGGATGAGGCTATCTGCAGTAAGGTGCCTTCCTATGATTACGAGGTATGGACCTGCTGGAACGAAGGCCAGGCGCAGTATTTTGAGCTTATGATGAACAGGCTAAGGGGAGTGGTTTATCGCGATGACGTAAATTATATTTTTGTAGTCAACCCCGCGCATAAAGAAAAGTTCGGCGAGAGGAATAACGTGGGAGACAATGGCGTGGTTGCCTTAGGAATGCTTAAAATTTGCCGGGATATTGCGGTAAAATACGGCATCATCACAGATATTCCCGCCGAAGATATTACCGCAGCGCAGATTTTAGAGAATTGGGAGCAAATAGTTGAAGTGCTGGCGCAGGCGCGGGTAGTATTTAAACAGGCCGGAGGGCTGGGCACAAGATTTACTGCACGCTTAGCCTCAAAAGTACTCATGCCGATAATGGCCAATTTAGGGAACGGCAGATTGGCAAAGGAGATGCAAAGAAGGAAAAAACTGCTCACCCTGATAGATATTGTTTCCATCGGCATATATCAGCACACATTATTTATGAACAAGCTAAAAACCTTCCAAAGGAAACTAAATGAGAGCATCCCCTTTGGCTGGATTGGGATATTTAACGGAGACGGGTGTTTGGTTACAGAGACCGAAAAAGTATTTGACGGCATAAGCCTCTTTGGCAACCCCGCCACAATTGATGAAGTAGCCAATAATTTAGGTATGTTTGTATTAAGGCAGACAAAGGGAGAGCAGGGCCATGAAATAATTGCTTTCCAAGAAAAGCCTTCTAAAGACGAGATGAGAATACATCAAGCAGAATGGGGAATCAGCTTTAGCTCCGACAAAATATATAGCCGCCAGATTATGTCAAATACCGCGAGTACAATATGGAGCGATTCTAACCCTGCACGCTATAAAGGAGTTTTAAGAAGCTTAGTGGAAGAGGCGGCTGAAATTGAAAGAAGGGTGCAGGCCATTTTACCTATATATCAGATAAATCTTTCTCCGGATTGGTACTCGGCAGCCCTGAAAAGCAAATCACAATACCTTAAAGAAAAACTGGCTGGCAGGGTTTTGGAAGGAGAGGCTCTCCAGGATTTTGTTGCTTACCATGCACAGCACTGGGAGCGTGTGCAGAAAGGCTTAAGGACATACGCGCCGGCGCCATTACATATGATTAAAGTTGCAGGGCCAAATACAATGTATTCAGATTACGGAAGCGACACGGCTTATTTCACGGCGATGAGGAGCACCCGTTCTTTAACTGAAGGAGACATCATCCTGAAAGCAATCGGTCCCGATGAGCTAATCCAGGGCGGGTTTATAGAAGGAGACTCAACGGTCCGCCAAAACACTATTTTCTACCATACGATAATAGGAGATGACTGTTATATAGAAGAAGGCGCTCAGATTTATTTATCTAAACTTGCCAGCGGCTCACGCATTGGGAAGGGTTCTGCAGTATTTACGGTGCCATTGGTGCCGGCCAGCCCGGAAGGGGTTAAATTGTCTATAGGCGCGAATCAATTTGTTAATTTTGCTCCGGTAAGAGTAGGAGAACAGCCCGAATGGAAGATTAAATGGGCAGTAATATTTAAAGGCATTTTTGATATTCTCCCCAATAAAGACGGCTTGTTATTCGGCCAAAGGGCCGAAGATATCTTAGCCCGCATAGCCATGCCTATCAAAGCAGATGGAAAGATAGTGTCTATGGCGGGGCTTATGAGGAAAGGACCGAATTTATGGGATTTGCCGATTTGGCCGCTATTAGAAGACCCGTCAGAATTAATGAGCCTCGCAGGATGGCTTGCCGATAATAACCTTTCACCTCCGGATGAATATTACAAAGTGGAGCATGTTTCCTTGCGCTATATCACTGAGCATCTGGATTACTTTACAATGCATCTCTCTTTCGAAATTATTAAACAGGCAGGAGAAAACCTGCAATCCGGAGCCTGCTCTTCTTCGATTAACGGGTTTCTGCCCGTTACAGACAGGTATAGCTTAGAGAATGCCTACGCCTCTATCTGGAAGGAAACCGGGGAAATGGTTTTAAATAATAAAGCGCCTGACCCTCTCAGGAATCCTGGCCATTACGCCGTAGCCTTGATTATTAAAGACCCGGTTTTAACCGGCCCGATGCTTGATAAGATGGCGGCCATCGTCAACATGATGAATAAGATATCCGGTGCGCTTAATCCGGTGCCCAGGGATTTGCTGCACAGCACAATCTTTGCTGTTGTTTATGACACTCCTTTTGGGCAGGTAACCGAGTTTACGCCGAAACTAGATGACGAAATGTCCCAGAAGGTAACGACAATCTTTAAAAGGACCGGCCTGATAAGAATAATATTCCAAGGGGTGAATCTCGGGCCGGACGGATGTTTATTCGTAGAGGGCCATGTTTACGATGAGAATATATTTGAATTAAAAAGAAGGCTCACCGAGGCTTACCCTGACGTACGCAGGCGCACTCCTTTAGTCAATATTGCATTGGGCCGGATTACAGATATTATCAGCCCGGATAATTTTAAAGAGCTATACGAAGCTACTCAAGGATTACGCACAGAATTCTTTGGCGAGGTGGAGGTTACCCGGGCAGCATTAGTGACTTTGCAGGATAGATTCGGGCTATACCGTAAGTCCGATGAGGTAACCATTTCGCGCATCAGCTCGGCATCTCCGGTAACTGGCCTTAGAGAACTTGACACAAATCAAAAGATAAAGAACAGGATAATAGAGCGGATTAATAAGGCCAGGCAGTCAGGCAAGATTGCCGTCTGCTTTATCGCTATGGAGATGGTTTTAAATGACAAAAAAGGCAATAGGTTAAAACATGTAGACGGCAAGGGGGGTGGGCAGGGGCTTTATACAATGGAATTACCCAGAGTATTAGGAGAACATGATTTCGCTTCTTTTAACCTAAAAGCATTACACTCTGCGGATGTAAAGCATAATTACGGGAGTTTAGAGGAATTCTTGAGAGCATATGACGGAGCAGTCCTTATGGAGAATTTAGAGATACCTGTCGGCCTGGGAACCATCCCCTTTAAACTCGTTTATGTAGAGGATTTCTTTGGCGTCCCGGTCTTTTTATTGTATGACGAGAGCGGAAACCTTTTTGTTAAACTTTACAGCCAGCCTCATCCGGATTCTTTCGGCGGGTATGTTGAGGGAATAGTATTGTCACGCGCACCGTTTATCATTCAGGAAAAATTAGGCATCCAGTTTGATGTCCTGCATTTTAATGACTGGCAGACAGGCCTTGGCCCTGCCTATCTAAAAGAACTTTACCGTTATAAAAAATGGCCTCTGGGAGTAAGGCCGGCAGCATTGTTTACCACGCATAACCTTGAATATCAGGGGGTCTTCCCTGGGTATATGAAGATGTATTATCAGGACAGGCTCTTTTTATATCTTCTTAAGCTCGGAGTCTTACGCAAATATGAAAATCTTTATAACGGAGACTACTTTGACCAGGTAGAGGTGGATTTATTTAAGCTCACCCAATTAAGAATGAGTTTAAGGGATGCCAGGGATAACACTGGCGCGGAATTCTGGTCGGTTTTCCCGGGCGGGGCTATCGCAGGCAGGCACAACCTGATGAAATTAGCATTCATATATGCCGACAGCATTGTTTTTGTAAGTAACGGACATTTAAGAGAAGCGGTTACGCTTGAGTGTGGTTGCGGTTTAGACGGAGTGTTAAGGGAAGTGCGCGGGAAATTAGGCGGAGTTTATAACGGCATCGTTCTTAAGGACCATAAGCCGGAGAATTTACTTGCCCTCAAAAAAGAAGGGTTTAGGCCTGACATGGGGAATGATCCGTTAGGATGGACAATAGATAATATGCTTGCTCTACAGAGAAAATTAGGGCTTGAAGTTAACCCTGATGCTGTTGGGTTGGGTATTGTAGGCCGCCTGGTTAAGCAAAAAGGGCTGGATTTATTATTTGTTCCTCGCTGGCAGGGTGGGCCTCCTTTAATAGAAGAGATATTAAATATCAAGCATGAGGGGGTAAGAAATGCCAAGATTCAGCTTCCTATCCTTGGCACAGCCGGTGATACATTAGGGGAAGAGTTTGTAGCCAGGTTGAATACCCTGGTTGAAAGCAGAAGATATCAAGGCCAGCTGGTGTTTGCCAATACATTCGATAACCACTTATCAAAACAAATAGGCGCAGGTTCATTCTTGAGCCTTATGCCCTCAAGGCAGGAGCCCGGAGGCATTGCTAACCTGGAATTAGCAGCATTAGGGGTTATTGTAATTGTTTCGGAAAGAGGAGGGCTGATTGATTTCGTGGAAAACCATGGAACCCCTGCTCTTGCTATTCCACCGCTTGACCGGGACCCTATGGCGAGCGCAAGGGCAGCATATGAAAGAGCAAGAGAATTTTTCAGCATGCGTTTTAACGATGAGGCAAAATTTAAGGAGTGCCTAAATTATGTAATAAACTTTAATCCAGATTGGTCGCAGCGGATACCTCAATATGAAAATGTTTATCAGCGCGCTATGGAGAAAGCCCGCGAGGCTTCAAGCTCAATAGAATATCCGGAACACAAAATTTTCTTGGCAGCATCGGAAATGGGCGGGGTTATTAAGGAGGCGGGTTTAGGGGACGTAGTCGCAGGGTTATCCGCGGCCTTAGTAGATTTAGGCCAGAAAGTCTATGTGATAGTGCCGAAATATGAAGGAGTAACGGCAGGAAGAAGCACGGGCATTAATATAAATATACCGCTTGGCAACAAAACAGGGACATTCAGTATTGCAAGAGAGAGCATCCGAGGCGTGGAAGTAATATTAATAGAAAACGATGGCGAGCATTTTGTAAATATATACAGGACAAAAGAACAGCAGAAACAGTTTGAGGAAGCAGTGATATTGCCGCGCTCCATTTTTGAGATATGCAATGCATTAGAAATATCCCCGGATATCATCCATCTCAACGAATGGCAGACAGCGTTAGCCCCGCTTTACCTGCACCAAACCCAAAACCCCTTATTCAGGAAAACCAGGTCAATACATACAATTCATAATATAGGTTACCGTGGAGATTTCCTTGAGGAGCTTTGGTATTTGACAGGAATGGGACTTGCGCCGGATAAATTCAGAGATTATATAGACGACAAGGGCCGCCAATTTATCTCTTTGTTAAGAGCCGCCTTTAATTACGCGCATAAGCTTACTGCGGTAAGCGAAGAATACGCAAAGGAAATCCTGAGGACTGAACTGGGTTATGGTTTCCAGGAGCTTTTGTTGAGCAGGGAGAATGATTTAGTAGGCATCAGAAACGGCATAGATACCAGGAAGTGGAATCCTTTGATTGATTCCTCTATAGCGGTGAGGTATGGTTTGGATAATTTTAGTGAGGCGCGCCCCAAAAATAAAGAATCTTTCCAGGCAGAAACAAAGTTAAATATTGACCCCACGGCTACGCTTATCGTTGTTATTTCAAGGATTGTAGAGCAGAAGGGCCTGCATTTAATCCCGCCGGTTTTAAAAGAAGTATTATCCGGAACAAATATCCAGTTTGCTTTCCTGGGGACAGGCGATGGCCGGGACTACCATCGGAAGTTTATCACTGACTTAGAGAATTTAAAGAACGCTTATCCGGGAAGGATATATATAGAAACGCCATTTAACGAAACCCTGGCCAGTAAACTGTATTCCTGCGGAGATATAGTATTGATACCTTCTGAATACGAGCCCTGCAATGTGGATGTGCTGAAGTGTTTGCTCTATGGCGTAATTCCAGTTGTGCGCGCTACCGGAGGCCTGGATGGGATTGTCCAACACGGAGTAAATGGGTTTAAGTTTATTGATTTTGATGCTCCGACGCTGCTTGCGGCAACAAGAGGTGCTCTCCAGGTTATTGAGAACAGGGAATTAAGGGTTGTAATGCAAAGGAATGGTATGTCATCTGATTTTTCCTGGGATGCGCCGGCAAAGAAATATCTTGATTTATATTCTTCTGCTTTGGGCAGGGCTGCTTCAGCGCTAACACAGAAGCCATTGCCGGGCTGGAAAGAGATAATGACAGAAATCAGGAGCCAGGACGACCCCGGATTAATCAAGCTGCTCAAATATTATTCTTTTAAAACATTAAGCTACAGGTACCCCATAGAAGCGCGTTATCCGGTTTTAAAAGCAATTGCCCTGTTAAATAAAGAAGAGCATATGCGCATCGTGTCATTATTAAATAGGGCGGAAAATATCAAACTTAGAAAGCTTGAGCTGATTGATGCAATTCTTTTAATGCTGGACAGGAATATACCCGCAGACTGGCTGTTAATGCACGCTCCGAAGCTAATCGGCCGCAGGCTCTGGCAGATTAGCTCTGAGATCTGGAATCCGGCAGGTGGATTAGGCAGAGTAATGCAGTATCACGGGACGGCAATGAAGGAATTGGCAGGGGGATATTTGGAAATAAGGCATATTGAGCCCTTCTATATGATTGGCCGTAATGAGCAGGGGCAGTTAGAAAGGCTCAATTACGCCAACTTTGGCATAACCGATATGAGAGAGCTTGCCAGATATGATATAGACATAGAAGGGAAAAGAGTCAGCGTTATTGATTATGAAGGAAAAACCCCTGCGGAAATTATAGGGTATTTCTTGCGCGATGAAGGCGCTTACTATACCAATATGCTTTATGCTTACAATACACAGAATAACCGCGTTTCCATGGAAGAGTTTACTATGTTTTTCTCAAGGGCCGCCCTGGAATTGATTAGCATGGTAGAAGCGCAGGAATTTTCCGCGCATCCCGAAGAGTGGCTTCCTCCGGTTATCCATATTAACGATGCGCAACTTGCTCCTTTAAGCGTAATGTTTGCCTTTAAAGAATGGGAGATAATAGCATTGCAGGGCGCTTTGCTGGCGGACACTACGCATACCATCCGAAACAGGGGGTATTTTAAATACAGAGAAGGAAGGGATTTGGTAGTAAACAGGTTCAAGATACCGGTTGATGGCCTATTTGAAAAATTGTTTGTGCATCCAAACGATGATGGTGTGAGAGTAACAGATTTTACCAGTGCTGGGCTACGCACTGCCCACTGGAGAGGCGGGGTGGCGGCAAGGCACGTAGATTTAGTAAACAAATACGACCCTAATGTGGACCTTATCGCTGTATCAAACGGGGATGACCGCCTGGCAACTTCAAAGGTATTCAGGCAAATATTATCAGAATTATTCCCTGAGGCAGAGTATGATTATGTAACTGCAGAGCACGTAATGGCGGTAAAGAGAGTGGCTAAAGAAAGGTTAGGGTTTGACCCGAATAAGCCGGTGGTTTCTTATTCCGGCCGCCTCGTAGAGGAAAAGGTGAGGTTTGCAGAAACAGATATTGAGGATTTGGTCAAGGCAGGAATACAAGTTGTGATTTACGGGAAAGTGCAGGAGACCCAAGAAAGCTATAATTTATACAATCATTTGGAAGCCATTTCTAAGAGGCTGGCAAAGAAAGGTTATCCGGGAGTATTCAGGTTAGTGGGTTGGTTTAATTTAGAGCAGCAAAAGGCTTTATTGCCGGCAACCGATGTTCAGGTTCAGTATTCTGCTGAGAATACCGAAGCTGCCGGATATACAGAAGCAAATATCGGAGCCTGCGCCGGCTTACAATTCAGCCCGCCCTGGAATGAAGGTTTATTACAGGCACAGGGCATACCAATAAATTATGATGTGGTCGGAGAAGGAAATACCATTACGCCGGAAGACGGCACAACTGAAGCGTATTTACGGGCAATGATGAAGGCCTTAGAGGTGTATTGGCAAAGGCCGGGTGATTTTGCGCAGTATCAGGCAAACGCCGTGCGTTTAAGCCGTATATTGGAGGCACGGATTACTGCCGCAGAATATTTACGCCAGTTTAGCCGGGCCCTTAGCGGAATAGATATCAGGGAAGCAAAAGACAGGCCGGAGTTAGAAGCATTGGAACACGCATGCTATCTAGAGAATCCCTTGTGGCCCTGTATGATTATACCTTCGGGAATAGAAAGCTACATACAAGCCGTAGCAATTGATAACAGGACAAAAGATTTTGCCGGAGGGTTCCTCGTTGGTCCTTATGAAGAAAAAGAGGTGAGTTGGATATTTGTGAGAAGAGAGTACAGAAACAGGCAATACGAGGAGCTCTTATATAAACAGTTGATTAGCTATCTTCTTAAAAACGATTATGCAAGCTTAAAATTATATGTGCAGGTAAATGAATATTTGGAGATTTGGAGAAGAATGCCGGGAGTGAAGTTAATCAGCAATTATATCGGCTCTGCGGAGATTGAAATTTATCCTGAAGTAGCCTTGGAGGCATTCCTTAATGAAGGCGTAGCTGCTTCGCCGGTTACTGAAGAACAAATCATAAGTAAGGCTAAGCGAGGACAAAATATTTATTCCAGTTCTGCGATAAATGATCCAGATGCCACTGGAAATATTTTAGAGAAGATTCGCAGTATGAATAAGAGCGCTGCTTTAAGTAAATTATCAGTTTGCGGGGCATACCGGGAATATCTATTGGCTCAGATAGAAAATGTAACAAAAGGCAGAAGGCTTTTAATATTGTCAGTTGCCTCCGGAAGAGGCTTATTAGAGGAGGTATTAAAAGAAGAAGGCCATTTAGTTAAGGCAGTTGAAATCGATAATGATTTCGTTGAAATCCTAAAAAGAAAAGGAATCTCCGCTTTAACTGCAGATGCTACGCAGATTCATAAATATAGAAAATCGCTGTTAACCAACGGCCAATTTGATTTGGTGTTATTCTCTGAATGTTTGGGCGCGCTTGAATATTGGCAGCAAAAAGGAAGATTTGTTTCTTTGGATTTATCTTATTTAGTAAGTTCCCAATCATTACTGAAGAGAAACGGGTTAATGCTTATTACAGAATATCCTTGTGATTATTCCTATCAGCATCCTTTTCTTCCTGCGGTTAGGATATCAAAGAAAGATTTAAGAATAGCTTTGCTTCAAAGAGGATTTGGCTGGGTTACTTTACAAGAAACGCCTGTATTTGAAGATGATATGTCTCCATTTCAAAAAACTGCGATGGTCTTGGTATGGGCGGGTTTGAATAATTCCGCTTCTCCGGCCAGCATTGAGAATAATATTGCAGGAGAATTTGGGTCGCTGCGTGAATTTATAGGGAATCAGTTTACCTTCCGTGGCTGGTGGGAACTGAATCTCTGCGCAGCGGCCCGCTACATTTCATTCTCCCCCTACGCAGAGGGGAAAGCCGGCTCGCCGGTTGAAAAGCAGCTCGTTACTGTGCATCGGCCTATTGAGGGGCAGCTCAAGGTATTTATATGGGATTGGGACCTTACTATTTTTAAAGTCCCGCCGAAAGCTTGGGAGAATATGCAGACAACTATTATAGCGCGCATTTTATCTAATGATGCGCCTCTTGGTGAAGCAGAACAATTTTTAGAGGCCAATAAAATTTATAAGAAGCATCTCGGACGGCCGGATATAGATATTTATAGGGATATCATCAAAGAGATGAGCCAGGATGGCACTACTAAGAAACACGATGCCGAATTTTGGTTAGGTGAATACATTGAAATGCAGAAGCAGTATATTAAGGATAACAAAGAAGAACTGAAAGAGAAATTAAGCCAATACCTCGTTGAAGGAGTAATGCAGTTTATTCAAGAATTGCACAAGAGGGGTGCCAAGCAGTATATCCTTACCGCTAACAGTTATCTTACACTTGATTTAGTTAAGGCCCTTGGCCTTGGGGATTATTTCTTGGCTGTTTATGGAGCGCTTTCATGGCCGTCATTTAAGGGAGAATTCAATAAGGAGACAGCCATTGAATTAATCTTAAATGAACCGGGTAATCGCGGCAGCAATGCCTTAATAATAGGAGATGGCTGCGGAGAGATGGAAGCAGCGAGAAAAGTTCGGGCAAGAATTCCTGGTAGTAAAATTTATACCTTGGCGCTCCTTTATCCTGAAAAAGAGGAGAAGATGCTAAAATGCAACCCGGATATTTCAGTTAAAGAGCGATTTCCTCCGGCAGAAGAATTAGTAGCTGCGTTTAACCTTCAGTCCGGCTCGCCGGTTATAATTATTAATAACAATTTTAACCAGGAGGTAATGAAATGTTCAATACCTACCATTTCCAGGACCTTGAGGTTACGCGGATTTTACTCAGAAAAGACGGAATCTTTGCCTTCGCGCACCACCCCAGCTGGTGGTATGAATTCGACTTCCTTATTCAGCCAAACGGTTCGGTCCAGGGCAAAACCAGTAACGACGGGTGGGTGGAGGTCAGCTCGCAACTTGCTAAATTCGTTAAGTCCAAAGTCCAGTTTTTACTTATCAAGAAAAACCTTGCCTGTTTTGGGTAATTACATAAGTTCGGTATTTACTACCGGGCCTCCGCTATTACCAGCAGGCAAGGAATTTTTTATTTTCCCCTGCGCGAAAGCGCTTTCCAGCTCGCCTATTGAAAATGAAAATGGCTTAACAATGATACTCTATGAGTTAGGCTATCCGCATGAAAACATCCCGCAGCTTAAAGAAGCAATTATCCAATTTTTACAGGAAATTAATTTTAAAGAAACTCAGGGCATAAATATCTTTGATGTAGAAGAGGCAAAAAGAACAATTGAGAAGCTGTTTCTTTCTTTCAGTCAAAAAGACCTTTTGCCGATATTTAAGAGCCTTGTAAATTCGCTTGTTACGGATGACATCTTCGTTTCAAGAGATATTATTGATTTATTACAGGCTGCAGAAATAATTCCCAGGAAGGACAAAGAGGAATTCGGGAAATATTTAACTTCTTACAGCTTAGCTCAATTAGCGTATATTCTCTTGAAACTCTTCGGCTTTGCAGCGGCGGTGGCAAGGTGTAAGGGGGTTTCCTTTGTTATTGTTCCTGTTGAAGCAACTGACAAGCTTCTACTTTGTAATTTCTCAACTGCGGAAATTCAGGAGTTTGACGAAGACTCATTAAATGCATCCTATCCGGAGATAAACGTAATTGATTCCTCTTACGCCTTCAATCCCCACATCTACAATATTATCGGAGCCATATACGGCGACTCCGGGAATCTGGAAAAAGCAAGAAAGGTATGGGAAAAGGCCGCAGAATTTTATTCCGATAATAACATATTGTATAACCTCGGCAGGGTTTATAGGCTTCTCAAAGAGTTTGACAAGGCGCTTGACTGTTACCAAAAAATCATTGAGAGTAACCCCAGCGACCCCCAGGCCTATTATTATATGGGAGTAACCTACCTAAATTTAAAGAAATTTTCCGAAGCAGTGGAAGCATTTAAGGCATCTTTAGAAATATTCCCAGACAATCCAATTACAAATAGTGACCTGGGAGCAGCTTATGCGGAATTAGGAGACTTTGAAAAAGCAGGGGTTGTCTTTCGCCGAGCGATTCAACTCGATCCTAAATATGCCAGAGCCCATGCTAATCTCGGCATGGTGTATGACTATTACAATGAGGCTACCAGGGCAATGTATCATCTTGCGACTGCAGCATTAATTGACGTTAAGGTTGTAAGAGAAATTTTAGGGAAGCTAAAAGAGCCTTTGCAGTCGCACGTAAGGCCAATTATTGAGGCCGTTGAAGATAGCAAGCCTATTATGGAAGTCATTCGAGATACCAGGCCTTTTGACTTTAGGCCGGAAGATTTTTCTATTGGGGGCTCTCCGATAGACTTAGACCCTCAGGAATACGCCGGATTGATTTCTACTCCCGGGAATGCGGAAGATTATTTTACAGGCTCATGGAGAATCAACCGCCCGATATTCAATCCTGAAAAGTGTTCTCACTGTTTAACCTGTTGGCTCTTCTGTCCGGACATGGCAATAAAGGTAAAAGAAGGAAGAGTTACGGGAATAGACCTGGACCACTGCAAAGGTTGTGGTATCTGTGCAGCCCAGTGCCCGAAAAAAGACCCTGCTAAGGGCGGGCCGGTAATACAGATGTTGTCCGAAAGTGATCTACCTAAACCAGAACCACTCAAAAAAGAAGCCTTGCCTCAAGAAAGAAGTTTGCTTCTTTCGCTTGATGAACCATTAAATCTAAAAAGCCTGTCTAAGAGAGGTGAGCTATTAAGTTCAGGCCATAGGGCTTGCCCTGGTTGTGTTGCTCCCGTAATATTTAAATTAGCGCTTCTTATTTCCGGTAAGGATACGGTTGTCTCAGTAGCCACCTGCTGCATGGAAGTAGTTACTACTATTTTCCCCCAGACTGCCTGGAGAGTCCCTTTAATCCATAATGCATTCCCGAACGTAGCTGCAAATGCAAGCGGAACAGAAACAGCTTATAGGGCTTTAAAGCTGCGCAGAAGGATACCCGAAGAGAAAAATATCAACTTTATTGCCTTTGGAGGAGATGGCGGGCTATATGATATTGGTTTACAGGCCCTCTCAGGAGCTGTAGAACGGGGGCATAGGCTTTTAACTATTTGCTACAATAACCAGGCCTACCAAAATACCGGCAACCAGCGCTCAGGAGCAACGCTCATTGGCGGAGCTACCACTACTACCCCCGCTGGCAAGGTTATCTTTGGGAAAATCCAGCAAAGCAAAGATCTAACTAAGATTATGGCTGCCCATAATATTGACTACATTGCCCAGGCTGCGCCATTCTACTGGAGAGATTTGCTTACTAAACTGCGAAAAGCGCTACATGTTCCAGGCTCAAGCTTTATCAATGTCATCTCAACCTGTCCTCGTGGATGGAAAACGCCGGTTGAGGAGGGGATGAAAATAACCGCTGAGGCAGTAGAATGTGGTATTTGGCCTCTCTATGAAGTTGAAAATGGCATCTGGCGCATAACCCATACGCCAAAGCAAAAAATTCCGGTGAATGAGTGGCTCTTTAAGCAAGGCCGCTTCAGCCATCTTAAGAAAAACCCGGAAATCGTTTCCGCTCTCCAAGAACAAATAGATAAAAATTGGGATGGGCTTCAAAAGTTATGCGACAAACAATCTTCCGCCTCTCCAATAGACACTATAGAGATCCGGTGGCACGGAAGGGGCGGGCAGGGAGCAATGACTGCTGCCGAGCTCTTAGCCGAAACAGCAATTCACGAAGGCTATTTTGCGCAAGGTTTTCCTGATTTTGGCCTTGAGCGCACAGGCGCTCCTATGTTTGGTTTTAACCGTATAAGCAGTAAGCCTATTAGAAGAGAGGACAAGGTAAAAATTCCGGATGTTGTGATTGTTTTAGATGATACCCTTCTTGATATCGTAGATGTATGCGAAGGCATTAAGGAAGATGGGATTGTTTTAATAAATACCAATAAAGAAGAGCCTCTCTTAAGGGAAAAACTGAATACAAATGGCAGGAATATTCATATCCTTACTGTTGACGCTACAATGATATCTATGGATGAGCTTAATAAATTCGTTCCCAACACAACCTTGCTGGGGGCACTATTGAAGGCAACCGGATTAATGCCTATAGAAGCGCTTACAAGAGAGATGCGAGAAAAATTCTCCAAGAAATTCCCTGAGAAAGTTGTCGTAGCTAACGTAAGGGCAGTTGAGAGAGCCCACAATGAGCTAAAGGGTGTTATTCCGCAAAGGGAAGGGCTCGTTAAAATATTTAACCCGCAAGAGGAAGGAATTCCAACCAGAGCCTTAATAGGAGACGCTGCTGCGGCTGAAGCTATGCGCCAGATAGACCCCTATGTGGTGGGCGGGTATCCTATTACTCCCCAAACTTTAATTATAGAGTTCTTCGCTGAATTCGTTGCTCATGGAGAGGTACAAACGATATTTGTCCCGGTTGAATCCGAGCACAGCGCAATGAGCTTCTGTATCGGCGCGGCTGCGGCAGGGGCAAGAGTCATGACAGCTACTTCTTCCCAGGGCCTGGCTTATATGTGGGAAGTCCTTCCTATTGCCGCTGCGATGAGGTTGCCCATTGTTATGTCTCTGGTAAACAGGGCCTTAAATGCGCCTTTAAATATCCACTGCGACCATACCGACGGTATGGGCGCCAGGGACGCTGGCTGGATAAATATTTGCTCTGAGAATCCCCAAGAAGTTTACGATAATACCATTATGGCCGTAAGTATTGCTGAAAAGGCCGGTTTTCCGGTTATGTCCTGGCAGGATGGCTTTATTACCAGCCATAAAGCTCAACCTGCAAAAATAATTGCTGATAAAGCGGTAAGAGACTTTATCGGGGAATTTGAGCCAGTCATCAACCTTTTGGATACCGATAATCCCATTACTCTTGGCCCCGTAGCCTTACCGCCATATTGCATGGAGATCAGGCTTAAGCAGCAGGAGCTTTTAATGAACACTTTACGTGTTATCCAAGATGTAAGTCAGGCCTATGCGGTATTAACCGGAAGGAAATACGGCCTATTTGAGGCATACCATCTTGATGACGCTGAGGTGGCGATGGTGCTCATAGGTTCTACAGCCGGCACTGCCAAGATGGTGATAGATGAACTGCGCAATCGGGGGATAAAGGCCGGACTACTCAAGATAAGGGTTTACAGGCCTTTCCCAACGCAGGCCATTGTTGAAGCCTTCAAGAATGTAAAAGCAATAGCTGTGTTAGATCGCAGCATATCCTTTGGAAAAAGTACCGGGCCTCTCTTTTCGGATATCCATGATGCCTATGCAAATATGCAGGCTCCGCATTTGGTTAATTACATCTATGGCTTAGGAGGAAGGGATGTTAATCCTGAGGATCTCGAACAGGTATTTAGAGCTCTTATGGCCATAAAAGACGGAGCTGATTATAAGCTTGTTAACTATCTTGGCGCTAAATTCTCAGCCGGTTCCCCGCTTACCTTCGGCGCGGTTGTGCATGTTACAACAAAGCAGGAAGACGCAAGCAGCCCATTTTCACAAGGCACTCTTCCCAAGCGCCACTCTATGCCTTTGAATAATGGGGACGGTTATATTTTCTTCGGCTCCGTGCCTAAATTAGAACCCTCCCTATTATTTATTTTAAGAGGGGAGGCGGGGAAATTAGAACCGTCCCCATTTCTTTTGGTTACCTTGGCTTATCTTAAGCTGATGAGTACCTTCGGCACACAGCTTAATGGCTGGGTAGGCAGGACTCTGGCGGCTGTGATTTGCGCAATCACAGGCCGTCTACCCTACATAGGTGCGCAAAGAGCAGATACAATTTTTGCAGGTTCTCGGATTCTGCCCGGAAACAGTGATTCTTGGAGTGCAAGTTACATTTCCGGCTCTCCGATGGAAGAGCGAGATTATGAGGATAGCGAATCGGCTTTGTCGCGCAGGAATCATTACCATCCCTTTAAACAGAGAGATGATTATTTAGCAGCTATTCGAAGGGCCAAAGAGAGATTGTCAGCCATTGGGGCCGCTGAGCAGCTTATGGCAATGGACTTCTTTGAGCTCGCGAGGGCAATCGGTTTTATAGAGATTGAGGATAAACGCTATGCGGACTTGACAAGAAATTTTATATTCACGGTGCGGGATTATCAAAAAGTCCAAGAGGCAAGAGACGGGTTTGCGAAAAAAAATCGAATTAAAGGAAAATTAACGAGTGAAAAGTTATTAGCCGCCATCCCGAATATTAATAGTATAGCCCCTGAAATCCGGGATTTCCCTTTCCACGCTTCGATTCACCCCGAAATCATAAAGCCAGGAACCTATTTTCATAGAATCAATTATGAGAGAGCAGCAAAACTGGATTCCGCGTATAGGCATAACCGATTAACAATTATCTTTCATGAACTATTGGAAGAAGAGCTTCCGGATCAAGGCTTCGTTGATGAATCTTTCAGGAAATACTTTGCTCATGCCAGCCCCTATGTATTACTTAGTGAAATATTCTTTGCAGCCCTTTTAGGGGAGGCTTACTTAAGCGAAAGCTTAAGCAGAATACATAAGGAAGTAGAGCACGCAAACTGGCTGCTTAGTGTCCACCCATATAAATATAGAATTTATAGTGGGCCAGAAGACGCGATGAAGGACCCCCTTATTCAAAAGCGGTTTCTCTGGATTAGAGATGGCGATATAAGGAGCTTGAACGAAATAAGCAGCCTTCTGAATGCTCAAGTTGATGCCTTAGTTAGGAAGGATGCAGGCTACCGAAAGGAGTATGAGCGAACCAAGCTTGAAGTTCAGCATGTGAGAGAGATCGTTGGGGCACTTGAAAGAGCCATTAATAAGGCGGGGGATAGACGTTTTATAGAGCAGGCAAGAAGCATAATAAGTGGAGGAAATGCGAGTCCTCCTTTCATTTTCGAACCAATACTTCTACCAGGCTCATCTAGGGGGTCCAATTTAAACCGTAATAAATCCGGCTCTCCAGTGGGGCAGAGGACAAATTTAACTTTTAAAGAAGCTATTGCTGCCTCACCTGTGGAAGATGGGAAGGCTCATACTATTCGGGATCCAGCAATAATTAATAGACTTGAATCCGATTTAGATTCAACAGGCCTTGGCGTAAGAAGAGTTGCCGCTAATAGAATTATGTCAGGAGTGGTGGGTAGCGAATGGGAAGGTTTAAGATTAAGGGCTTTGCGGACGATTTTGCCCATAGTCTTGCCCGAAATTAAATTACCGCGCCCCTGCGAAGGGCAGTGCGATTTGCACAGCCACGACTTCAATAGCGACGGGTTTGATACCTCGGTTTATAAAGCGTATTTAGCCTTTACGCTTGGGTTAAAGGCTTTCTCTATCACCAATCACGATGTATTGACCTCTTGGGAAGCTCTGCGGGCAGTCAGGATAATTAACGGAGAGATAGCTAAATTCAATCAACTTTCAAGAAGCTTTATTCCGGAGCTAATATTAATTCCCGGAGCAGAATTTACGGTGTTTTACGCTGGGGTAGAGGTGCATTTCTTAGTGTATATTCCCGAATTGTTCAGGTCCTCTTTCATTAAGAAAAACCAGGAGTTGGCATCGAGAGGCCTTTTAAATAAAATGCAGGTGCTTGATGCCAAAAGAAACGAAGCAGTTGAAATATTGCTTGCTGAAGCCAACCGAAGATTCCCGGATTTGAGCGTTGAATTGGAGGATTTGCAGAGAATAAACCGGTCTCCAAAATTATCAAGATTATACGGCTCTCTGGTTTCTGATGCAATGTTTTCCAGGCACAGAGAAAGATTAGAAGAAGAAGGCATAACTTTTGCCAAGGGGGTCTGGTATAAGAAATTTAAGCCTACCGGCCTTGATGATTACTTCTATAATCTGCAGAAAAAATATTACCTTACCTGGTACGAGCTGCTGGATTTCATAAAAATCAGCAAGGCAAAATTCAGCATCGCCCATCCTAACGAGATAAGGGATAATGAAAGGAAAGTGAATAGCGCGGGGACGCTGGAGGATATCTTGGAGTGGGCTATCCCGATGGCGGTTATTCATGGAGCGCTGCCGGCAGGCAGTTTCCTGGGGCTGGAATATTTCAGTAACAAAGTAAGAAATAATGGTTTACAGGAAGCCCTTTCATCTGACGTGGAAAAATTAAATATGTCCCACCCATTTTATGGGAGTCATCCTATACGTGTCCTTCCCGGTATGCCAGGCAATGATTCTCACGGGGAATTTTCTTTGCCTGATTACCCCTTCGGTTTATATGATAACTATGCAACAGATGTAGCGAAATATACGCAACTCGTGTTAAATGTAATCTACGGTTCCCGCTCTGGTTCGCCTCTTGTCAGAAGCGATTTGCTTGAATCCCTGGAGAGAAGCCCTTGCCTGCAGGATGCTCTGATAAGATTATTAACTTTTGGCTACGGGCAATTCGGTATCCCCACTAGAAAAGTAAGAAAGCTGGTTAATATTTTACTTGAGAAGAGTAATTCTTTAGATGAAGCACGCCAGGCAATTTATAAGGGAGGCTTTTATTGGATTAGCAGGGAAAACAAATACCATGGAATTTATGCAAATTATAAGGCGGATGCGCGTTACCTGGCTACTTTCAATATGATTAAAGGCCTAATTTCCGAAGGTGATATTGTCGCGGATATCGGGTGCGAAGACGATAGATTGGGTATTGCTATTGCAAGGAATATAAGGGACACCTGGTTTATTGGAACAATTATACCTGACTATCGCGATAGAGGCCCGGAATACCGGGGCCAGGATAACACGTCTTTTATCCTGCAGGAAACCCCCGGTAATATTCCACTGGAAGAAGCAAGCGCGGATAAAGTTATATTAAACGACCTTCTCTCCAGAACTGCAATTGAAGCTATGGATTTAATTCTTTTGGAAGCAAAAAGAATCCTCAAGCCAAAAGGACGGATAATAGTCATAGAGAATGCCTTATTAAAGCAAGAACCGCTCAATAATGAAGAGGAGTTGGTTAATTATTTAAGGGATTTAGATCCCAGGGAGCTGAAAGACCTAATAATTATTATTGATTGGCTGGCTAACCATGTAGTTACGGGCAACACGAATATTCCGCTAGCCTCTAACTTACATAGCGAAGAAGAATGGCAGAAAGAATTTGAGTTACCTGGGCTTGAGGTTGAGAGCAAGCAATTCGTCGGCATATCTAAAGGTAGATTCCACCCCTTGCCGCCGGCGGTATTTGTTTTAAAGAAGGCCAGCTCTGCGGTTGGCCCGTATCCGGGGTCTGTTGAAAAAGCAAAAGTATTCTTTGAGGAGGGCCTCTCCAGCTCCTCTCTTATCGTTCAGCCCGTTTTTGGGATTTTGTTGAATCCGAAAGAAGAAGGAGCCTGCAGAAAGTTTTTGGAGCAGGCAAATAGCTTAGGCGCTTTGAAGCCGATAATGGAATATTTATTGGAGAGGCTCCCCGAGTCAGGACAAAAGAGGCTTCATCAACGAGTTGAATCTGCCGTAAGCCAGAATCAATACGATTACAAAATAATTTCCTTTTTCTTTCAGGACCGGGAATTGTTAATTTCTAAGACTGCTGAATTCTTAATAAGCCGGCTTAAGGAGGAATTTCCGGAATTATTTGACTATTTTGATGGACAAGGGATTTCATTACAAATCGCCCTAACAGAAGTCCCTGATTATAATGGCCACCTTTTAATGGAAGATGGAAGAATGTGCCTGGCTAAATCCAGCATTGATTTTAATTTTAAGGAAAGAAAAGTTGCGGCGGTGGATGTCTATCTGCATATAGCGGTATTTCCCTTTGATTGCGTGTATGCCCTTATTCATGAATTGCTGGAATCAAGGAATGTGGCTGAACTTTATGGTTCCTACCCGAATATTTCTTTAGAGGGATTTAGATTGCTTTCAAAGTTAAACGTTACCGATTGGTTGATTACGGATGAGGAAATAGGATACTTTAAGAAAATACGACAGCTTAAAAACGAGCTGCCGGAAGTGTGCGCTCATGTAGCCAGAAGAATTGAAGAAATAATTTTTAAAGAAGAGGCAAGAATAAGAAAAGTTTTTGGAGGAGCTCTACCGGAAAAACTGGAAGGTTTACTGGTTGATTCTAAGAAGAGAATGGCCTGGGAGAAGAAAGCCGGCGAGGAAGAGCGGAAGATAAGTGCTTTTAAAGATAGGATAAATTCTGTCTTTCCCGTCAATCCCGGATTAGGCATGGGTTTAAGTTTGATAGCCCGAAAATACAATCCTGATGGGCTTTCTGAAGGAATAATCGTCGATTCGCTTATTAGCTTAGGGTTTCGGGAGCGAGAAGGCGTTTGGTACAGGCTAAGAGAAACCACTTCCGGCTCTCCGATTAAACAATCCCTTAAGGATCTCTGGAAAGAGTTTTCCTTATTCATTGACGAGACTTTGGAGATGCATCTAGAATCACAAAAATTAAATTTAACGGCAAGAGCTCCTTTAATAATCAAATTTGGTTCCTTTCTTGATTATTTATTAGTGAAAGAGAGGATAGAAAATCTGAGAAGATTAATGGAGATTGAAGAGGGCTCAAATTCGGGCAGTTCCGAAGCCGGTTCTCCGGTCTTTGAATTAGTCAACCCATCCAGGCAGCCCCAGAATATGAAGGTAGCAGCGTTTGATGTGGCAGGGACGATACTTAAAGACTTACGGCCATTTGTCAATCGCCTTATGGGAGCGCTTTATTTAAATTTAGTAAGGTGCAACGACCCAACGAAAGCAAAGTTTATTTATAATAAAGATGATTCGTCTTCAAAAAGAGAGCGAGAATTTTTTGCAGAGGGAGAAAAATACGCGGGGGAGAACGAAGGGAAAATTCCCCGCTTGGCGCAGATTAGAGAGCTTTTTAGAATGGCAAGACAGAAACGCGTTGATGAATTTATTGAGGTGAATGGGGAAGCCCCAAAGAATGCCGGGGAGGGAATAAAAAGCTGGACTGAGCAGGCAATTAATACATTTATAAAGAAATGGATTAAATATTACATCGAGACAAGCGAAGTAAAGGCATCACCGGGCGCAGAAAAGATTTTAAAACAACTCCGTGCTGCAGGAATAGAAATCTATTTAGTGTCGCACATATCTTCCAACATCTTGGATCCTCTATTTCAATATTTTGGGCTCAAAAAGTTTATCACCGGCACAGCTATTCCGTGGGCCCCTGAAAAATCAGACAAGGAAACGAAATTAAGAGCTCTCTTAAAAAATAAAAACATCCCCCCCAGGCAGCTGGTATTTGTAGGAGATGAGCCTTCTGATATGATAGCGGCGGATAAAACCGGAATTCCCGGGGTGCGTTTACTGGCAAAAAAGAGAGACGAGGCCAGAGATAAAGAAGGGGCTCCCTGGGCAATTGCTTGGAGTCTTGAAGGCGTTCGCGAATTAATCGTAACAAAAGTGTCCGGTTCGCCGGTAGTAGAGCAAGAGAATCCTCGTATTCAGGAGTTAATAAAGGAGTTAAGAAAAGGACCGGATGTTTGCTATGGGGTGATGTTTGAGCTGGTCAAGATTGGCGAGCCTGCTTTTCCAACCTTCAGAGAAGCATTAGGAGGCGAATCTTCGCATCTTAAGGCAAATGTTATTCAAACTCTTGGGCTACTTGGCCCTAAAGCTAAAGATTTCTTTCCTGATCTCAGGGAAGCTTTGGAAAAAGAGCAAGACCGAAATATCCGCATACTTATTCTCAGGGCCTTGGTGAATATTAACCTCGAAGCAGCTATCCCCATTCTCATAGAAGCATTAGATGACCTGGAATTATTTAGAGAAGCCGCCAATATTATTGTTGCAACCGGGCCAGTTTTTGTACCTGCCCTTAAAGCAGCCAAAGACAAATATAATTATTCTTCTTCTATTCGTGATACCCTTGACTTACTTATTAGCAGAATTTATTCCTGTCAGGAGCCTTTCGATAAGGAGCAACAAGCAGAAGAGGCATTCGAAACTGAAAAAGAGCCTCTTAGCTTTAATTTTTATCATTATGCCTCGTTAGGGTTGCGCAAAGCAAAAGAGGTTATCCTGCAGTCAGGAAATAAATTAGCCAGGCAATTTGAAGAATATTTGAATAGAATAGCCGTTTCATTCAAGAAGTTAAAGCAGGCTTTATCTTACCTCATGGCATTCAATAAACAAAAACCAAAAGAAAAATCTTCCTCTGGCAAGAATCAATTCCTTAGGCCAGATTTCTCTAATTCAAAGGATTATTATGCTGTATTAGGTGTGTCTAAGCAAGCAAGCGAAGTTTATATAAGGAATGCATTCCGGAAGCTCGCTATGAGATACCATCCAGACAGGATTAAAGAAAGTGGGGGGGTAGCAGGGGACGAGTGGCTTTCGATACAAAAAGCATATGAAGTATTGAGTGATCCCGAGAAGCGCAAGAAATATGACGAAAGAGTGCAGGTTGGTGCGGTAAGTAGGGCAGAAGATGCCGGAGAAAGAGCAAGAGCAGAAAGGAAAAAAACGGGGACTTCTCGCCCAAGAGCGAAAACTGAGCAGGAAATTGAGCAAGAAAGAAAGAAGTTTTACAATGAATTAGGAAAGACCAGGGAAAGGCTGTTTGGCTTCTGGTATGGAAGGACGCTTTTCCCAGTTGAATTTGACACAGTAAAATGGCCGGCCCTTTCAATTTCTCTTCCGAATTTGTTTTTCGGAACAGCACAAAAAATCGTAATCTACGAGTTAGTAACTCCTAATCTCAGAGTTGGCCAAATTATAAGTTCTTATAAGAAAAAGAAAGTCCGACGCATAGAGATTTCTTATGATAAACAAGGGTTTTGTGTCATATGCAATGCAAAACAAAGGCATACAATAATAATGTCTGCGTCCTATGACTGGGAATATAAATCTTCCCACGGGAGAGCCATATTCCGTATGAAATTTGACTCCAGTGAAGATTGGCGTTTGGTATTTACTATGGCAAGAGAACACAAGCGAAGAGAATTTATAGCTGAATTAGAAGGTATCGGATATTCCTCCGGATCGCCCGCTTCCAGCCCAACCCTAATTACTCCTTCTTCTTTTCAGATGTTGTTTACTTCTTTAGAAGAGGATTCTTACAGAAAATATCTCGAAGAGGCAAATAGGTTAGGCGCCTTGGAAACGGTAGCGGGATGTTTATTCCAAGAATTTAGAAATAAAATTCCTGAATCAGACAAGAGGAGTCTTCGTAAAAAAATCGAATCTGCAATAGGACGAAATAAATACGACTACGAGACGATTTCATTTTTCTTCCGCAATCCCGATCTAATGCTGGAAAAGACAACCGAATTCATCATAAATTGGCTTAATAAAAAGGCCCCGGAACTATTCAAATTTTTCTTAGAAAAAAATATTTTGTTAACAATAGCTTTGGCAGAGATACCGCCTCATAAGAACCATCGCTTAGTACCAGATGGCTCAATGTGTGGCGGTATGGGAGGCATTCATTATGACTGCAAAGATAAAGTGATTTCTAAGGTAGAAGTATTGCTGCACAATCAATCATTCCCTTTTATTTTGCTGTTTGCTCTTCTCCATGAATTGCTTGAAACAAGGGAAGTTGTCATGATGCATGATTCCTACCCGTTTATGAATGCCGATGACAGTTCTGCACTTGCACAGCTAACTGTTACCGACTGGTTAATTGTGGATGATGAAATCAGTTATTTAAAGAAAATAGGGTTTTCTAGGCATAGATGGTTTAAAAGTCGCGCCAACACAGCTTTGATGATCGAACCAGTCATTTTCGAGGAAGAAGCAAAGATCAGGGTAATTTTTGGAGAAACGCTCCCTGAAAAGTTAGAAAAATTGTTGACTGATCCGGAAAGAAGAAAAGCTTGGCAGGAAAAAGGCAGAATTAAAAAACGGGAGTTAGAGGATTTTAAAGCCAGGCTAAATTCAGACTTCCCGGTTAACCCCAGATTTGGGATGAGTTTGGGCATGATGCTTAGGCAATACAATGCTGGAGGGTTTTCTGATGAGGAGGCCATTACCGTTCTTGTTGGGCTCGGCTTTGAGGAGCGAGAAGATGTTTGGTATAGGGTAAAAGAAGCGCGCTCTGGGTCGCCTATCTCGGAAATCCTTCGTGTTAGGGCTCCGCCTTTAGGCTGTATGGTTGTTACCCGAACAACGCGGGAAGATTCCGGAAGTTCCAAGTCTCCCACCAAAGCCAACAATTCTGCTTTAGCTGTTTCTTTGCCAGGAAATAATGCCTTCTTTTTTCCGCGCCTACTCAAAAGGGACGTTTCTATTTTAAACATGCAGCCGAAGAAAATAGAACCGTCCCCATTTATTTTGATTACCTTAGCTTACCTTAAACTGATGAGTTCATTTGGCGCGCAACTGCTTGGAAATGCTGTACACAGAAACCCGGCGGCAGGGCCTTGCGCAGGCTCAAGCCGTCGCACTGACATAGGTGCGCAGAGAATTAATCTAACCCTTAAAGAAGCTATTGCTGCCTCGCCGTTTACGGAAGGATTGATTTTGGTAGTCTGCATAAGCGCATTTTCCATTGCCGTTATTGGGATAATTACTCGCGGCATCTTCTCTGCGAACAGTGAGCATTACTCCAGCCATCCGCAAACAACAGCAACAATAATAAGAATAAAATACTGGAAAGATAGCCACTCCGGCTCGCCTTTAGAGCCGAAGAAAACAGAACCTTCCCCCTTTTCCGGCAGCCCGGTTACATTAACGGATTTCACGGCGTTGGAAGGATGGGAGCCGGTTTTATGGAAGGATGAAGTCTTAGCATTGATTTCAAAAAGCAGGAGACGAAGCATCTTATCATCGCCAAGGCTTGCGATTGAGATTAGTACCGACCTCCATAAAGAAGGCGCGTCTTTCGGGACAAAGAATAAGCCGGGGCTCCAGCATATTATATATGTTGAAGAGGGGAAAACTTTTATAACACTGGCAGATAAGGAAAGCAACGGAGAAACTCTGTCTTTGCTCTCAGGGGAACTTATGACAACTTTTGGCGGCTATAGCATCGAGACTTTGCGGAACTCTTTTATCCTGAAGGTTACTCAACCGGAGCACTCTGTAACAAGAAGGAACCCCGGGGAAAAGTTGATTTACAGGGCATTTAGTGGATATGAATATCCTGAAAGATTCGGCGCAGAAGATAACCTGTTATTGGTTTTAAGGCGCTACATTGAGCCGCGCACATTTATCGTCATTACTACTCCTTCTTTTCCGCTGGGGATTGGAGTAAAGGCGCCGTTAGCAGGCGAAGTTGGTAAGCCCCATATTCATACGCCCCTTGATTTACCATTACCCGAATTATTGATAGTCCAGAGGGGAGAGTTGATTGTTTCCATATATAAATACTTAAATAATGAGAAATCGGGAGAGAGGGTAAAAGTTTTTGGATTATATCCCGGAGCCAAAATTCTTCTTCTAAGCGGGCATAATGTGGCATTCCCTAAGGACCCCAAGATGATTGAAATTGCTGTTGGCCCGTATCCGGGGTCTGTTGAAAAAGCAAAAATATTCTTTGAAGAGAAATCCGGCTCGCCGGTTGGCTCTTTCAGCCCCATAGGAATAAAACAAGAAATCATAAATACGGCAATTGGATCAGCAATGACAATAGGTAAACTCCTTTTAGATTTGCAGAAATCTAAAAGGCCGGAAGATATTTCTGCTGATACTCATACTGAAGCTGATAAAATCGCCAATATGAGGTTGAGCGACATTATAAGGACGCATTTTCCCGGCCACAACATCATCAGCGAGGAAGAAACGCCTGGTGTTTTATGGAATGATGAAGCGCCTTACACTTGGATTCTAGACCCTCTTTCCGGGACTCTAGAGTATAGCAAAGGCAGCGAGGTATTTGACACAACTATAGTTTGCATAGATATGCAGACTATGATGCCGGTGGTAGCAGTTTCTTTTGCCCCTCTTTTAGAAGGGAGAAAGTTGATTTTCGCTACAGGCGAAGGAACATTTGTGAATGACCAAAGAATAATTATTCCTCTCTTAAATATTATTGCATCTAAAAAAGCCTTAGTTGTTAAACACAGAACACTTGAGTATGGAGGAAAATCTATAGATCCTTTGGAGAAGTATAGAGAGTACATAAAAGATAAGCTTAGCTTCACCGGAATGTTAGAAAAGGAGATAGCCCGGACTACGCTGGATGGATTTCTGGTAGAAGGCGAATTAGGCCTGGTTATGCATATGGTTAAACCGTGGGATGCCCTTCCGCGCGCCATTATGATAGAGCAGGCAAAAGGCAAAGCGAGCTTCATAAATCGCGAGCCATTATTGCCTGTTACGAGGGAAATAATGAGGTTCAGGGGCAGGTTGCCTCCCATTTTGCTTAGCCCAGTTAATATACACGGTTCTATTCTTAATACTATTAGCGAATTGGAACAGCCGGAAATTGTAAAAGAGGCTTTCAGGGAATTAGGCTTAACGAATAGCAGCCCCGCCGGCTCGCCGGTTGTGCAAGCCCTGAAAGGAATCCGTAAAGATTTTTCCTTAACGAATGACGAATTGCATCAGATAGTAATCGATTTCCGCAGAGAAATGGAGCTAGGTTTAAACGGCAAAAAGAGCTCTCTTCGGATGCTGCCTACTTACGTGGCTAAGCCGACAGGAAAAGAAGAAGGCACTTATCTTGGCATTGACTTAGGTGGGTCTAATTTACGCATTTTAGCAGTGACTCTTAAGAAAAACCGCAGGCCGCAGGTATGCGTAAAGAAATACAAGCTTACCCATGAACAGATTTCTAAAGATGCGGATGCGCTTTTTGGTTCCATTGCCGAGCGCATTAAGGAATTTCTTCAAGAAGAGAAGGAAAATATGCGGTTTGGAGGGTTTACTTTTTCTTTCCCGGTCCTGCAATTTGGAATAGACAAAGGCGTATTGGAAAAATGGACAAAAGAATTCTCAGCCAGGGGCGTAGTAGGTAAGGATGTGGTTGCTTTGCTTAATAAGGCACTAAAAAAACATGGCCTCGGCAATGTCAGGATTATCTCTATTAATAATGATACAACAGGCACGCTTGTCTGCCGCGGGCGCTCTGATCCTAATTGCGATACAGCTATGATCTGGGGCACCGGGCAAAACTTCTGCGTTTTAGTGAAAACAGGAGATATCCATAAATCTATAGGCGCATATGACTTTCCAACAATGGTTATCAATATAGAATCGGGAGGGTTCAATATACTTCGGCGTAATAGGTATGACGAAATGCTCGATGAAGAGTCCGGCATGCCCGGAGCGCAGTTGGAAGAGAAGATGGTTTCAGGGCAATATCTTGGGGAATTGGTGCGTTTGGTCCTAAAGGATTTGACCTTGCAAGGTTATCTGTTTAATGGCGAAGTTCCTAAACTCTTAGCTGGAAAAAATGCGTTAACAAGTGAGCAGGCCGGAAATATCAAAAATGATAAATCAAAAGATTTCAAAGTTGCACGCAGGATTTTTGGAGATATATCTGATGAAGAGGCTCGGATGATGCGTGAAGTTTGCAGGATTGTTTTTAAGCGGGCTGCGAGAATTACTGCTGCTGTAAACGGAGCAATTTTAATCAGGATAAACCCCGGTTTATCCTGGCGGCATACCGTTGCCGTTGACGGAAGCCTCTTTGAAAATAATCCTGATCTCAGGCGTAATATGCGAAAGGCCTTCAGGGAGATGTTCGGAAAAAGGAGGGCTTCTCAGATCAGGTTGGTGCTTACGCATGACGGCTCCGGAGTTGGGGCAGCCATAATTGCTGCTGTAACCGCTTCCCGGCAAGGGCTAGCCGGCTCCCCTATTGAGACAGAAGAATATAAGGTAATGTCTGAAGAATTCAGGAGAATAATAGGGGATAAGGCACTACCCCTGCTTGACGCTGTTTTTCATTCTATCCGCAGCTCTAGCCGTATGCACATAGGAAGCGGATTCGATGAAGGAAAAGCCGATGAAGCTATCTTGCGTATCAAGGAAGAATTAATCCCTGTTCTCTTACAGCAATCTTCTAATAAAAACGGCATGCTTGGAAGGTTAACCTTAGCATTATTAAACCAGGCAAAGGCATATTTTGATAAGGTAAACGGATTTGGGGCAATTGAATACAATGTAGATACTGATGATTCGGCTTCCCTGGAGAAGAAAGAAGAGGAGCATGAGGATATTTTCTTTGAGAGCATGCAGGCAATTGACAGCCTAAGGGCTTTAGCCAGCGCTTATTCAATGGAGCCGCTTTGCGGGCTCGCCAAAAAAGGCCTGGAAGCGCACCGCGAAGCCGTGAAACTGCAAAATATGATTAATGAAGTTGAGCGATTGAGAAAAGAGGGCGCTAGAGAGGCCACCAAGTCAGATATTAAAAAACTTAGTTATTATAACGCCATAAGGCGATGGACCGCGATGGAGGCAATGCTTCTAAAGGCCATATCCGGCATAGCGCTTAAATTTGAAGGAGTTCCCGAAGAAAAAGAAGAGTTCAATGCCGTAAACCAATTACTTGTTGACCTTTTATTAAATTATCAAGCCATGGGAGAAGGTTATTACTGGATAAGGGGTCAGGCAGCCTGCCGCTTGAAGGATTTTGACACTGATATGACAATTTCCGCGCTGGAAAAAATGGCTGATAATCAGAGGCCTGAATGCCGGATACCTGCCGATAGCGTTTATATATCCTTAAACCTGGAAGCAGCCAATAAGGACGCGGTTAGCCTTAACCTGCAGGTGGGGATGAGTCTAATTCATATTTATCGCCGGCGTGCGTTTAAAAAGGCGAGGGATGCGGCTTTCGAATTTGTCCGGGAGGCGGATTTCGCTGCAGAAAAATACCGTTTTGCGCGCCTGTTAGGGATTCTTGACGCTTTAGTGAGCCCTGAAGTCAGCGAAGAAAATAGAATTGCCCTGCTTCGTGGATTAAAGAGAGTAAAGAGCAATGAATTTATGCTGGCAGCAAACATACTTTTGGATGCTTTGGAAGAAATGATATTTAATAAGCCCAGGGAGATATTTGACAACGAAGAAAAGGTTAAACTCCTTACTCGAAAAGTGAAAATTGAGGCGGCAGGGGTGTTTCTAAAAATTGCGCAAGCAGTTGGGATGGAATTGGCCAGGGCCGGAAATGAAACCTTAAAGAATGAATTCTATCGGGAATTAGAATGTAAAGATTCTATAATCCCCGAAAACTTAGCCAGAAAGGTGCACATTATCCTGGGTAATCTGCATCGTCTAAAAGATTTGAAGAGTTTTGAAGAAGGAAAAGAATACCTTGATTTGTCCCGTGAGGTAGTAATTGGGTCCGGAGGAGGAGCTGCAGTTGCTATGACCGGCATGGTAAGAGAGATGATTGACGATCATCCGTTAGTAGTTCTCGGGGGCACGGATAATGGCGGAGCAACATTAATTAACCGGGGATTTGGAGCGGCGCATTTGCATATCCTGTCTGCAGCCTCCGGAGATATAGAGCGGGTTAACCTGGAAGCAGGAATCATAGAAGGAGCTCCCTGCGCGCAGGTAATTAAGAAATTATTAGGAGACCGTTTTGGGGCGCAAAGAAAATCATTTGCAAAGGAATTAAACGGCCGCCTCAAGAATGCGTTAAAGAGCGCCAGGCAGGAAGGAACAGAAACAGAATTCCTTGAGTTCTTTGCTAAGGTTAAACATTACGCCCGGGAAGTGGACAGGATGGGGCTACCTTGCGATTGGAACTCGCTAAAAGGCCTTACCTATCAGGGGATACAAAGTTATACCGGAGGCCTGGCAAAGGAATTTATGAACCCCGATGGTATTTATGCGGGGATGATTGAGTTTCGTAAGCTGGTAGGAGCAAGGGCATTGGCAGTCCTGGATAATCCTTACGGGAATGAAATGTTTATCAGGGGAAGGGACGGACAGGAATATATAGGGCAGGCCTATTACTCGCATACGCCGCACGGCCTGCAAGTAGGAAGAGAGCGCAAAGTTTGCAGGATGTCGGATATAGGCACATACTATCCTGATGTCCCGGTGCATAGCCGGGTTATCCCGGTTATAAGAAATACCAGGCTTATTTTATCCGGCTTGTGCAGTTGGGCAACGAGCCTGGGCATATTACTGAAGAATAAAGGGTTAGTCAGGGCAATGGCAGAGAATACGAAAGCAAGCAAGCTTCTTCTCACTGACCCGGTTAAAGACGATGAGACCCGCGGGATGACCTGGTGGGAATCTACCGTTGAATTTATTGAATCTATGGCAGGTTATCCTTTGCAGAAAATTTGGAATGCAATTCTGGCTAATAGCAATGCCGGAATAGATAAGACGCTGCTATTTGCTGCCCGGCCGGAATTCGGCACAATGGAAAGGGCTTTCAGGGGAGATTTCGGCGGGTACGCAGGAGCTAACACTCCTGATCAAGAAGACGTGAAGAAATTAAGAGAGCGGGAAATAGTTGTGAGCGCGGATAACCAGATGATGCGCGTGGAATTAACGCCCCAGAGGCAAAACCCGGATATTTATAATTGTACCATTGCGGCAATGCCGGAACTATTAGCATCGGCCATTTGGAAATTATTGGATGATTCCACTAAAGAAGCCTTAACCCCGCATTTAGTTTTTACCATAATTAAGCGCCATAAAGAGATTGAAGGGTTTTTAGAGAAGGAAGGGTTGTCCTGGGAGAGTTTCGGCATGGAGAGCGCACTTGAGCTTATGTTCCGTAGTGATTTAGTCAAAGATTTTGCTGCCTGGCTAAATAAAGGCAAAAAGCCGGATTGGTTAGAAGGGAAAAGAAAGGATGAAATCTGGTTCCAGTACACGGTGCGCAAGGCGGTTGAAAATACAACCGGAAACAAAATTGAGAGCGCTGATATCTCTTTGGATAAAGCCGTAACAATAGGCCACCTTGAAAGCGAGGGTAAATCCAGGGCCCTGAAGCTTCTTATTTTGTCTTCTCAAGAGACGGATGCAAAATTCGTCGGCAATAGAGTAATTACTACAAAAAATAATAAAGAAAGGCTGGAAAAAGAATATACAGACCGGTTGGGCATTATTGAAGATGACGGCAAGTTTATCCAGATTATTCTTCCTTTCGAAGTGGTTTGCGCAGGCCTTACCGCGCAGGAAAGATTAATAAATCTTGAAGCAGTATTGGGCTTCCAGCTTTATAGGGCAAAGAGGATATTGGAAGGAAAAACAAAGCAGAGTATTGCGCATCACAGAGCCATGATTAGAGATTATTCAAAGCAAAAGGATCTCTCTAAGCTCGGGGAAGCATCCTTAGCCGTTCCTTTTATCCGGTTTTTACATCAGGCGTTCTCTGCCAATAAGATCATATTAATCATGAAAGATATGGACGGCACAATTACTGCTGCCGGAACACCGAAGAGCCCCTGGATGGCCTATATCGGATGGGTTTTTCTAAAGGGCCAGCTGCTTAAAGAGATTATTACCGGCCAAGCCTTTGAAGGGCCGTGGAAACAGACCATTGAGCCTTATCAGCAGGTGGAGCGCATATTAACTTTAGCAGAAATAATGACTGGTTTGTCACGCACTTCAGATGACACTAACCAGATATTCCGCAGGCTGATTATCGGCGCTGCTTCCGGGAACGCTGTTTTTGTCTATAGGGAAGGGAAGGGTTATGTAAAAGTATTTCAGAATTCAATGGATGAATTAACAGGGTTGTTAATAGAGCTGGCAGGCCGGATAACTATGCCTTTCATAGAGAAGGGGGTCTACGGGCATCAGTTTGAGCGCCGCGAGCCGGAATTTGATGCGAAAGAAAACAAGGTTACAGGATTTGCAGCAGCAGCTGTAATACCTCCGGGAAGGCTTGACCAGAACCGGGATTATGACCCCAGGCCGTTGATGAGAAAACGCGCGTTACAGGCGATGCTGATGGGCCTGATTTTAAGTAATCCTGAAGCTGTGCTTCAGCAGTTAACTGGCTTAATAAATAATGACACAAAAGAACCCTGGTCTATAATCCTTAAAGGCCCGGAGGCGCAAGATATAAAAGTATACGTCCTTGCGGCACAGGTTGCAGAGGTTAGGCGTTGTTTCGCGGCAATTAAAAAATTATCCCCTGATTTTGGCAAAATAAAACCGGTGATAATAGCTGCCCAGCCCGGAGGAGATACCACTATAGATATTTCACCTGATTCAAAAGCAGTCGGAGCAGTTACGGGCCGCAGGCTGGTTAATCTTTTATTCGGTATTCCTGCGGAGCAACTCATCTGTGTTTATGCAGGCGATGAAATAAGCAAGGTGGAAATAGAGAGCGGCGGCTTAAAGGTGGCAGCAGAGGGAAATGATTTTTCTATTGCTGAAAGACCCCTAGAGCAGATGGCTTGCATAATCCATTCCGGAGGAATCGGCAGGGGCATTACCACATTGCCTAATACTACGACGAGCTGGAACCCAAAAGGCCTTATGCCGGTGGATATGAACAGGGTCCTGGCTTACAGCAGCCGGGCTATGGTGAAAGGAGGGGCCTTTGGTTTGATTGCGGGCGATATAAACGGAATTGCTCAGCGCCTGAACGGGCGCGGTTTATCCTTTGCTTCCTTCGGAGCTAAAAACTGGTCTGATTTAACCGAATGGCAGGCAAAAGAGATATTAATATTTGTCGGCCAAAGCGCTTCCAGCTCGATAAGAAAGGAAGAACCCGCAAGGCCGCATTTAAAGATTATCTCCGGCTCAACCAATCCAACCGTAAAGGACGCAGCCACAAGGATGTTAGAAAATAGCATTGTTGGCTCCCCGATGACATTGTCTATGATAGATTCGGATACTTTAGGAAAGCCCGCTCCTTGCGCGGAAATAGTAAAAGCATTTATTAAGAACTGCCACAACAGAAGGCGAGGGGAGATTAATTGCATTGAAAGAATTTATGCCATAGCTGAAAGAGGCTGTAAAGGCAAAAACTTCCCGGACGGTGAAAGTTATTTGCATCATGCCACCTCAGTGGCGTTTATCGTTGCTTTATTAGGGGGCAATGTACAGGGGATATCTATTGGGCTACTGCATAAGGTTGATTTAGCCATATTAAAAGAGGCGCTTTCAGAAGTGCTTTCAGAACAGGACGCCGAATGCGTATATGATGCTATATCAAGGGTACAGAAAACCAACTATCCTTATTTGGGAGAGGGGGCGGATATCTTCGGGACAGAGGATACGCTGCAGAATTATATGAATTTTATAGCGCAGTCAAGAGGGCAAAACAGCGCTGAGCTATTATTCGAGTTAGCGGATAAAATACAGGGGGTTCTTAGCCTGCCAGAGAAACGCAGAATAGTGAGGGCGAAAATGATATCGCATATATACGCTCCGTTAACCGGCCGCCTTATATTCTGGATTTACAGCCAGATGCGCGATTACGCCTTTCAACTAAGCAATCCCGAAGAGTATAACCTGATAAAGGAAGCAATAAATTCAAACCATCAGGTTGATTATGACCGGCTTGAAGAATTGGCCCTGCCTTTGGTCAGAGACTTAAGGAAAAGAATTACGCATAAACGCAAGAAAGAAGTGGAAGTAAATTATCGAAAGAAGAGCATAGCTGCCATTTACGATAAGGTCGAAAGCACCACTAAGGAAAAATATGAGCATCCCGAAGAGATAAATGACCTTAATGGGGTGATGATAGTTACAAAGGCTCTTAAGTTGCGCACTAAAATTCAAAATGAGATTGAGCTTTGGCTTAAGAAGAAAGGCGTAATTTTCGAAGTTGAGCTAAAAGAAAGGCGGGATAAAGGCTATGAGGCATTGCACATCAATTTTTATGACCGAAAGACAGGGCCCTGGGAAATAATGCTTATGACTAAAAGAGACTATGGCCTGTACCGTTTCGGCCTTTATGAAGATCTATTTGCGGTGGGAGCTTTAAGCAGGCCGCATTGGATGCATAAATTAATAGATTTATTAAAAACGCAAGGCTGCAGACCAGAACAGAAATTTGTTTCTGACGAACTGGAGTTAACCGATGATTTTACAGTTAATTGTCAAAACCTGCTTAAGAAGCTCAATAAAAATGTATATGTTTTAGTA
>JBFMBZ010000080.1:0-17336 GCA_040754615.1 Candidatus Omnitrophota bacterium | reverse complement strand
AGGCTATAAGGTCGGGCTGTACACTTCTCCGCACTTGTCTGATTTTCGCGAGCGCATCCGTATTTTATCACCTACCACCTATAATCTACCACCTACGACCTCTTTTGAGGGGATGATTACAGAAAAAGAGCTGGCTAATCTGGTATCCGGATTAAAGCCCGCCATAGAAGATTACATCAAGGAATCAAAATACGGCACGCTTTCGTTTTTTGAAGTCTACACTGCCTTAGCTTTTGTTTATTTTAAAGTGCAGGCCGTTGATTTTGCGGTCCTTGAGACTGGCTTAGGCGGAAGGCTGGATGCCACTAACGTAGTTACCCCTTTAGTTTGCGCGATCACGCCCATTAGTTATGAGCATACGCAGAAGTTAGGCAATACTTTAAGTGAGATTGCTAAGGAGAAATCCGGAATTATTAAAACGCAAAGCGCAAAACGCACAACGCAGGACGCAATTGTTATCAGCGCGCCACAGGAAAAAGAAGCAAGGGAAGTTATTCACAGAAGATGCGAAGAAATGGCCGTAAAGCTATATGAAGTGGGGGAAGATATAACATACCAAAAAACAAAAGACGGATTTGATATAAAGGGCGTTTTAGGCGAATACGCCGGATTAAAAATAAATCTCCTCGGAGAACATCAATTAGTGAATGCGTCGGTAGCAGTGGGAGTAATCGAAGCACTCAGGCAATACGGTATCCAGGTGGGCATTGCTTCCATAAAAAATGGGCTTTATAATACCCTTTGGCCGGGAAGATGCGAAGTTGTTTCCAAGGCTCCTTTGGTAATCTTAGACGGCGCGCAGAATATTGCTTCAGCCATGGTCTTAAGAGAAACAATCAGGGATAATTTTCAATACCGGAAATTGATTTTGATTCTCGGGGTTTCTAACGATAAGGATATAAAAGGAATTTGTAATGAATTAGGCGGTTTAGCTGACGAAATTATTTTAACCCAGGCAGATAATCCGCGCGCTGCCAGCCCGGAAACCTTAGCCAAGCATTTTGACGGCAAGAAAACTTACATAACTAATAGCGTAAAAGAGGCAAAGGCGAAGGTAAAGCGCATTGCCGATAAAAAAGATTTAGTTTTGGTGACAGGGTCGTTGTTCGTTGTAGGGGAGTTTAGGAAAATTTCTCGCTAAAAAAGGGGGGGCAAGATGGATAAGAAAAGGCCACTTGGAATATGGATTATTAGCTTAGCAGCGATAACAGTTGGTTTACTTATATTCAAAGCTTATGTTATTGTTGGAATAGAAATTATATATAAACATAATGTCTTAATTCATTATCATCCCTGGAAAGGAAATTTACCTCCTTTAGATTATTTAAAAATTATAATTCTACCTGCCATTATTTCATTTAGTTTTTTAGTCTCAGGAGTATTTATATTAAGGCTAAAAAATTTGGTTAGGCTGTTGCTTATGGCACAAGCATTATATTGGGTATATTTTGGAATTCAAACAACTTCTCTTGTCTTTCTAATTGACATTGTATTCCATCAGGAGCAAAATACCAAAACCGCTGCATGGAATCATATTATATTTTTTGCATGTGTCTTTTTTCTTCCTGCGCTAGCAACAATTTATTACTTGAATCGAAAGAAGATAAAAGAATTGTTCAAATAGACTTTAAAATGCTTAAACAAAATTTATCCGACACTATCGCAGCCATTGCCACGCCCATAGGCGAAGGCGGCATTGGCATTGTGCGTATAAGCGGCAAAGACGCCCTGAAAGTTGCTGGTAGGGTTTTTGCATCTAAGGATGGGGGAAAGCCCTCGGCTTTTAAGACTTATACCACACATTATGGATGGATTAAGCAGAGCGAGGAAATCATTGATGAGGTGATTCTGACAATAATGCGCGCGCCCAGAAGCTACACCAAAGAAGACGTGGTTGAGATTAACTGCCACGGAGGAATTGTGGCATTACGCAGGGTTTTAGATTTAACCTTAGAAAATGGCTGCCGCCTAGCCGAGCCGGGAGAATTCACCAAGCGCGCATTTTTAAACGGAAGAATTGACCTCGCGCAGGCAGAGGCGGTCTTGGATATTATCCGCGCCAAAACCGATTCCGCGCTAAAGATAAGCAGTGAGCAATTAAGAGGCACATTATCTTCCGAGATCAACAGAATAAGAAAAGCCCTATTGGATACGCTCGCGGTATTTGAAGCAAATATTGATTTTCCTGACGAAGAGGTAGGCATAGTAAACCTCAAGAAAATCGGCAGAGATTTAAATAAGGCCAATCAGGAATTACTCAAGATTTTAGAGACCTCCCGTCAGGGGAGGATAATGCGCGAAGGGATAAATGTGGTAATCTGCGGCAAACCCAACGTGGGAAAGTCTTCGTTATTGAACGCCCTGTTAAAACAGGAGCGCTCCATTGTTACGCCCATCGCCGGCACTACGCGTGATACCATTGAAGAGATAATTGATATCAGGGGCATCCCCATAAAAATCGTAGATACTGCCGGGATATTAGAGCCTCGGGATTTGATAGAAAAGAAAGCAGTCCAACGCTCAAAAAAATATATTCAGCTTGCGGATTTAGTCATCCTTTTATTTGATGCAAGTAAGAGGCTCACTCAGGAAGACCTGGTGCTGATAAAGAAATTAAAAAAGAAACAGGTGATTGCCGTAATTAACAAAATAGACCTGAAGCAGCGCCTTAATAAAGAGAAAATCCTAAAGGCCCTAAAAGAGGCAGTAGAAATTTCTGCGAAAAAACTTAAGAATATAGGCAAATTGGAAGAAGCGATAGTTAACCGGGTCTATCAGGGAAAGATAAATCCTATTGAACCGGTTATGGTTACAAACTTGCGGCACATTGCTTGCCTAAGAGAAGCAGAGAAACTTGTTGCCTCGGGGGCCAATTCATTAGATAATAATTTACCCATAGAATTCATTGCTCAGGACCTGAAAGAAGCCCTGGGATTTTTAGACGATATTTTAGGAAAGAGGTTTTCAGAAGACTTATTGGATAAAATATTCAGTGATTTCTGTATCGGAAAGTAGGAGAAAAAATGAATAAGAAAAAAATTGAGAGAGCAATTTATGCCATACTGGAAGCCATCGGAGAAAACCCCAGGAAAAAGGATCTTTTGGATACGCCCAGGCGCGTAGCGGAAATGTATGAGGAGATATTCTCCGGAATTCATCAGGACCCGGAAAAGGAATTGGAAGTTATCCTGGACCAGAAGCACAATGAAATAATTCTTTTAAAGGGGATCCCGCTCTATTCAATCTGCGAGCATCACCTTCTTCCCTTTATAGGCAAGGCGCATGTTGCCTATATCCCTAAAAATGGCCGGGTCACCGGCTTAAGCAAATTAGTGCGCGTGATAGATATCCTCTCCAGGCGGCCGCAGGTGCAAGAGCGGCTGACTACCCAGGTTGCCGACATTATCATGAAAAAGCTTAAGCCCTTAGGCTGTATGGTAGTTGTAGAAGCAGAGCACCTGTGCATGTCCTTTCGGGGTGTAAAAAAACCCGGAGCGCTAACCGTAACTTCTGCGGTAAGGGGTATATTCAAGGAGAACCAGAAGACCCGCTCCGAAGCCCTATCTTTAATTAAGCCATAATCTTATATATCTTGACCCGGCTGACTTAATACTATATAATTATTATTTAAGAAAAATCTCTCGATTTTATAAAACCTAAATAATTATGGCAGAGAAAAATAGGCTGGGAGATGTTTTAATATCCTGGAAACTCATCACCCCCGAAGACCTGGAGTCCGCCTTAAAAGAGCAGAAAGAAAAAGGCGGATTTCTAGGCCAGATTTTAATCAATAAAGGCCTGGTTAGCCCCACCGATATTTCCCGCGCTTTAGAGTTTACCTCCGCAGGTGCCAAAGAGAAAACAGAATTAGGCCAGATGCTCCTCGTAGAGAAATTAATTACTGAAGACGCCCTTAAGTCTGCGCAGGAACGGCAGAAGAATACAAAGCAGAATCTCGACGATATATTAATAGAATCAGGCCTCGTTACTGCCGACCAGATTGCCGGGATATTCAGCCGGCATTTGGGCGTTCCCTACCTAAAACTCTCCGAAATGGAGATTAAGCTGGAAGTGCTGCAACTTATCCCGGAGAATATCATCCGCACTTATCAGGTGGTTCCGGTAAAGCTTGAGGCCGGCACGCTCTCTATCGCCATGTCTGACCCCTTAAATCTTATTGCCCTGGATGAGATAAAATTGGTTTGCCATTATAAGATTACGCCCGTAATCTCGACTAAAAAGGATATCCAGCGGGTTATTGAACGTTATTTTAGCCTGCAACAGATGGTAAAGCAGATGCTTGCGGATATCCGCTTAGACAGGGTAACTGACGAAGCCTCTGTTTCGCGCCTTGTCGATACGGTTATCCAGGCCGGCATAAGCGCCAGGGCGAGCGATATTCATCTTGAGCCGCAGCATCCTGAGATGCGCGTGCGTTTCCGTATAGACGGGATTTTGCACGACATCATCACTATCCCCCGGGCAACCGAAGGCTCTTTGGTTTCCAGGGTAAAAGTCCTGGCAGATATGGATATCACCGAACACAGGAGGCCTCAGGACGGCCACATCTCTTTAAAAATCAGTGATAAAGAATTTGATTTAAGGGTATCTTCCATATCCACGATTACCGGAGAGAAAATAGTAATCAGGATCCTGGATAAGTCCAGCATGCTCCTGGGCATGAGCGAGCTGGGGCTCTCCGATAGAGACAAGCCCCTGCTTGCATCTTTGGTTAACCGGCCTTACGGAATAATCCTGGTTACCGGTCCTACCGGCTCAGGAAAGACCTCTACTTTATATGCCATATTAAGCCAGATGGATACATTAACAAAAAATGTCGTCACTATTGAAGACCCGGTGGAATATAAATTAGAAGGCATAAACCAGGAGCAGGTAAACCCGGCGGCAAACATAACTTTTTCTACGGGGCTACGCGCCATATTAAGGCAAGACCCTGACGTAATTATGGTCGGAGAAATCCGGGACCAGGAGACAGCCACAATCGCCATTCAGGCAGCCTTAACCGGCCACCTTGTGCTTTCTACATTACACACTAACGATGCGCCTTCAGCCGTTACCCGGCTTATCGATATGGGGGTTGAGCCGTTTTTAATTTCCTCTTCTTTGATCGGAGTGGTTGCCCAGAGGCTGGTGCGGGTAATCTGCCCCTCCTGCAAAGAAGCATACGCTCCCACAACAGAGCAGGCCAAAGAGCTGGGTTTATCGGAGAAAGGCTTATCAGGCATTTCTTTTTACCGGGGCAAGGGTTGCCCTGACTGTGTGCATTCAGGTTACCGGGGCCGGACCGGAGTCTTTGAAATAATGCACGTTTCCGATAAAATGCAGGACTTAATACTTGCAAAGCAGCCGGCTACCAAAATCAGGGAGGTTGCTATTAGCGAAGGGATGAGCACCTTAAAGGATTCTGCCTTAGAGAAAGTTATGAAAGGGATCTCAACCCCTGCGGAAATAAAGCGCGTAATATTCACAGCAGAATAAAGCATGCCCAATTTTCTTTACGTTGCCACTGACTCCAAGAGCAAAGAGACCAAAGGCTCAATAGAGGCAAAAGACGCACTTGAGGCAAAGACAAGGCTTCGGCAGTCGGGCCTCTGCCTGATTTCCATCAAAAAAGAGAACACTGTCTTTGAGCAGTTAGGGTGGGCGAATGTAAGAAACGCGGATTTGGCTATTTTCAGCCACCAGTTTTCGGTAATGATTTCAAGCGGTATCCCCTTAATCCGGGCCCTCAAGGCGCTGGGAGAAGAGACCGCTAACAGGAAGCTGCGCGCTATACTGCAAAAAGTGAGGCTGGATGTGGAAAACGGCGCGAGCTTGTCCAGCAGCCTGGTTAAACATCCGAAAATATTCTCGAATTTTTTTATTACCCTGGTAAAAAGCGGAGAGGCATCCGGGACTTTGCCCCTCGTGCTAAACCGGCTGGCAAGTTACCTGGAAAAAGAGGAGGATTTGCGCCGTAAGGTGCGCTCGGCATTCGCTTATCCGGTTATTGTGGGTATCGTTGCTTTCGGGGTCATGGCTTTTTTGCTCATATTTATCGTCCCGGTATTTAAAAGCGTATATAAAAGTTTGAAAGTAGGGCTTCCGGGCCCCACGGTTTTTCTGATTGCCTTAAGCAATATTTTTGTTAAATTCTGGTGGCTGGTTTTATTGGTTATCGCTCTTATCTATTGCGTTATCAGGATAGCCCGCAATAACGCCGTCTTCGGTTTGGGTATTGACAGAATTAAATTAGGACTGCCTTTGTTCGGGCCGCTGATTTCCAAAGTAGCGATATCGCGTTTTGTGCGCACCCTGGCTACGATGATAGGCAGCGGCCTGACGCTCAATTCGTCGCTGCTTGTTTTAAAAGACATTGTGGGCAATAGAGTAATTGTTAATTCTCTTGAAGGGATGCGTAAGGATATTAACCAGGGGCTGTCTATTTCGGATTCCCTTAAGGATAAGAAATTTTTCCCTCCGATAGTTGTGCAGATGCTTAGCGTGGGAGAGGAGAGCGGGAATCTGAATTCAATGTTAGATAAATGCGCGGATTTCCTGGATGAAGAGATTGACACCGTTATCAAGGGCCTCATAGTAAAAATCGAGCCGACATTAACATTTTTTCTGGCAGTCCTGGTGGGTTTTATTGCCATGGCAATTTATTTGCCGATGTTTGATTTAATCCGTCAGATTAGCCGATGAGAGGAGGTGAAATAGATGCTTAGGAAGAGAGGTTTTACCCTGGTGGAAGTACTTCTGGTTATAGTAATTATTGGCATTTTGGCAGCAATAGTCTTGCCAAGGATTACTTATTCAAGGGGACAAGCGCAGGTAGCTGCCTGTAGGGCAAATAAGGCGGCGATAAATGCGCAGGTTGAGTTATATCATGCCAATGAATCAGGCAGCCCCTGGCCAGCGAATAGTTTTACGCGGGATGCTGGCGGCAACATAACGGATACGAGTAGCCCTTTGTTCTGGGGAGGTACTGATTATTACCCGGATGGAGTACCGCAGTGCCCTGTGGATAGCACAGAATATTCGCTAAATGCCACTACGCACCGCGTAACCGGGCATACGCATTAGTTTTTATTTAGGCAGGAATTTTCCCTGCCTAAAGGTTTCATACTATAATATGGTTGCCTTTAGAAGAGCGTTTACATTAGTTGAGGCAATACTGACCATTGCCATCATTGCTATTCTGGCGATGGTAGTATTGCCTCGTTTCACAAAGGAGAGCTTTGTGGATAGCCTGACTTTACGCTCTGCTACCTCTCGCCTTGCCTCTGACATACGCTATACCCGCCAATTAGCCATTACCGATTCCAGCCGGCACTATATCTTATTTGATTTCGCGCAGAAAAAATATTTTATCTATAGAGACGGCTCGCCTCCTGTGCTTATCGGAGAAACAATGGATATTGATTCCAAGATAAACCTTGCCGGGACGGCCCGTTTTGATTTTGAGGCCCTGGGGAATTGCCTTTCTTATTCCGGCGGAGGGCTTTCGTTGAGTATTGGAGCCTTGCAAAACAGGATTTCCGTAGAGATTGTTACAGGAGCAGTGGTAATTGAAAAAATATCTTAACAGCAGGGGTTTTAATTTTCTGGAGGTCTTGGCAGCTTTGGTAATTTTATCTGTGGCATTGGTGCCTATCTTGACCTGGGTGCCGGCCAGTATCCAGACAAAATTAAAGTCCGAGCGTAAAACCATCTCCGTTTTTCTATGCCAAAGCAAGATGGAAGAGTTGCGTTATCAGATTATCCGCAATTTCAATAATGATTACAATGCCAATGGCCAGGCCTTTAATTCTCCTTATCAGGATTATCGCTATACCATTACCGATAACTTGGGCACTAATATAAAAATAATATCAGTGAGCGTCTGGCACGTTGAGACTCCTCAGCATGAGACAATTTTTTATACGCAGGCAGCAAGCAGGTAAAGCCTTTACCTTAGTGGAGGCACTGTTAACCATAAGCATATTAGGGATGGTGCTGATGGCAATGTCTCCTTTTATCCGCACGGTTTACACCAGCTGGAATCTCTCCGATAGAAAAACCGAGATGCAGCAGAATGCCCGGGTGGCTTTAGAGATGGTTTCGCGCTACCTAAGGCAGGCAAAGAGAATTACCGGTATCCCTTCTTCCGGAAGCGGATGTTTCGTTAAATTCAGGAATGCCCTCGACGATGAAACACTGGTATTCTTTCATAATATCCAGACCACGCCTTCTAACCCTTATTATATGGCAAGCGACGGCTTTATTTCCGAGAAAGACTTAGTGATGCGCAGCATCAAGGGCAATACAATAGTCAATGCGCTGATAGCTAAATCCTTAAATACCTTTCTTGTGGAGTTCAGGGATAATGCCGGGAATATTGTTACCGAGCCTTATAACGTAAATAATATGCAAATCTCAATGAATTTTTTTGACGCGCAAGGTTTTATTCCGGATACAGTGGATGTGTTTACTGCCATAGCCGTAAGGCCGGATGTAAGGATAAATAAGCCGGTCTGGGTGGCAGCGGATAGCTATGTGCTGGAGCTTTCAAAGGATATCCAGGTAGAGGAATTCGCAAATCCTAAATCAGTTTCGCTGAACACCTCAACCAATGAATGCTGGGTAGCGGATACAGATAATGGCCGGATAAAAAAGATTTCTCCTTCGGGGGTAGTAACTGTTGATGCCGGTGGTTTTAGCCAGCCGCTATCAGTCTCCGTAAATTCTGTAAGCGGTGAATGCTGGGTGGCGGATACCGGCAATAACCGGATAAAAAAGCTTTCTTCCGCAGGAAGCATCTTGGTGGATACGCAAGGTCAAAACCCGGCATTCCTTAGCCCTAATTCTGTTTCCGTTAATCCCCAGAGCGGGCAATGCTGGCTTGCGGATACAGGAAACAGCCGCATAAGAAGGCTTTCTCCCACAGGCGCAAACCTTTTAAATACAAGAGGCTCCAGTCCTCAATTTAACGGCCCCTTATCAGTCTCGGTTAATTCCGCCACGGGGCACTGCTGGCTTTCCGACACCAACAATAACCGCATAAGAAGGATTACTCTCACCGGTTCAAATAGCGTGAACAGGACAAGTTACAACAGGCCTAATTCAGTTTCAGCTAATCCCGTGACCGGACAATGCTGGGTTGCAAATACAAATGATAACGAGGCGAGAAAGCTTAGTGCGAATGGCGCAGTATTGTTTGCGGCTACAGAAATTAACCTTGCCTCTTCTGCCGCGGCTAATCCTGCGGATGATTCCTGTTGGGTTATAGATACAGAGAGAGAGCAGGTAGTAAAATTGGATTCCGAGGCAAACGAAGAATTCAGAATCAGCGGCTTTAATTCAGTTTCATCTGTTGCTCCATTACCTTAATGAATAAAAAAGGCGTAGCATTATTATTGGCCATATTCACCCTGCTTATCGTATCCCTCCTTGCCGTGGCTTTTTTAGAGGTCACCACTTCAGATTTACAAATTATAAATAACCATTATAATAGGAATAAAGCGTTATATATCGCCGAAGCAGGAGTAGAGTTTCTTATTGACCGGCTGGAGCGCAATAGAAGCAACTTTTCCTTGAGAAGCTATACTTTTCCTGCCGGCTCTGGCGATAGTTATGCAGTGGAATATTCTGCAACTTCAGGTATAATAATTTCTACCGGCAGGCTTGCTTCCGGAGAACAGGTTACTTTACAGGTAAAGGTTGCTGCCACAGGGAGCCGTCCTTATACAGTAAAGATACTCTACTGGAAAGAAGGTTAATGGAAAATATACTCGGCCTTGAGATAACCGAAGATAAGATAAAGCTCATCGAAGCCCGCAGTTTTGAAAAGAAATGGGAAGCGTTGAGCTTCCATAATATCGGCCTGCCTGCCAATTCCCTAAAAGACGGAGTTATTATAGAGCCGAAGGTAACGAGCGAAAAAATCAGCGCTTTTTTAAAAGAAAAAAAAATCAGCGCAAAAAGGGTAATTGCCCTGATAAGCCCCCCGTATGTTTTTAGCCGGCTGCTTCGCCTGCCCCAGAACCTTTCAGAGAGCCAGATACGCCTTAACCTGGAAGCAGAGGTTAACCAGTACCAGAATTTCAGCGGCAAGGATAATATAATTGATTTCAGGAAGATTGAAGAGGTCAGCGAAGAAGGGATAAACAAGGCAAATGTCCTTTTTGCCACCTGCCCCAGGATGCTCACCGAGTCGTATTTGAAAACCTTAGAACTTGCCGGCCTGGATTTGGTGGGCGCGGACCTGCCGATATTCTCTGTTATGCGGCTTTTGGACGACGTGGATTTGAGCTCTTCGTCTTTAGAGGCTACCCTGCTTATCTGTATAGGCCAGAAATTCATAGAGATGTGCGTAATCAAAGGCAACCGTCCGCGTTTTCTGCATTCTGTTGAGGTGGATACGCTGGATTTCGAGAAAGCGAAGGAAGAATTTGTAAACAGGATCTTATCAGGGATTAAACTGGTGGTTAACTTCTACCAGGTAAGGTTTATTCAGGGAGAGCAGATTTCGCGGATTATCGTGAATCCCTTAGATGAGAAATACAGCCAGATTCACGCTTTCCTGCAGGAAAAATTGCCCCAGATACCTATCCGGCTCTCCAGGCCCCTGGCTAAAATTCAGACTGGAAAAGAAGGGGCCGTCAGCCCCGATGAGCTCAGGTTTTCTTTCTCCGCGCTCCTTGGCGCTGTCTTAAGATTTGACAGTAAAGACCTCCCCTTTAATTTGAATTTGCTGCTGGAGCAAAAGATTAAGCGTCGCATCTGGTTTAGGGAGCTGTATTTATTGCTGATTTCCCTGGGGGCGCTGTTTATCGCTATGCTTCTTTTTGGCGCAGGGCTTTTTTTAAAAATTAATATCCAACAGAAGAAATTGGGCGGGATTGGCAGTAAATTAGAGGAGCCTTCGGAAGAGTTACAAAGGGCGATAAAGATTAAAGAAAAAAGCGACCTGCTTGAGAGCGAGCTTAGGGAAGCGAGTATGCTCGTCAATAAAGTAAAGGCGCCGGTATATTTCAGGAATATTGCCAAGGCAATGTTGTTGGCCACAAAAGAGCTCTGGCTTACCGAGATTGACCTGGAAAGAGAAAAGCGCGAGCTGATATTAACCGGCGAGTCAAAAACAGAGAAATCCATCTTTGAATATATTTCCGGCCTCACAAAATGCGGTTATTTTAATTCCGTGGAGCTGGTTTCATCAAGAAATCAGGATGAGGCGATACAATTTGTAATACAATGCGCGATAAAATAGCGTGGTTGAAGATAAAAATTAAAAGCCTGCCTTTCATTGAGGGTATTTCCACAGCCAAGTTGGCCTTAGGGTGCCTTGCGGTATTATTATTGGGTTTTCTTCTCTATCAGTCCCTGGTTAACTTGCAGCTAAAGAAGCTAAAGGCAGCAAGCTTTCAGTTTAATTCTCAAGCTAAGCTTCTTACGCTTTATCAGCAGATTATGGCAGATGAGGAGCTTTTTATAAACGAGGCGCGCCAGAAAGAAAAGCGCCTTCAGGATTTAATAAGCAGGTTTATACATGAAGAAGAGCTTTCCGATTATTTCACGAAATTCCGCGCCCTGGTGAAATTATACAACCTGGAGGTAGTGAATTTGAATTTTAAGCCTCAGGAAACTATCAAAGATGAGGCCGGGGCGCAATTTAATTACTTTCAAAGGCTCTGGTTTGAGGCTACAATAAGGGGGGGGTATTTTGATGTGATGTCTTTTATCTACCGGCTGGAACAGAATAAGCCCATTTTTGATATAAAGTCTCTTAAAATATCCCAGGAGAATCCGCAGGGCTCAACCGTAATTTTGAGCTTCAATTCAGCCATATATATTTTAATGAAGAAGAACTAATATGAAGAGAAATATTGCCTTTCTATTCTTAATCCTGGTATCAGTAGGGCTTAGCGGGTGCAGGCAGCCTGAGATCCCGACGGTACGCACCGGGCCGGGAAGGCCCAAACAAGCAGAGGCCCCTGTTAGCGAACCGCAGCAGGCCGAGGAGGAAGAGTCTCTGCTTAAGGAATTGCTGCGTAAAGACCCTTTTAATCCCGGGCACGGCGTTACTATTGCCCCAAAAGCAGGCGGTTCTGAGTTAAAGGGGATTGTCTGGGATGAGGAAGGTCCTTATGCAATTATGGGAGATAATGTAATCAAAGAGGGAGATTACCTTGGAGAGAAGAAGGTGCTCAAGATTTATAAAGATTACATCGTGGTGGATAATAAAGGCAGGGAAGAGATAATCAGGCTCGAGTGAGTAAATTTAATCCGGCTCCACTTTAAGGAGAAAAGATGCTGAAGAATAATAAAGAGAGTAGAAGGGACTTGCGCGTGACGACTTCCGAGCCTTTTATTATGAAATTCCAGATCCAGAAACACAAAAAACTGGTGGATTTGGCTCCGAAGCAGCTGGTGCGCGCGGAGAACATCAGCGTCGGAGGCATGCGGCTTGAGCTGCCGGTATTGGATGAAAAGGAAATCAACCGGATTATCTCCGGACAGGATAAATTGGTTTTGGAGTTGAATATCCCGCCTCTACAGAAGCCGCTTAAGGTAAACGGAAAAATCATCTGGCTGCAAAAAAGGGACAAAAAGGGAAAGACTGCCTATGTGGCAGGGGTGACCTTTGAAGGCTTGGGTGAAAAAGAGAGAGAAGAGATACTGGATCGCCTGGTGAATATCTGCCTTAAAAGCGGCTGTCAAATCGAATCCTGATTTAAACTTAAAAGATTATTTATGGCCAAGGAGAAAGTTATTGTCGTTATGCCGGCGTACAACGCCGCCAGGACGTTAAAGGATACTGTTATGGATATCCCCGGGGGTGCGGTTTCTGAAATTATCCTGGTAGATGACGCAAGCTACGATAATACGGTAGAGATAGCAAAAGGCTTGGGGCTTTCTGTGGTTACCCATGAAAAAAATCTCGGTTACGGCGCCAATCAGAAAACTTGTTATAATTCGGCGTTAAAACAGGGAGCGGATTATATAGTAATGATACACCCGGATTATCAATATGACAGCCGCCTGATTCCGGCGGCACTGGAAATATTAAAGCTTAGGGTATGCGACGTGGTTTTGGGTAACCGTATCAGGACAAGGAGAGAGTGCCTGGCTAGCGGGATGCCGCTTTATAAATACCTGGCAAACCGTTTCCTTACCATCGTAGAGAATATCTGCCTGGGCCAGAACCTCGGAGAATTCCATTCCGGATTCAGGGCTTTTCGCAGGCAGGTCCTGGAAACTGTCCCCTTTAAGAATAATTCCAATGATTTCGTCTTTGACGCGCAAATCCTGATACAGGCGGTCCACTTCGGTTTTAAGCTCGCAGACATACCCATGCCTGTGCGTTATTTTAAGGAGGCCTCTTGCATAAATTTGTGGCGAAGTATCATTTACGGCATACAATCCCTTTGGGCGCTTTTAGTTCTTTACCTGCATCGCCTGAAATTAATCCACTCCCCCCTTTTTAAATCAAAAGCAGAAACAGTTTCCAAGCCAAAGCAGAAACTGTTTCCAGTCTAATCGGGACAGTGGGACGTTAAAGGATTAATTCATCTAACAAGGTTAAGCCACATTTATTAGTTAGATTCCTTTCCATATAACTACTGAACGCGTATTCGCTCATCTTATTAACTAAGCCAACTCTCGCAGGATTTTGCTCTACATAGGCAATACAGTCTATCAGGTACCGATCCTTAACTATGACCTTAGACTGAAATCTACTTTGCCATAAATGGCCCACTTTGCCATATTTCTTATTGTGATAAGCAGTGTACGAGCGGTGGAGGCATTGCATAAACTTAGGCAAGTTCTCCGGAACGTTGGGTTCGCCAATCAAGTGTATGTGATTCGGCATTAAGCAGTATCCGTACAGCAAAAATGAATATTTCCTTTTGTATCGTTTTAATTGATAAAGATAAAACTCAAAATCACGAATTTCTTTAAAGACAATTTGTTTTTGATTTCCCCGTGCATAAATGTGATAACAGCTCTTTTTGATAAGCAAACGTGTTTTGGCCATTCTAACTCCTTTCTGTCCCACTTTCCCGAATAAAACGCAAACAGTTTCCCGAACAGTTCGGAAACTGTTTCTATTAGCTATTAGAATAGATTCCTGTCTAAGGAGCGGTATTGGATGGCTTCACAGATATGCTCTGGCTGGATGACTTCAGATTCCGCCAGGTCTGCGATGGTGCGGCTCACCTTTAGTATCTTATCATAGGCCCGCGCGGAAAATCCTAATTCTGTCATGGCCACCTTGAGCAGCTCCTTTGCTTCGTCGTTTAGAAGGCAATATTTCTTAATTTGCCTTGCGCCCATTTGGGCATTACAAAAAATACTCTCACCTTTCTCCCTGAATCGTTCTCTTTGAGTCAATCTGGCTTTTTCTACGCGTGTCTTGATTAAGCGGGAGGGTTCTGTTTCTTTGGTATCGCTTAACTCTTTGAATTTTACTGCCGGCAACTCAATATGCAAGTCAATCCTGTCCAATAACGGCCCGGAGATTTTTCCCATATATGCTGCGATTTTATGAGGGTTGCAACGGCAGGCCTTTTTGGGGTCAGTGTAATACCCGCAGGGGCAGGGGTTCATTGCCGCTACAAGCATAAACGAGGCGGGAAATAATAAAGATTTTCTGATACGGCAGACGCGGATAAGCCTCTCCTCTAAAGGCTGCCGGAGAGATTCCAGGCAATTGCGGCTAAATTCAGGAAGTTCATCCAGGAATAATACTCCCTGATGCGCAAGGCTTATTTCTCCCGGCTGGGGAAGGGGCCCGCCGCCCACTAAAGCAGCAAGGGAGGTATTGTGATGGGGGCTACGAAACGGCCTTTTTGCGATGATTCCATCTTCATTAGGCAAGGCGCCTAAAACAGAATGAATCTTAGATACTTCCAGCGCTTCTTCTAAGGTAAGGTCAGGCATAATTGTAGGGATTCTCTTGGCGAGCATGGTTTTCCCGGCTCCCGGAGGCCCGATCATCAGTACGTTGTGTCCGCCTGAGACGGCGATCTCAAGCGCGCGCTTAGCAAAATATTGGCCTTTGACTTCGCAAAAATCCACCTCATAACCTGAATTTCTCCTGAGAGAGGCTTCTGGGTCCGAAACGAAAGCTGAAAGTACCTCCGGATTATGCAGGAATTCTACTGCCTCTTTAAGTGTTTTGACCGGCCAGGCCCTGATCTCCTTTATCAGTCCAGCTTCTTTAGCATTTTGAAAGGGGAGGAGGATGCTGTTTATTGAGCCGGTTTTCTGTGCTATTTTCGCAACCGCCAGGCTTATGGGCAATATACCGCTAGTGGCCTTCAGAGAGCCATCCAGGCCTAACTCACCTATAATGAAATAGTCTTTTAAGGCTTCAGGGTTTAACTGGCTGCTCGCAGCAAGCACGCCTAAGGCAATGCATAAGTCAAAACTTGAGCCTTCTTTACGGATGTTTGAGGGCGCCAGGCTGATAGTAATTCTTTCCGCAGGCCACTGAAAGCCGCAGTTTTTAAGCGCGGACTTCACCCTTTCTTTGCTCTCCCTTATGGCTGTGTCAGCTAACCCCACTATTGTTACCGAAGGCAAGCCCCTTGAGACATCTACTTCTATATCAACAGGATATGCCTCTATTCCAAGCAGGCCAAAGCTTAATACTTTTGCCAACATATGGCCCTCCTTTTATAATAAAGAAGAAATTGCCTAATCTCCACTTATAATAGACGTAGCAGGATAAGAAATCTAACCAAGAATTTTGCATCAAAGAAAAACCTTGCTTTTTAGCCTCCAAATTATATAATATTAGACTATGGACAAAGCCCTCATCAAGAATACCTTGATTGCTTTTTTGGCAGGCATAGCTATTTTTAGTATTTTCCGGTACGGCTTGCTGGTAAAAGAGAAATATGCATTGGAAGAGAACATAGATGAATTAAGAACAGAATTAACCGCATTAGAAGAAGAGCGGCAAAACCTCTTGCAGGACATAGAGAAAGAAAAAGCGGTAAGCGAGAAACTCAAGGAGGATAACACCGGCCTCAAGGGTTATTTAAAAGCCAGCCAGGAGAAAATCGAGAAGCTTTTTACGGATTACCGGCAGGCAGAAAAAATAATTTTTAAGTTGAATACCGACATTTCGGTGCTTAAGTCGGAAAGAGAGCTCTTGCAGGCGAAAGAAAAGAAGATTAAACTGGAGCTGGCAGAGCTTTCAGGGGAGAGCGAGCAGCTTAAGTTTAAATTGAGCTCCCTTACGGAGCTGAAAAAGGCCATGCGGGAGCTGAAGCAGCAAAAGCGCCAGAGGCCCAAAACCGAAACTTTAGTTAAAAAGAATACCAAAAGAGTTAAAAAAGAAAAATCTAAACCCAAACCTGAACCCAAACCAAAACCTGAACCTGAACGCCAGGAAGGAAATCAAGGCTACATTATAAAGGACGGAAGGCAAACCCAGCCTGCGAAAGTCAGAATCGAAGTAATTCCTGCCGAAGTCGTTAAAGAATAATGGGACAGATACTCAGAGAATTATTAAGCAATAAGATATTTATAACTACTCTTTCTGCGTGGATAATTGCCCAGACAATTAAAGTTACAACCGGGATTATCCGGGAGAGGAAATTTGACTTCCGTTGGTTTGTGGGTACCGGGGGCATGCCTTCGAGCCATGCCGCAGGCGCATCGTGTTTGGCTTCCAGTATAGGTTTTCAATATGGTTTTGACAGTGTTTATTTTGCCCTGGCCGCATCTTTTGCCATAGTGGTGATGTTTGACGCACAGGGCGTGCGCCGTGCCGCCGGAAAGCAGGCCCGCATACTGAATAAGCTTACCGAGGATATTTATTGGCGCGGCAGGATGGATGAGGGAAGGCTGCGTGAACTGGTCGGCCACACTCCTATTGAAGTTATCGCTGGTTTTCTATTAGGCATTGTGGTTGCCTGGTCTGTCAGATAAGTTAGGGGGGCTTTGTGAAAAATAAAACTATTATCATAATCATTGGCTCAGTATTCTTGCTTCTGGCTATTTTACTCGCGGTTAAGTTAAGAAAAACAGCTACCGTTGCCGAAACAAAAAAAGAAGGGGTATCTGCTAGCGCATTGCTTAGCCAGGCAAAAGACCTTCTGGCTAAAGGCGAGCTTTTATCCGCAAGAGAAGTTTATCAGAAATTAATCTTTGAGTTCCCCTCGTCGGGGGAAATTATGAACTGGCAGAAAAAAATCGAAGACCTGAATATAAAGCTCATTTTTTCTCCGGCCATTACCGCGGAGAGCGTGCTTTATGAAATAAAACCCGGAGACACGCTCAATAAAATCGCTAAAGAATTTAAGACCACTGCCGAGCTGATTATGAAAAGCAATAATTTA
>JBFMBZ010000079.1:10256-23978 GCA_040754615.1 Candidatus Omnitrophota bacterium | reverse complement strand
ACGAGCAGCTGGAAGAATATTTAGAAAAAGAAAAATGCCGCGTAACTGCACATATACATGATGACGTTATGCGCATAGATTACGATTATTTTATCCAAGACGGCCCCTATAAGCCCAGCTATTGGCAGGCAGCTTCCCCTCAAGAAAAGGACTGTTATTTAATTTATATTTATGGCCCTTCATTTCTTGCATCTAAGCCGCCTTTTTTTAAGGGGGATTTTCCATTCTTCCCCGGGGCCTTAGAAAAAAAACTTTCAGGAATATGGGGGGAAAATTTTAAAGTAATTAACTTCGGCATGGAGGGGCTGGACTCCTTTGACATAAAAGAAATAATAAAGGCTACCGTCGAAGCCCGGGCCCCGGACCTTGCAATATACTATGACCTCTCTGCTTCTGACTTTGAATGCGCATATTTTGCAAATATCAAATGCAATTTTGACCTGGCGAGGAATTCTTTAAGGAGCTTAGGCAGGCTCTTCATCTTTAAGCGCCCACCCAAGATAGGCAATCTAAACAAATTTACAGACTGGTTTTTAAGGGAATCGGTCGAGCCGCGCCTGATTAATTTCGCCCAGAAAATGGGGCTAATTACAATACCAGAGGAGCCCTTTTTGGGTTACAACATGTTAATCTTTAACCATTACAAGGAAAATCTTCATACTGCTATCAGCTTCCTGCGGAAAAAAAATATCCCTTTTGTGATTATGACTTCCCTTTCTAATTTGGAGGCCAGGCCTTACGGAATCCATAATATTACCGACAAATATTATTTTCAGGGGATGAAAGAGAGGGATTATTTAAAAAGGATAAATTACCTTACCCTGGCAAAAGATAGCGAAATATTCAGCGGCGAGTTAGTAAGCAAGTCATTTGTTTACGCTTTCTTAAAAAACTTAAATGAAAGGGGCGTTTATGTATTTGACCTTTATAAACTCCTTGAGGATAAGGGTTTTGAGTTTAATTATAAGAATTTTTATGATTACGGGCACATGAATCCCTATTCCCATGATTTAATCGCCGAATATTTAGCCGAATTTTTAAGTCAAAATGAAGATATCAGCTCCGGTTTCAAGCGTTGAAGAAACAGAAGCCCTGATAAAAGCAGGGGCAGGAGAGCTTTATTGCGGGCTCGTGCCCGGCAAATGGAGGGAGGCTTATTCTGGCGCTATCTCGACGAATAAAAGGGAGTATGAGCGCGCCAACCTGTCAAATTGGCGGGAATTAAAAGATATAGTGCGCGATGCATCGCGCTTTAAAAAAGACGTAATTTTAGCCTTAAACAACCTTTATTTACAAAGCCAATACCCCGAGATTATTCAATATGGCCGCAGGGCGCTTGTAAGCGGCATAAAAGGGCTAGTGGTTGCGGACCTGGGGTTAGTATCGTTGTTACGTAAAAACAAAATCAACATTCCCGTTTATATAAGCGTAATTAACCCCTCTTTAAATTCTGAAGCTGCTAAATTATACGGGTTATTAGGCGTAAAGAGGGCAGTGCTTGAGCGGCATATGAGTTTAGGCGAGATAAGGAAGATAACCTTAAAGAACAGGGGAATACCTTTTGAGCTATTTGTGCTTAACGCAGGAAGCAAGAATTTAGACGGTTACTGCGCCTTTGCCCACGGGCTTGAAGAGCTTAAGACGAAAGAACCGGAAGATGTTTTTCATTCCGCTGCCTGCTATTTTGATTACAAGATAAAAATGCATAAACCCGCTGCAGGCAATAGCTCCTTTAGTGCGGATATCCTGCAAAAAATAAGAAGCTCATTTTCGCCTGCTTGCAGCGGAAGAAAACCCTGCGCAGCCTGCTTTTTACCTTACTTTAAGAAATGGGGGATTCTTGCGTTAAAGATTGCGGGAAGAGATTTTCCCAGCCAGGAAAAGATAAGGGATGTCCGGTTTATAAGGAATTTAACGGACAGGCTGGAAGAAGGATGGAGCAGCGCAAAATTCTCGCGCTTTGCAAGAAGGCTTTTTAAGGACACTTATTCATTTGACTGCGGCGGCTTTTGCTATTATGCTGACTAAAGGACAGGAGGAAGAGTTTGGAGCTTTTGGCGCCGGCAAAAAGCCTGCAAGAGGCAAGGGAAGCGTTTAATCTGGGAGCTGATGCTGTATATACAGGGCCCAAAGGATTCACCCGCCACCCTGAAAAAGCAGCCGCGCCTGACTCTTTATCCCTAATCTTGAAATATTCTCAAACGCTATTACATAAGAAGGTGTATGCGGCTTTAAACCGGGTCCCCAGCCCTGCTCAGAAAAAAGAATTTTTTAAGATCTTAGAAAGATTAATTTCTCTCGGGATAGGGGGCGTAATTATAAATGATCCCGGGTTAATTTGGGAGATCAGGCGGTTATTCCCGGGCCTATTTATTATTTCCAGTATAGGCATTGCGCCGCTGAATATAGAAGAGGCAAGTTTTCTTAAAGGCCTGGGAGCAAGCCGGATAATCCTTCCTGAAAAAATAACTCTTGATGAATTGATTTTATTTAAGAAAACCTTAGGTACTGAGCTTGAGATATTCATGGATAGCCTGGTTAGTTTTGATGGCGCAACAGGCTGTTTTACCTTTACCGGAAAGTGTTCGCTCTCCAGTTATTTCCGGCAGGAAACCAGAGAGGGGGAGCCTGTTTTCGGCTCTGCGAAGAGGGGCGGGTGCAATAATATTTGCCAAAGAGATTCGCGCTTGAGGCGGGAGGGGTCTACCGATAACCTGAACTTCAGCGAGATTTTTCCATATGTTTCTGCAATAAAAATAAAGGGTGACAATTCAACAGCGATGCAGGAAAAAATAAAATTATTACGGGAGAAGATTGACAGTGCAGGAGAAATCAAAGAGACAGTATCAAAAGCCTGAATTGCTGGCTCCGGCCGGAAGCCTTAAGATGCTTAAGGCTGCTTTTATCGCCGGAGCAGATGCCGCCTATATAGGCCCAAAAGGCTGGAGCAGGAGAAGGCAGGATTTTGAGCTTTCTGACCAGGATATCCAAATGGCGGTTGATTTTGCCCACGGAAAGAAAAAATTATTAAGAGCGGCCTTTAATTGTTTTCCGATGAGCCGTGAGATACCTTTAGGCTTATCAAAGATAGAAAGCCTGATGAAATTTGGCGTGGACGGATTCATCATAACCGATCCCGGCTTTATCTATGAAGCCCGTAAACGTTTCCCGCAGGCAGAAATACATCTAAGCGTTGGCGTAAGCGCAATGAATATTGAAGAAGTGATGTTTTATCAGAGCCTCGGGGTAGATGTCATTACAGCCCCCTGCGAACTGGCATTGGATGAATTAACCTGCCTGAAAGAAAATTCTCCCTGCAAAATCACGGTTTTAATCCATGCTAACCGCGATTTTACCTATTTAGGCCGTTGCACCTTAAGCAGCTACTTTAAATATAGCCGTCAGGACCTGGGCAATAAGATTAAATTCTGGGGCAGTCCCAATAGAGGAGGCCTCTGCTACAGGTTATGCAAGGCTCATTGGCAGATGTGTGAAGGGCATTTGCAGGGCTTAGGCAACGAAGCCTTTTTCTTATTTGAAGAGATACCGGAATATATCAGGCTGGGCATAGACTGCTTAAAAATCCAGGGAAGGGAATATTCAGTAGAGCTGGTCAGGGAAATAGTGAGTTTCTATAGAGAATTTATAGATGCCTGTATTAAGAATGAAATTTCTGGTTGTAAGGACGCCTTTCAAGAACGGCTCTGCCGGCTGACGGATAAGAGGGATAGGGAGAGGCTGGACGCCACAAGCGCGCTCTTAACCGAGTGCCTGGGAAAAGAAGAGGCCGCCTTTACGCATGTTTGAACTGAATACTTCCATATTTACTTTAGATGAGCTTATCAGCACGGATATTTCTGCATACGACGCCGTTTATCTTGGGGACCCTTTTTGTGCCGGTTACCCCGAGAATTTAATATATAACCGCAAAGACTTAGAAAAAGCTGTTAAAATCTTAAGAGAGAATAAAAAGAGGGCTTATGTTTCAAGCAACGCAGTTCCCAGGAACGATGATTTAAGCAAGGTAAAAGAAGCCTTAGCGATTTCTTCGGAGGTTGGCGTGGATGCTGTAGAAGCGCATAATCTGGGAGTTTTAAGGATGATTAAAGAGAGCTTTCCAAAGCTTAATATTCATATGGGGTATTTAGCAAATATATACACATTAGCTACAGTTTTGAAATTAAAAGAAGAAGGGGTAAGGAGGTTTATAGCTAATTATGAGTTATCCTTGGATGAGTTAGGGGAATTAAAGGATGAATGCGGGCTGGAAGTCGAGCTTTTATTGCATGGTAAGATGATTCTGGGTATTTCTGAGGATTGCCTGAGCAAGAAATGGGTTCCTGAGCCCAGCGCCCCGGGAAATTGCAGGGATTTATGCCGCAATGGGCCTTCTTTAAGCAGTCAGGGGATGACCTTACATAACTTCGGCAGGTTGACTTTGAGCGGCAGGGATGTTTGTATGATTGAGCACCTCCCCAGTCTTTTAGAGAAGGGATTTTCCTGTTTTAAGCTAGAGACCTTTGGAGAAGATAGAGAATACGCCGCAGCCGTGGCAAAGATTTATCGCGAGGCGCTTTCTGCGGCTAAAGATGCTGATTATAACCCCCAGAAGTATATTAGGTTGTTAGAAAAGTATTCTACGGACGGTTTTTGTAACGGATATTATTTTTCTACTTCAGGACAGGAATATGTTTCCAAGGGTTAAATTGGAAGCTCCGGCAAATAACCTTTATTCTGCCAAAGTTGCCATAAAGAACGGCGCGGACATGATTTATGCCGGGATTAAAGGCTGGTCTGTGCGGCCGAATATCTTTGAAATGGAAAAGGAAGAGTTTGAGGCGGTCATAAAACTTGTAAAAAAACATAACAAGGAAATCCTGCTGGTAATGAATTGTTTTTATGGTTCAAAAGAGCTCGATAAGGCATTAAAGTTGATTGAAGAGATGTCCGGCAAGGGCTTAAGCGGCGTGATAGTCAGCCAGCCTGCTCTTGCCAGAGAAATAAAAACTAAATTTAAAGGCCTCACGGTGCACATCAGCGTCCAGTCTTCTGCTTCTAACAGCAAGGAACTGGAATTTTATAAATCCCTAGGCATAGATGGCGTGGTATTTGCGCGAAACACAATAGAGTCTAACCCGGAAAATATTCAAAGACTCAGTAATTACGGCGTTAAAATCGGGGTTTTTATCGTCGGAGACGATATTGCAAACTATGACGGAAAATGCTATTTGAGCAGCTACCTTAACCATAAGCTGATAAACGATGGCACAGAAAGATATTCTTGTGCCATTGGCTCTGCCAATAAAAGCGGGTATTGTTTTCTCATGTGCAAAAGAAAATGCAGGCTTTTAAAAGACGGGAAAATTCAAGGAGATGGTTATTATTTGCGCAGGCAGGATCTGGCTTTATTTAATAAGACAAAAGAGCTGGTGAGTTCAGGGGTGTCTATTTTAAAAATCCAGGGCCGCGAATGGCCGGTTCCTCTAGTAGCCAGGCTTGTCCGCTATATGCGGCTCGCCCTGGACTCCCTTGAAGATGAAGCTAAATATCAGAAGGCGATAAATCAGCTTTCTAAGCTTGTCAGAATAAAACAGCAGATTCAAGCCAACCACCTTTGGCTCCTTTCGAAATCAAAGTTTAGAATTTGGCTGGCTTTAAGGAAACATCTGCAACGGCCGTGGGATAACCTTGAAACACTCCTTTGGCTATATGCCCCTTTTTTTGAGAAGATGAGATGGAGAAAATTTCAGAAAGAGAATTTAATCCTCAATTAAGCGTAATAATAACCACAATAGGACAATTCCAGGGCCTTAATCAGGGCCTCTTTGATAAAATCTTCTTTGGAAATCCCTTTTGCCCCACAGGAAAAGATAACCCCGCATATAACCCCCAAATATTAAGGCAAGCCTGCTCTGGCCTTACGTTTAAAGATAAGTTAATTTTGAATATGCCGGTTTGCCCGTTAGAAGATGAGCTTCTGGGTATAACGAAGATCCTGGATACGGCAAGAGAAGAAGGAATCCCGGGGGTATCGGTAAGCTCTTATGGCATGGCAGCCTGGATACGCCGGGATTACCCGGAATTAAAAATATATTTTGACTCCTTTTCCAATGTTTATTCCTTAAAGGACGCCGAATTATTCAGAGAATTGGGCTCAGATGCCGGGCTCTTGGCTTATGAAGCAGGCCTTGATGAATGCGAGTCTATTATGAAGGAAAGCGGCTTAGAGATAATAATACCGGTATTCGGGCGTTTCCCCATTGCCTTCTCGCGTTATTGTTTTTTTTACCCGGGCAGATTGCCGCAAGAATGCTCAAATCAATGTAACGATGATTATCGCCTTTCTTTCTCCGGAAGCTCAGAAGTTTTGCAAAAAGGCAGGGCGCTTTATTCAGCCAAGCGCCTTTCGATGTTCGGGCATTTACCGCTTTTATTAAGCAAGGGGCTTTTTTCTTTTAGGATAGAAGGCTGGATAATGCCTGTTTCGGAAATCAATAAAACGGCTGATTCCCTGCGCCAAATGCTAGGGGGCGCTTTCAATAACCACGCCTACAAGGAGCTATTTGAAATTTCTACATATAGCCTTTGTAATGGATTCTTATTTGCGGCCAGGGGAGAAGAATATATAAGATGAGAATACTTATTCCCATCTTTTCTCCTGCTCTCAGGTTCGGGATAAGCCCTGTGCTTCGTGCTTTATGCGTAGGCAATACCGCAAGGGAATTGGGCCACGATGTGGCCTTTTGCGCAAGCGGAGAGCTTTACCGCTCATTAAAAGAACGAGGATATAAAACTTACGAAATACCGGGATTAACAGCACTTGGGCTGCCAAAATACATTTCGCAGGGCCTAGAAAGGCATCTAAATTTATTCTTAATGAAGCTAGTTGCGAGAGGGCATTCTTCTATAAATATATGGCTTATACTTATATTCCTTGGATTGTCAAGAGGACCCATATTAAAACGCTCCATAAGAGCAGAGATGGATGCGGTAAGGGATTTTAAGCCCGATGTTTTTTTTACAGAGATGGACCCCGCAATATATTTTGTATCGGAAATCACGGGCCTGCCCCTTGCTACAACTTATGCCAAGATTGCGCATGAAGGGATAGGCTCCTTTCCATATAAAGTAATTTCACGCAACGCGGAATACATTTTACATTATTATGGCAGGAAATCTAAGCCCCTTTCAGAATTGGTATTTGGCCAACAAATATTAAAGATTATCCCCTCCATCCCCGAATTGGACGGGAGCCGGTTTTGCGGCAAAGACTTCTGTTATACAGGCTATCTCTTAAGAGAGACTAGGGTTTTTGATAACAGCAAATTTGAAATCTCCGGGGGTAAAAGGTATGTATTTGCATATATTAAGAATCCGTTGATTCATTTCTCAAGACTGGAGAGGGTCTTGACGCAGGTTTTTACAAGAGACAAGGGGTATACCTGTATAGCCGCCTCTGAGGATGTTAAGAAAGAATATAAAATAGGAGAGGTTGAGTTTTATCCCTATGTTCCAGCTCTGCAAATAGTCCCGCATTGTGAGTGGACCATAGGCCACGGCGGCCATAATGCCATGGTTGTTTCTTTGCTTAGCGGGGTCCCGCTTTTGATGTTCCCCGGTTGGCATACCGAAAGAAGGTATAACGCGACTATGTTATACAGATTGAATTGCGGGTTCATGGGCGAGCCAAAAGACTTAACGAAAGAGTGGATTGAATCAAGGCTGCCCCGGCAAAAAGAATTGGCAGCAAATGCCATGCGCGTCGGGAATGTGATGAAATCCTATGGGGGCCCTCAGGCTGCAGTAAGGGCTCTTGAAAAACTAATCAATGTTTAACTTAAGGCGAGTTGGATTAAGGTGTTCAAAACTGGAGGTTTTATGAAAGATTCATTTAAAGAGCTGGCAAGAAGATACAGGCCATTGTGGCTGATCCCCCTTTTAATTTTATTGATCATTATTACAGTTGTAGTCATATCTAGCATAGGAAAGATCCATACCCCGTTTATATATTCCACATTTTAATATGCAGCCATAAAAATGAAGGGGAAGATTAAGAAATTCATCATTGAAAACTTTTTGTTGGGAAAGGGGGATTTAAAAGATAACCAGCCGTTATTTGAGGAAGGGGTTATCGATTCCTTCGGGTTTGTTTTATTGCTCTCTTTTTTAGAAAAAGAATCGAACATTCATTTTGACAGAAGCCAGATCACGATAGATAATTTTAATAGCCTAGCCTGCATAATGGAAAGCATCAAAAATGCCAGAAGCAATAAATCATAGAAAACATAGCCATAACTATCCGTTCCTCGGGATAGTTGTAATCATTTTTTTGGGGCTGTTGGTTTATTCCAATTCTCTCAAGAACGGCTTTGTCTATGACGATGAGCTGGTGATAGTGGAAAACCCATTTCTTAATTCCTTAAAGAATATTAAATATTTTTTCACTAGGGAATATTTTCCCGGTTCGGGAGAGTTCACATATCGGCCGATGCTTACCCTTACCTACCTTCTGGATTACCATTTTTGGAAAGAAAACCCTTTCGGATACCACCTTACGAATGTCATCATCCATGTACTAAATGCAACCCTGTTTTATTTTTTCCTATTATTACTGCTTCCCTTCTTGGGTAAAGGCAAGGCTAAGCACGGCATTGCTTTGTTAGCGGGTATTTTCTTCGTCCTCCATCCTGTGCAGACACAGGCGGTAAATGCCGTGGGGTTCCGCGATGATCCGCTCTTCTTCCTCTTTTTCCTGCTTTCATTTATTTTCTACCTGCGGGCAAAGAAAAAGGGGGTGAAATTATTTTATTTGGCTTCTTTATTCTGCTACCTGCTTTCGCTTTTGTCAAAAGAAAGCGCGGTATTGTTAATTTTCTTTATTCTCCTTACGGACTTCTTCGGTTCAGCCACAATGTATTTATTTTCTACTTTAAGTTATTTAGCAAATTTCTTTATCGGGCGTTATGCAGCCATTATTTTTGCCCTCCCTTTCCTCAGAGAGTTTTATAAAAGCGAAAAAAGAACAAAAAAAATGATAATTTACGGCGGATATTTTTCCGTTACTTTATTATATCTTTACACCATAACTTTTCTCGTCACCAAGCCCATAAGGCTGGCCCCGATGAATGCGGCGCCCTTTTTGGCTTTCCTGCCCCTTTTGGTCTCAATTTTAAACCTTTGTATTAAATTTATTTTATACCTTAAGCTGTTAATCCTGCCTTTAAGACTTTCGGTAGAATATGCAGTAACCCCCATTGAATCTTTTTTTTCTCCCGTCGGTTTATTCTCTTTTCTGGCCATTGCGCTTGTCTTTACTGCCCTTATCTTGGCAATAAGAAAAAAGCGGATATTAGCATTCTTCGGGCTTTGGGTATTTGTTCCCCTGGGGATGGTTATGGGGGGCTTTTTGCCTGTTTCTGAGCATTATCTTTATTTTTCCTGCGCCGGATTTTGCGTAATTTTGGCGATTATTCTGTATGATGCCTTTCTTCACGGCTCAAAAAAGATTAAAATACTGGGTGTTTCCTTTATAATGTTGACGGTTATATTCTATTATTGGCGGACGTTTACGCGCAATTTCATCTGGAAAGATGCGCTTACATTTTGGCAGGAGAGAATAAAACTCGGCCCGGCTACCGAAAGGGCGCATAGCAGCTTAGGGGATGCTTATTTCCGCAAGGGCCTGTATGATAAAGCAGAAGAACAATACCTGCGTTCATTACAAATAGACCCGGATTATGTTTATGCCAGGTGTAACCTGGGGACCACTTATTTTAACAATGGCCTGTATGATAAAGCAGAAGTAGAGTATATAAAAGTTTTAGAAAAAGACCCGCTTAACTTAAAAGCCTTGAACAATTTAGGCATGATTTATTTTAACAAGGGCTTGGCTGATAAAGCCGAAAAAAACTTTCAAGAAGCCATAAAAGCAAATCATTTCAATATTGAAGCTCATATTAACCTGGGTAACCTGTATTCCGGAAAAAAGGTTTTTAATAAGGCAGAAGAGCAGTTTAAAGAAGCCATCCGCATAAACCCTGGCTTTGCTTTGGCCCATTATAACTTGGGGAACATATATTTTAACCAGGGCTTATACGAAAAAGCCGTTTGGCATTATGAAGCAGCGATTGGATTAAGCCCGCGATTGATAGAGGCTTATAATAACTTAGGAGCCTCATATTTTAAAGCTGGAAGATACGTAGAGGCAGAGAGAAGTTGGAAGAAGATCCTTGAATTTGACCCCGACAATCAGGCCGCACAAGAGAATTTAAAAGCCCTCCAAACGCCTGCTCAGCCTTACCTCCCTCAGCAATAAAAGCAGGAGCGGATAGATAACCACCCCGAGAAAAACGCTCCAGATTAAATTAGTAAAGCCCGAAAACATTAGGAGGGCCTTAAGGCGGCTTACCATTATTCCCATTATCATCGAAGCGCATAGTATCCTTATTAATGACTTAAAAGGGAACCTCCAGGGAAATAATTTATATGATAATGGGATTATCAGGATTAACAGGAATACATAAGATGCGAAAGTCGTTATTGCCGCAGCCCGGAATCCATGCTGCGGGATAAAAACTATATTAAGGATTATATTAAGTATCCCCGCGGCAAGGGTAGCTAACATCATAATGAATGTCTTTTTATGAAACATGATGCTGCTTGAGAATCCCTGTAAAATCCCATAAAAAAATACTCCCGTCGATACCCATGGAGTAATTGAATATCCTCCATGGTATTCAGGGGCCGTAAAGAACCCGATTACCTCCCTGGAAAAGACCGTGAGGCCCGTTACCAGCGGGATGGTAACCATAAGGTAATAGCGCGTCAATTTGATTAAGAATTTTCTAATTTCTCCCTTTTGTCCCTTCTCCCATAAGTTTATCAAAATAGGCTCAGCTGCCTGTATAAACAAAAAAACAAAAAATAATACCGCCGCTTCTATGATGCGGTAACTTGCAGAGTATACTCCTACCTCTTTTGGCCCGCGCAAAAATTGTAAAATATAACGGTCTCCGAGGCTTAATATCTGAGCAGCCAGCACGCTCGGTATCAATGGCCCGCCGTACTTCAACATCTCTTTGGATAGGTTCCAGGAAAAACCTTCGCAAGGACCTGATGAGAAGCCTTGTCTGGCTATCTTTCCCAGAAGCGGAAAAGACATTGCCAGGCTAATAACGCTTCCCAGTAAGAGTCCCGCTATGCCCATCCGGAGCACGACAACCAATATTATGCCAAAACCAACCGAGGCTATGCTTTTCCATGCCGCAAAACCGCTAAACCATTTTACTTTTCTTTGCGCCCGCAGCATTTGCAAAACCGATTCAAAGCAGGAGGATAAAAAAGCGATCAGAATTGAAAGGAAAATAAATAAATAGAAATCAATAAACATTGTGCGTCTAAAGAGAAACATTAGGCTTACAATAAGAAAGGCAACAGTTAATATTGAAAAGGCGTTAAGTGCCAGCAGGGTATGGTAGAATTCATTTAGTTTACCTTTTTGTTTATATGAATAATAAAACCTCACTACCGACTGCGGAATCCAGCCTGTGCTAAAAAAAGATATTTGTATTGAGGCCATTATTAATGCATAAATCCCGTATTCCTCCGGAGGGAATAAACGCGTGAGTATGGGAACGCTGATTATGCCGACAAGTATGGGGATTACCTGTGCGGGGATATATTTGGTTATGTCTTTTAGGAATAGTTGTATCATGTTTAAATAACCGGCAGGGGAATCAATGCGCTATTTTTCATAATAGCACAGTTGGCTATTGCAGGAGAAGCCATAGGTTTTTTTAAAATGATCCCGGGCAAAGCTGTAAAATCGCTTTCTAGTAAAATTATTTTTTTCTAAAGCGGAAATCATACCTTTTATAAATGTTATGTCTCTTATGCGGGTTTCTTTGGGTAATTCCCTCCCCGCAATCTTAAATGCCTGAATGCCCATCTGTTTAAAATCCCAGAGGTTACAGGCAGCGCAGGCTTCTAAATAAGGAAGGCAAGGATGCTTGTAAAGTAATCCTACCTTTTTTGCGATCCCAGGCAAGGTTCCTATGCTACCGCCTACAATACTTACGCGATAATCCTCCCAGAAACAGGGGGACGCATTGTAAACAATCTCCGGCTTCTTTTGCATAAATTCCTCTAATCCATGGCTGAATTCGCAAAAGCCCTGCACATACCTGCACCCGGCATTCCTGATAAATACTTCAAACTCCATATCCGGGTTCTTTAAGATAATATTCCTTATCTCCCCAAGGCTCATATACTGGGGCAGGGTTATCCTTTTTACTCCCATACTTTGCAATAAGCGGACACCGCGCGAATTAAAAACATTGTTCAGGACGCTTATATAAATGGCCGCTTTTGGGAATTTTTGGTGCAGTAGCTTAATAAAGTTTAAATCTCCGACGATAAATCCGGATATGCCCAAGGAGAGCGTATCTTTTACAAGGCCCAGCAATAATGGATACTGGGCCTTGCTATAAAAGGCGTTCAGGGCAATGATTGTTTCTGCGCCGCGCCTTGAGGCAGTGCGCACTATTTTCTTTAGCGCATTTAAATCAGCAAGGTTAGCTTTTATATAGCTTCTGCGATTTGAAGATATGGCATTCGTATAATCATCTTGCCAGCCCTTAGTCATCAGGCCGCAGTAAAGCTCTCCTGCACCGGCTTCGATTAAACTTTCAGTCTCTCCCGCGCTTGATATAGGAGCCAAAATTTTCATTTTGAAAATTCTCTTTGCACTGCCGTTATCCCCTCTCCGGGTTTAAATTTATGCCCCATTTCCGTTAGCACTTTCTCCAGGGAATATATAAGTATCAGGATATCGTATTCATCGACACTACCGATATTCCCGATGCGCACAATTTTCCCCCTCAAATTCCCTAACCCGCGCGCTATTTTTATATTATATTTACTCTGTAAAGTAACTACGAGCCTTTCCGCGTCAATCGAGCCGGGGATATTAACTGAAGTAAGCACATCTGAAGAAGAAAAAATCTCAAGGCCCAGGGCCTTGATGCCTTCCCGGATAGCCTGGCTTAACAAGCGGTTACGAAAGAATATATTTTCTAATCCCTCTCTTTTTATTATTTTTAATGACTCAATTAACCCCCTTATGAGTGAAATGGAAGGGGTAAAGGGGGTATCTGATTTTTCTTTTGCCAGCAGCGCCTTCTTTATGTCAAAATAATATCTCAGACAGCTAGATTTCTCCACAAGTTTTAACGCCTTCGGGCTTACCGAAATAATCCCTAGCCCCGGAGAAGAAGCCAGGCCTTTTTGCGAGCCTGTAAGCACCACATCGCAAGCCCAGGCGTCTGTTTTAAAATCAATTGCTCCCAACCCCGCTGCGGCATCAACTATAAGGATTGCGCTTGTATCTTTTACTACCTTTCCAATCGCTTCTATGTCAAAGACCACTCCGGTAGAAGTCTCGCAGAGAGTAGCAAATACTGCTTTAACCTTTCCATCCAGCTCCTTCAATTTATTTTTTAAAATCTCTATATCAAGGCGCCTTCCTTCCTCTACTTTTATAATTTCGCATTTTATATTAAAACCCTGACAAATTTCTGACCAAATCCTGCCCCAAATCCCCCCTTCAATTATCACGGCAGTCTCAAAAGGGGAGAGGAAATTCGCGACTGCCGCCTCCATAACTCCGGTTGCCGAAGAAGCAAAGATAAAGATATCATCTTTAGTCTGAAAGACATATTTCAG
>JBFMBZ010000079.1:0-10246 GCA_040754615.1 Candidatus Omnitrophota bacterium | reverse complement strand
TAATGCCTGAAACTGCGGGGTACGGTGATGGATTATGGGCGCGGATAGCCCGCAGGCAGCTTCCGTAGCAAGGGGAGTGGGCCCGGCTGTAAACATATAATTTCTTTTCATGGGTTTATTAATTCATTTTCTGTGATAAAAGCATATAAATACTCGGCAATAATCTTATGCAACGCCGGACGCATATGGCCGATATCATAAAAATATTTGTGATTAAAAGGGAATTTTTCTTTTTCTAATTCTTTTTGCAAATCCAATACATACACGCCTGTTTCATTAATATCAGCCAGGAAATCATGGATGGCAGCGCGCGGCCCCCCGACGTCAATGGTAAAAATATCCAAATCCCTGGCCTTCATCAAAGAAGCAATTTTGCGGGAGTAGTCCTTTTCTTTAATTCCCAACTTGTAATCACTGTCGGCAACTCCTTGTATCCCAAATGGTTGTGCCTCTAAATTACATATGGAAGGCAGAATTAATAAGGGGAGATTGTTAACCTGCGCAACACGGATAATATCATGAATGCCTTTTTTATAAGCAGAAAAAATCAGTTCGTTGTATTCCTCAAAAGGCTCTCTTTGGATATTGAGAAGGGTTATTTTCTGTAACAGGTTTATGAGATTCGGCTCTATCTGTGATTTGTAAAACCAGTCCGCCAGTCTGTTTATCTTGATAATGTTTTTCAAGAAAGGGCAAAGCAGGCTAAAGCGCCTTTTTATGTTAGTAAAATATGCGTTCTCAAAATCAGAGCCGGAGCAGTCATAAAAGATGATCAATTCGGGCTTGTCCAAGGCAACGGTTTTTTCTATGAGCTCCTTGATGTCGGACGAATCAAAAGAGCTCATCCCAAAATTGTAAACTTTTATCTTTCTCTCTTTTAATTGTTCGGACAAAACTGCGCTAAAAAAGGGGAAATCCCCTCTAAAAAAGAAGGGCCTGGAGATAATAGGAGAAGAGCCGTATATATGGATAACAGAGCTTTCCGGACGGTTTTCATAAGGGAAGTTGCGCTTACGCGTTTTATCAATCTCCCCGCCAAGATAATCCGCGTAATCAATAAATAGATAGTTATCTTTAAGCTTAACCGTAATTTTACCCTTATCTTTTTCCAGGTAGTCTTTAAGCTCTCGGGATATCTGCCGGTAATCGACTTTTTTTATTTGATATATCTGCCAGGAAAAAGAAATAAGCAGGATGATTAAACAGATAAGTGGAGTAAAAATACATAAAGAAAACAATACTTTTTTCATTTAGAAGAAAATCCTCGCAAGCAGAGAATTTATCTGGTTTAAATCTTTGCTGAAAAAGAAAATACTTGTCCCAAAACAGACATAATTAAAAGTCAGGAATACCGAAACCGGGGTTAGATAAGGTTGATTTAGCCAGCTTCTTAACCTGGGGAGTTTTTTTTGCATATCCTGAAAGGCAATCCAGATAATCCAGCCTAAGCCGTTTAAGAGCCCTCCGATTAAAAAGCCCGCGGAAGACCTGTGCCAGAGGTTGAAAATAAGCATGGTTAAGACCGGCCCGAGGTAGAATTTTAAACGCGAGCCCCGGTAAACAAAAAATGGAAGATAAAAATAATCCCTGATCCAGGTATAAAGCGAGATATGCCAGTGCCTCCAGAAAAGGGCAATGTTTTTCTGTAAAAACGGCTTATCGAAGTTCTCCGTTATCTTGTATCCGAAGAGCCGGGAGATCCCTATTGCAATATCCGAATATCCGGAAAAGTCCATATAGAGGCGCAGCATCCCGGCATACACAGAGCCGATAACTGCTATGCGCGAATAGGAGAAAGGGGAGTTTAACACCTCACCAGACCAGCCGAACAAAAGATCGGCAAAAATAAATTTTTTGACTATGCCCTGCAATATCCGCCAGAGCCCGTAAGATAACGTAGTATAGTCTAACGCAGAAACCTCCGCAGTTTGCCTGGAAAAATTATGATACCTTTCAATAGGCCCGGCGAGAAACGCAGGGAAGAATAGCGCATAAAGCGCGAAGTCCACGAAGGAAAGCTCTTGTATCTGGTTGCGGCTTACCTCTATTACATAATGCAGGAGCCTGAAGGTAATAAAAGATAGGCCCAAAGGCATAATTATCGACGGGATTTTTACCTGTGGGACCGGAAAATAAGAAGAAAGCGCCCCCCAGACAAAATTAAACCCGGATTGAAAATATTTAAAAAAGATTAAATTTGCAATCAGAAAAACAACAGAGCCCATGAATAAAGGTTTCTTCAGGCCCTGCCTTTCTTTCATGCAAAGGCAAGTAAGGTAGGCTGCGGCAATCAGGGTAAAATAATACAGGGCAAAGGCAATATCAAAGAGGGCGATAAACCCTAAACTGCAGATTAACAAGTAGAGGCTCCTTTGCCTCTTAGGCAGTAAATACCAGTAGATAACAATTATAAAAAAAAGCCCGAAGAGGAAAATCAGGGGGGTGAGGTTTATTTTATTTAAAGCAAGGCCCTGTTTAAGCATAAGGCAATTCTTTTAATCTCCTTTTCACTGAGTTCGTCATAAATGGGAAGCTGTAATGCCGATGAGAAGATTTCGCGGGTAACGGGGTAATTATTCTCTTCAGCCTGGTTAACAGCGCAGTTATCCGTAATCTCATTTTTTATCCCGCAGTCTATCCCGTAAATTAGAAGCCTTTTTCTAAAATCTTCTAAATCCGTATTCCCTGTATCTTTTAACCTGGCGACAAAAAAATAAAATACTCTCTTTGCCCCGGGCAAATCCTCCTGCAATAAAAGCCGTTTATTTAAATTACCATAAAGCAAGGATGCTGCGCTATTCCTTTTTTCATTTTCCTTATCCAATAAATCCATTTGCTTCAGGCCCATGAGGGCTTGGAGGTTATGCAAGCGCGTTTTCTGTATCCTCATTGAAGAATGGGCCAGGAAATAGAGTTTCTTGATAATCTTCGCGCTACTTTTATGCCTGAACAGGCTTACTAAGACAGGATAGGCAGGGCTTTTAATGAGCAAGTCTTCCAGGTAATTAAAGAAGATTTTATTTAATAATTTAAAAGGGCAGAAGGAGCGCCTGTTTAACTGCTCTTTAATCTTTTCCGCAATTTCATCGTCGTTGGTAGTAACTACCCCTCCTCCGAAAGTATTAATTTGTTTTGTCACTTCAAGGCTGAAGAAAGCAGCATCAGCCAGGGAGCCTATTTTTTTGCCTTTATATTCTGCGCCTAAAGCATGGCAGGCGTCTTCGATGACCTTGATATCATGTTTTTTCGCGATACTCAATACTCTATCAAGGCTACAGGGCACTCCGAAAATGTGCGTAGCAATAATTGCCCTTGTTTTTGAGGTGATTTGTCCTTCTAATAAATCAGGGTCAAGGTTAAGAGAGCCCCTTTCTATATCTACGAGCTTCGGGATTATCCCCTCTTCTCTAATGAGCGAGATTAAATCCAAAAGGGTATAAGCAGGCAGGATTACTTCATCCCCTGCTTTTATGCCCCATGCTTTCAGTAATAACATCAATGCTTCCCTCCCTGAAGAAGTGGCAAGGGCAAATTTCGTCCCGATATATTGGGCGAACCTTATTTCAAATAAATTAATATATTCTCCTTCGGATACCCTCCCGGACTTTAATAAAGAAAGGATATCTTTAAATTGCCCTTTATAAAACCTTGGGCTTCTTCTTCTGATCATAATTTATCAATTTATTAAGTGGATTTAAAAATCTCTCCAGGTAAATACTGGGCAGGAAACGGTCCAGCCAACAATTGCATCTCAGGTTTTGTTTAAAAGCCTCTCTTATAGCGCACACCCCTTGAGAGTTCCACAGGGCCAGAAAGTCTTCTTCCAATAAATTCCCTAACGGAGGATTCGGCAGGCAAGTCATCTCCCGGCAGGGATAAAGGTTGCCTCTTGAATCTAAAGCGCCAAAGAACGTACCGGCAAAGCACGAGAAGCAATCAAGGCTCCCATTGCCGTTAAAAAAGAAATCCGGGATAAGGCGGTGGTAAGGATTATCGATTTTCTTATGTTTCTTAAGAAAATCAGCAAAATATTTCCTGAAATTTTCTCCTTCATCGGGTTCAAAACGCATTTCAGCAGGCACGCTGTAACCTAAAAGAGGGTTTTCATAGATAGGTTTCAATAAAAAAGAATCCACTATTTTCTGCCAGCGGCTGACTAACTCTTCAAGCAAAAAGCAGTTCTGTTTATTAATCAGGCAACGGGCTTCGATGAAGATGCTCTTATTTTCGGACAATTTTCTTACTTCTTTTATGCCCTTATCAATTGCATTAAATAATCCCTCATTGCCCCTGATCCTGGCGAGGACTTCGGGATGGTGGCTATCTATGCTTATGGTAACGGAGTCTATCCCTGCAGCCATAATGTCTTTAGCCCTTTCTTCCAGCAGCAGGCCGTTTGTAGAGATATTCACAAGCATCCGGCTTGCCTTGGCCTCTTTTATTAATAAGGGTAAATCTTCGCACAATAATGGCTCTCCTCCGCAGAAACTAAGCAGCCACGCTCCTGACTCGGATAATTTTTGTATAATTTCAATTTTCTGCCTTGAATTTAAGCCTTTCTTATCTGAAACAAGCCCCTGCGGCTCTATTTTCCACTGGTTGCAGAAAATGCAGTTTAAATTACATTTATCTGTGATATCCCAGACTACTGCCAAAGGCCCCCTGGCTGCTTTCTTCCCCCGCAGGTACACAGAAGAGTTATCTAAGAGAGTAGGGATGAGCCTGGATAAGTTTCTGAAATATTTCCCCGCGAATTCTCTTAAGGCCATATAATTATCTTGACACTAATTTGAAATAATATAATAATAAGTGAAAAGGAGGTAGACAGATGGCTAAGTTAATAAAAGTATTTATACTGCTTGCTTTAATAAGCCTTGCAATAAGTTTGTTGCTTAGAGTGGCTCTTCCGTTGGTTAATGTAACATTACCGGCTCCGCCTATTCATCCGCCTATCGAACCGCATTCCTTCTTGCATTTTGCGGATACTTGCCTTTTATTTGCTATAGCGCTTGGGATTTTGCAGCTTATCAAGCAAAAATAACCGGCGGATAATCGCAGTTTCAATTTTATCACATAACAGAGATTCAAGCAAAGTGAAAAGAAAGCGTGTTGCCGTTACCGGCATAGGCGTCCTTTCTTGCCTTGGTATTGGCAAAGAGCAATTTTGGCAGGGGTTCTTGGAAGGCAGGAAGGGTTTTAAAACCCCCTCCTTATTTGACGCCTCGGACTTGGAAACTAAGATTGCCGGAGAAATAACAGATTTTGACCCCAAAGATATTCTTGGCAAAAAAGGCTTGGTAGATTTAGACCGGGCAACAACCCTGCTTTTATCTGCCATCCAATTTAGTTTGAAAGACAGCGGTATAGATATCGCCGACATCAATGAGCTAACCACAGGTATTTCTGTAGGAACTACCCTTGCCAGCTTAAGCAGCCTTTCGGAATTTGACCGCAAATCCATAGAAGAAGGCCCGCATTTTGTAAATCCCTCAAGATTCCCTAACACGGTAATTAATTCTCCGGCAAGCAGGGCAGCCATCCGCTTTAAAGTAAAAGGCCCAAATGTAACTATTTCCACGGGGTTTTGTGCCGGATTAGACGCCCTTGAATATAGCCTGGATTGCATTAATTTTAACCGTGCTGACAGGATGATTTCTGCGGCAGTAGAAGAGATGAGCCTTCCGGCGTTTTTTGGCTTTAACAAACTAGGTTGTCATTCTGGAGGAATTAGTTTTTCTGAAGGGGCCTCCAGTTTAGTCTTAGAAGAGTTAAGCGCTGGCTTAGCCCGCGAGGTTAATATTTACGCCGAGGTCTTAGGCACGGGCTCAAGTTTTTACCCCTTTCGCTTGCACAAGTTTCACCCAGAGGCAAAAAGCCTTATCGAAGCAATGAGAGAGGCCTTAGAGGACGCTTGTCTTGCTCCCGAAGAGATAGGTTGTTTATTTGCAGATGCCGATTCCCGCCGCGACGCAGATTTAGCGCAAACCAAGGCCATAAAAGAAGTTTTTGGCAGCCATGCAAATGAGTTGCCGGTTAATTCCGTAACATCCATAGCAGGAGATTCTTTTAGCGCTTCAGGAGGCTTAGCTATGGTGGCTGCATTAGGAGCTCTTGCAAGAAAAGAAGCCGGGAAAATTATGATTAGTTCCTCCGGGCCTAATGGTTCAAGCACAGTAGCAATTATCGCAAGCTACAACTAATGGCAAAAAGGGTGGTTGTCACCGGGTTAGGCGTAATAAGTTCCATAGGCATAGGAAAGGAGAATTTCTGGCAAAGCCTGATAAAAGGAGTTTGCGGGGTAAAGAAAGTAGGCTCCTTTGATACTTCAGGCCATACTGCGCATTTAGGCGCAGAAGCGGCAAATTTTAACCCTGTAGATTTTATCAACAAAAAGAAAATTAAATATTTAGGCAGGGCATCCCAGATGGCAATTGCGTCTACCAAGTTAGCGCTTGAAGACGCAGGTTTAGAAATCAAGGCACTTAAAGACTTAAGGGCAGCCGTGTCTTTCGGCACAACAATGGGAGAGATCCAGTCTTTTGAGAAGGCAGATCAGGAGTGGATTCGGAATGGAAAAGAGGCAATAGATGTTCTGGATATATATAAATACCCCTCCCACAATATCCCTTCTAATGTGGCAATAGAATTCGGCCTAAAGGCAAGGAATCGTTTGTTTACCACTGCCTGTGCCGCGGGTAACTATGCTATCGGATACGGCTTTGATCTTTTACGCTGCGGCAGGGCGGATTTAGCTGTTACGGGAGGAGCGGATGTTTTTTCGTGGATAGCTTTTACCGGCTTTGATAAAATCGGGGCAATTGCCCCTCAAGAATGCTCACCTTTTGATAAAAACCGAAAGGGGACCATCCCCGCAGACGGCTCAGCCGCCTTGATTTTAGAAACATTAGACCGGGCCCTGGAGAGAAAGGCAGATATTTACGCAGAGATTCTTGGGTATGGCTTAAGCTGTGATGCCTACCATATGACCAGCCCTTCCGTAGAAGGGATTGCAGAGTGTATGCGCCAGGCCCTAAAGGATGCAAATATTAAAGATAGTGCTGTGGATTATATCTCGGCTCACGGCACCGGAACTATTTACAATGACCGGGCAGAGTCAGTTGCCATTAACGAAGTTTTTGGCAAGCGCAGGATATCCGTAAGCTCCATTAAATCCATGCTCGGCCATACCATGGGGGTAGCTTCGGCATTAGAAGCAATCTCCTGCTGCCTGACTATTAAGCAGGATATTATCCCTCCTACCATAAACTACAAAACACCCGACCCAGAGTGCGATATTGATTGTGTGGCTAATGTAGCTAGAAAACAAAAAGTAAATATAGCTTTAAATAATGCCTTTGGCTTTGGCGGGAATAATTCTTGCCTGGTGATAAAAAAATATGCCAGTTAATATCGAAGAAGAGATAAAACAGATGCTTTCGCGGCTGACCGGCCTTGAGCCAGAGGAAATCAGCATGGAAATTGATGTCATAGATGATTTGGGGATTGATTCCCTGAAATTCATTGAAATTGCCACTGAACTGGAGCGGACTTTTAAAGTCGTAATTAAAAACAGCCAGCTTATGCAACTAAGGAAAGTTGGAGAAGCGGTGGCTTTGGTTAAAGAAATATTAGGCCAAGACAACGATTAATATGAAGAGCTCATACGAATATGATGCTGTAATTATCGGAGGAGGTATCAGCGGCTTGGTTTGCGGCGCTTATCTTGCCAAGGCCGGGCTTAAAACCTTAATTGTAGAAAAGAGTGCTTCGCCCGGAGGGTATTGCGTTTCATTTAAGAGAGAAGGGTTTTCTTTTGATGCCTGCGCCCAGAATTTGGGAAGCTGTAGCGAGGGGGGCAGTTTCTTAAATATCCTCAGAGAGCTAAACGTAGACAAGGGCTTAGATATAATAAGGTATAATCCTTCCGATACCATAGTATGCCCGGATTTTAAAATATCTTTCTGGAATGAATCAGATAAAACAATAGAAGAATTATCTGCGGCATTCCCAAGGGAAGCAGTCAAGATAAGGGGATTCTGGAAGTTTATAGAGAAGACAGAAATATTATCTTTTAATACACTGCGCTCTTTAACTTTTGAAGAGCTCCTGAGCCAATATTTCAAAGATAATCGTTTGAAAGCCATTCTTGCCGCGCCCATATTGGGCACTGACGGTTTATCTGCTTCTAAGATTTCTGCTTTTGCCGCGGCTACAGAATATAAAGAATATATGCTTTCAGGGGGTTATTATCCGAAAGGAGGCATGCAGAAGCTGCCTGATGCTTTAGTTGAAAGATTCCAAGAATATGGAGGCAGGATTTTGTTGGAAAATTTAGTCACAAAGATTAATATAAGAAACGGCAAAGCTGAAGGGATTATGCTTGAAAGCGGGGAATTCATCTCTGCAAAATACGTAATTTCTGCTTGTGACAGCCGCCAGACCTTCTTAAATTTGATAGGCAGGCAAGTATTAGGCCGGGAATTTGAGGCTAAATTAAACCAGCTTATTCCTTCCGTATCCTGTTTTATCCTTTATCTTGGAATAGAAGGGGATTTAAGCATCCTTCTTCAGGAAGGAGTAAATACGTGGTTTTTGCCGCATTATGATATTGACGCCATTTATAATCAGGCTCTTTGCGGCCCCGCGGAGAGCTTAAACTGGTTTATGTTGCGGTTGGGCACAGATAAGCGTAGCCTCATTGCGTTTGAAAGCGCAGATTTTAAAGATTCAGATTATTGGGATAAAAATAAGGAGAGGGTAACGAGCGTTTTTATAGAAAAACTTGATAAAGCCTTTCCTGGCCTTAAGCGACGTATAGCCTTTAAAGATTCTGCTACTCCCCACACTTTATACAAATGGACGCTGAATTCCTTTGGCGCAACTTACGGGTGGGCAATCTTACCTGAACAATTTGCCGTCAGGGGATTAGCAGGGGTAACTCCGATACAGAATCTGTATCTCACCGGGCATTGGACAACCTTAGCCAAAGGGATATCCGGGGTGGCCTATTTAGGCCGCGATACCGCGAGGATAATTTGTAAGAAGGAAAAGCTGAAGCCCTTGGATTATTTGACTTCGCCAGCTTGAGTAGTCTGGTCTCCAGCGTTTAACACCACTTCTTTATCCTGCTGGATACCCGTTTCATCATAAGGAGCAACCACAACCCTACCTTCAAAGACGATGACTACGGTGCGGTATTTTCCCTTAGGATATCTCTTCTTTAACTTCTCTCCCTCTTCAAACTCTAAACCGGTGAGGCTAATCATTGTGCTCGGGTCATCAGGAAGAGAAATATCATCATCGTCTCCGTCATCAACCACCGGTGGATCAACAGGAGGCTCAGGAGGAGTAGGAGGCTCAGGAGGAGTAGGAGGAGTAAACCAGAAATCGTTATTGCCTAAATCAGTAGAGCCTGCAGGATCAAGGTATGCTCCGCTTCTATTGTAAGAATCCTTTACGCTGACATTGGATATGCTGTATAAGCCAGCAGGATTTATGTTCCATTGTGCTCCATCGCTTGAGCTTCTTAAGGAGATGAGGTTGCCAGAAGAACCGCTCAAGGTAAGGGTTCCGTCAACTGTCTGGGTTGAGCCAGCTTCAAAGGTAATCTGCTTTCCGGCTGCGGTAGAAGTAAGATTATAGAATGTGGTGGAACCGTTAATCTGCGTATCATCCGTTCCCTCAAAAGTTACGGTATTATTCCCGGAATTAAAGGTCCCGTTATTTGTCCAGTTGCTTCCGTAGAGCGTGATATCCTGTCCGTTGGCATTTAAAGTGCTCCCTGAGCCGATACTTAAATTATGGTTTAATTCCAGGGCATCCTGTAGCGTCCATGCGCCAGCTGCGCCGTCAAAGCTTATATTGTAAAATCTTGCTCCACCCGATGTAATGGTATTATCCGTATCCGTAGCATCAAAGGTTACTGTTCCGGAAGTGGTGAATGTGCCGCTATTGGAGAAGTTCCCGCCGACATTGACCTCGTAGGTCGAAGCAGCGAGGGTGCCGTTGGTGATGGTTAAATTATTATTCACATCTAAGGCATCCTGCAATGTCCATCCGCCGCCTACGCCATTAAAGGTTAAGTTATTGAAGCTCGCTCCTCCAGAGGTAATGGTATTGTCCGTATCCGTAGCATCAAAGGTTACTGTTCCGGAAGTGGTGAATGTGCCGCTATTGGAGAAGTTCCCGCCGACATTGACCTCGTAGGTCGAAGCAGCGAGGGTGCCGTTGGTGATGGTTAAATTAT
>JBFMBZ010000078.1:0-3280 GCA_040754615.1 Candidatus Omnitrophota bacterium | reverse complement strand
TAAAAAGCTGTAAGAAGCAACTCTGCTTCTCCGGTAAACAGAGAAAAATACCGCCCGTATGTTTTAAAATCAGAAATAGAGTTTTTACGAAAAGGGCCATACCAAAAGGAGTGGGGAGACGTATGGATGATAATAAGGGGCGTACAAAAGCATTTTCTGCCGCGTTCCAATCTCATAGAGAAAATAAGGGGCATGATTCACTGCGTTCATTCTGATACATTGCCTGTCGAAATCATTAAAATAATAGGGCTGCTCCGGGATATAGCAGATAAGGTTTTAAGCGGGGATATAGACAAAAAGAATGCCGCCGATGATGAAGTTACCCTAAGACTGAAGGAATATAATTTACATTCGGAATTCATCACTGATATTCAGGGAGAGAAAATAACCGCTGAGCTGCTGCGAAAGAGGTATTTTGATGAAAGCGTTCCTGAGCTGTTAAGGGAGTTAGAAAAAGTATTAAAAGCGCTTTTCCGCCTGAAGAAAGGCATAAGGGTAGGGAATACACCGCAGTTACGGGAAAGAATAAGGTCAGAAATGGAGAAACGTAATTTAAACGCCACCTCTTTATCTAAGAAAGCCAGGAAAGAAAAAAACATAAGTTTATATTACGCCGCCATTCAAGCCATAGTGGAGGCTGATACAGGGTTTATTTGGTTTAGCACCCTAAAGAAGATAACTGATAGCTTGGGCATAGAAGCAGAAAGCGTCCTTTGCGCTTCGCCGCTTACTAAGACAACTCCCGCAGGCGTTTCCGGTTTAAGAACAGGGGAGAAATTCACTTTAAGAAAAAGGGACGGAGAAATATATCTTTTTACCATAAAAGCCAAGACTGCGGTTATTCTGTTCTTACAGATGGCAAAGTTCAGGGACGGGCAAGTGCACAAGGGTGGCATAGGCAGATTGTTAGAGAGAGCGAAAGCTGAATTTATGAATAGATTTGACGGCTTATTAAATGAAATTAATTCAGATTTAGAGAATAACTTATGTAAGAAGGGCATAGAGAAGTTAGCTATTTTGGATGAGATTCTGCTTTCCTTGCAAAGAAACAAGAAGAAACGTTCGTTTACGGAGCGGGATATTCTTATATTAAGAGGCGTCAACGAAAGCCTTGCGGAAGTATCAGCAAAGGTTTACGAGGATCCTTCATACAGCGGTGAAGAAGAGGCACCTTCCAGCCCGATTACAGGTAGCGAATTTATAGCCGCTTTTGCAATAATTTTTATTTCTTTTGCCGCAATAGGGGCTAGTGCCTGGTATGGCGCATATAAGATTTGCCGCGAGGGGGATTTTTCCTTCAGACCCGTAAATAGCGCCGCTGTCTTTACGGGCAGAGTCATAGCCATTATCCTTTCGCCTCTTGCTATATGCATTGCGCTTTTGTTAGCGCCTTTTATCTGGGTATGTTCGGGTTGGCCAGTTATTATCAAACAGGAAAGGCTGGGCTATCAGGGGAAAGTAATTGGCATATTGAAACTAAGGTCGATGGTAAATGAAAATATCCCGGGAAAATGCCGCGTAACGGCTATTGGTAAATTAATCCGTCCGATAGGGCTGGATGAAGTTTTGCAAATATTATCAATAGCCAAAGGAGATATGCGTTGGTGCGGACCGCGGCCGAGGCTTCAGCGTGAAATAAGCCAGCGTTATGTTATAGAGGTGCTAATGGTTATTATGCCAGGTTTTTGCAGCGACAGGATAAGAAAGGAGGGCCCCGGAGCAAATCTTGCAGAAGGGTTAATGGACTATGGCCTTGAAGCAGACCGGGAATATGTATATCGCAAGTCCCTTCTCTATGATGCCCGATTAATCGTGGATATTTTAGCCCTGGTTGCCCTCAAAATAATAAAGGGAATTTGGCTTGTTGTTAAGGCTCCTTTAAGAAGAGGCCTTAAAGCACAACCAGCCCGGCAGGTTAGCCCGTCTTCAACCCAGGAGGCTGATGAGAATAGAGACGGCGCTGCTTCGGCAATTGAAGCGGAGCTTTTGCGAGCAAAAGAAATATTATGGAAAGACCTGGAGAATTCTTACCACATTGAGAAAAAATATCGGGTTATAAGGGAACAATACCGGGGAGTGGAAATCATCACTTTCCAATTGCCCTTCCTCGGGAATATTTACTCAATCGGATACACCCGTAATGACGAACGAAAATATATTCTTATTGACTCAAGCCGCAGCCAGGGATTTAAAGAGTTCGTGCTTCCGATTTTACAAGAAAACGGCGTTACTCCGGGAGAGCCCGGGGGCGAAGGAGGAAATATTGACCGCGTTCTCGTAACCCACTGCCATCCGGATCACATCGGCGGAGCATTTATTTTGGCTAGAGAATACAACATTCCTTTTTATGTCCATCCTTTAGTCCCCGAAGAGATTGATTCTCTTTTAAAGGATACTTTCTGGTCTAACCTTGCTCCGGTGCTGCTCGGAATTGATTATATTGATTACCCTGAACTCAGAAAGAAAGGTTTAATGCGCGATTTCGGGGAGGAAAGCGGCAAGCCTATCGGCGCCAGGAAATTAGGCGGGGAAAATAAGGCTAAATTTGAAGTCCTTGAGAAAATCCGGCTTACGGACAATTTGGCGATTGAGGTCTTACAGAGCCTGACTGCCGGAGCAATTATGCGGGGGGAAAAGAGCCTGCAAAACGGAGGTGGCTGGGAAGATGCGCATGCTGCAGGCCAGGTTTATTTTTATCTTCATAACGATGAGAGGACTATTCCCTGCCTTTTTGGCGGAGATATTGCTTCTCGCATAGTGCCTCCGCAAGATGAGCTTTCTAAAGATGCAAGCGATGCGTTTTGGAGCATATTAGAAAACAGAAGAGACGGGTACAAGATAATCACCTCTAAATTATCCAACCAGGACAAAGAAGACAAGCAGGTAATCGGCAGCAGCTATGCGCTCAAGATTTATCCCGGCCACGGCCTGCCCTACATAAGAAATATTTTAAGAAACTGCAAGACGCCGAAAGACTTTATCCTGGCAATAGATATTATAACTAAAGATTTGCGGCTACATGATTGGGCAGTCCCCCACATATTCAGGGAGATAATTAGTTCTACTAATAAAGCAGAGGTAGGGGCCAGGATGCAGAAATTTATGCGTAAGTGCCTTCTTGCTACGCAAGCACAGATTTCCGTCAACTACAATGCATTTGGGGCAGTTAGGCGCAATGAGGCTAATTTTGAAGATTTTGGCAAGAAATACCGTCCCCTCGGCGTAAGAGATGTACATACTCTCCAGGAACCTGATGAATATTGCCTGGCTCATATTATAA
>JBFMBZ010000077.1:0-7283 GCA_040754615.1 Candidatus Omnitrophota bacterium | reverse complement strand
CGCCGATGCCTTCAATGGACTCTTTAATCGCATTACAGGAGAATTGGTCGCTGCCCTTAAACAACATATGCTCCAAAAAATGAGAAATCCCTTTTTTCGCCTCGTTCTCATACCTTCCTCCGACATTTATCCAGATACCGAGTGCTATAGACTGCCTTTTAGGCATCTCGCATGCCACTACCTTTAAGCCGTTATCCAATGCGCTCTTTTTATACATCTTTTAACCGCGAAACAAAATTGCTTGTTTTATTTACCAAGCCGGGTTTACCGATATTTTCCCGGATTTTTCCCACAATTGCGCTGCCGACTATTATCCCGTCTGCTACTCTTTTAATCTCTTTCACCTGCTCGGGGCGCGATACTCCGAAACCGACGCAAATAGGCTTACGGGCATATTTTTTTATCAGCTTAATATTCTTTATTAAACCGCAGGCGAGTTTCATGCGCGCCCCTGTAACTCCGGTAAGAGAGACATAATAAATAAAGCCTTTAGAGGCTTTTGAAATGAGCTTCATCCGCCGAATGCTGCTTGTGGGAGAAAGAAAAAATATGGTCGCAAGGCCGTATTTGCCTGCATATCTTATCAATGAACCCGCCTCTTCCGGAGGGAGGTCCGGAATAATCACCCCGTCTACACCCGCTTGCCTCGCTTCTTTTGTGAACCTCTCCTCGCCAAAGCAGAATACGGGATTGTAATAAGTCATCAAACAGATGGGGACGCCTGAATGCCTCCTGATATCCTTCACCAACTTTAATATCAGGGGGATATTCACTTTATGCTTTAAGGCCTCTTCTGAAGACTCCTGGATTACCGGGCCATCTGCAAGTGGGTCTGAAAAAGGCACGCCCAGTTCAATAATATCCACCCCGATCTTATCAAATTCCAACACCAGCTTCTTCGTAACCGTAAGATCCGGGTAGCCTGCGGTAATAAAGGCAATAAAGGCCTTCCTGCCCTCTTTTTTTAACTCTCTGAATTTAACCTCAATCCTGTTTTTAGTCATAACTTTAACTCCCTTGCCACCACTTCGGTATCCTTATCCCCTCTTCCGGAAAGGCAGACTATTATCAGAGAATTGCGCCTGATCTTCCGGCTTAAGTTTCTTAGATAAGATATTGCATGCGCAGGCTCAAGCGCGGGGATAATTCCTTCGGTTTCTGAGAGAATTTTAAATCCTTCCAATGCCTCTTTGTCTTCCACCGCCGCGTAGGCGGCACGGCCGATTTTTTTATAATAAGCGTGTTCCGGGCCTACCCCGGGATAATCTAGGCCGGCGGCAATGGAATGAGCGATCTCGACCTGCCCGAACTTATCCTCAAGCAAGTCTGACTTTGAGCCATGTAATACCCCCGGGCTCCCGGTGACCAGAGTAGCGGCGTGTTTTTTAGAGTAAATCCCCAGCCCCGCAGCCTCAACGCCGATAAATCTTACTTTCTTGTCATTAAAGAAAGGATGAAAGAGGCCAATAGAGTTGCTCCCTCCTCCCACGCAGGCAATCAGATAATCCGGCAGCTGTTTTTCTTTCTCCAAAACCTGCTTCCTGGCTTCCCGGCCTATAACGGACTGAAAATCCCTGACCATCATAGGATAAGGGTGCGGGCCTACCACAGAGCCGATTATGTAATGCGTGGTGCGCACATTCGTTACCCAATCCCGCAGGGCTTGCGTGGTGGCGTCTTTTAAGGTCCGGGAGCCGCTTTTCACCGGGATTACCCTGGCGCCCAACAACTTCATCCGGAAGACATTTAATCTCTGCCTTTCTATATCTTCTGTGCCCATATATATGTCACAAGCAAGGCCGAACATCGCAGCTACGGTTGCCGTAGCTACTCCGTGCTGGCCAGCACCGGTCTCGGCAATAACGCGCTTTTTCTTCATCCTTAACGTAAGCAGGACCTGGCCCAGGGTATTATTGATTTTGTGCGCTCCGGTGTGCAACAGGTCTTCTCTCTTTAAATAAACCCTGTTTAACCCCAAGTATTTACTTAAATTCCCGGCCAAATACAAAGGAGTGGGCCTGCCGGCATAGTCTTTGAGGTAATAGTCCAGCTCTCTGGTGAATGCCTTATCTTTTTTTGCTTTTAAATAATGCCTGTTCAGCTCGTCTAAGGCATATATCAGTGTCTCAGGGACAAACCTACCCCCGAATTCTCCGAAATGCCCTTTTTTATCAGGTAACATAATCTCTCCTCAGAATTTAATCTGCTTATAGTCAGCGGGATTTAATTTAAGAAAATCTTTTAATCCCTCCCAGAACGACCTTAAATATCCGCTAAACCAATCGCAAAACCCCTCCTGGCCTGAAGCAGGGGGCGCGGGATGATATGGCGCCGGTCCGCCGAAAAACGCCTTAAACATTATATATTTAAATAAGCCGAATAAAAGGAATATAAACAAAACGAAGAGTATTATGCTGATGATAAAAGTCAAGAAGCACCCGAAGGCGCAATTTAAATACTTATTCCTGCGGCGCAGAAACTCACCGCAGAAACGGCATTTTACTGCCTCGTCCTGAATCTCCTCTTTACAATAAGGGCACTTTTTCATCTCTTGGCTGCTGTAATAAATTCTTTTACCTTGCGATGGTCTTTTTTCCCGGGCCTTGCCTCAATGGAGCTGGACGCATCCAGCCAGTGAGGATGAACCGTAGAAATTGCTTCCTGCACATTCTTGCCGTTCAGCCCGCCGGAAAGGAATACGGGCCTTTTTAGGCCCTCTATATGCCTGATTAATCTCCAGTCAAACTTTTTGCCTGTGCCTCCTATTTTATCCGGCACAAAGGTGTCAAAAAGGTAGGCGAAGGTCTTATATTTTTCGATTTCTTCCAGGGGGATCCTCTTCTTTACCCTGAAGGCCTTGATTATTTTGTATTTCTTAAACCTGAGGCAAAAGCTGCTGGATTCATCCCCATGAAATTGCAGCATATTCAGCCGGCAAAGCCGCGCGATTTTACGCACTGTCTTCTCCCTGGAATTTACGAACACCCCGATTTTAATTACTTGCCGGGGAAGCTGTTTTACAATTTCCAGCGCCTTATCCGGCATGATATAGCGGGGGCTTTTTTTATAAAATATAAAACCAATGGCATCGCACCCAGCGTTTACAGCCATTCTCGCATCTTCTAAATTCGTTAAGCCGCAAATCTTTACTTTCACCATCCCATTATTTCTTCCACCCTGGCCGTGATATTTTCCGCCTCCATAAATGCCTCCCCTATTAAGACGGCATTTACCCCCAGGATCTTCAAGAATAAAACATCCTGGTGTTTTTTTATCCCGCTTTCAACAATCACTATCTTATCTTTGGGGATAAGCGGAAAAAGCTTCTCGGTGGTCTTAAAGTCCACTTCCAGAGTATGTAAATCGCGGTTATTTATGCCGATTACAGGCACCTTCATTCCGATAATCTTTTTTAACTCCTTTTGTGCGTGCGCTTCTACGATATAATCCAGCCCGAGGCTATCGCACAGCTCGATTAATTCGCTTAAAGAATCCTTTGTCAGGGCCTCTGCGATTAAAAGCACGGCGTCCGCTCCGAAAAAACGCGATTCATAGATTTGATAAGGCTCTAAAATAAAATCTTTGCGTAATACCGGCTTTTCTACAATCTTTTTTACTTCATTAATAAAAGAGAGGTCCCCGCCGAAATAATCCCTTTCGGTCAAAACTGAGATTGCCTGCACGTCCGCCTGCCGGTATGCTTCGCAGATTCTCTGTAAATCAAAATCCTGCCTGATAATTCCCTTTGAAGGAGATGCCTTCTTGATTTCCGCAATTAAAGAAATCTGCCGCGGCTTATTTATGGCTTCTATAAACGGCCTGCAGTCCGGGGCCTGCTTTACGCGCTCCTTCAATTCCTCTTCCGGGAATGTTTGCTTGGCAAGCAGGATTTTTTCTTTCTTTTTCTGAATAATCTCTTTTAAAATATCGCGCTTACTCATTGTTGGGAGTATTTTTTTAATAACTCAAGCTTCTCCAGTGCCGCGCCCGAATCTATGGATTTCTCCGCCGTATTTATTCCGTCTTTAATAGTCTTTGCTTTATCCGCGGCGTATATGGCTGCGCCGGCATTCAGAAGGACAATATCCCTCTGGGGGCCGCTTTCGCCTTCAAGGACGCCCTGCAGGATTTTGACATTTTCGCCCACTGAGCCGCCCAATAGATCTTCGGCTTTTGCCCTCTTCAAACCAAATTCTTCGGGAGTTAATTCAAAATTATTTATCTTTCCTTGACGGGCCTCGGATACCCGCGTTTCCTTAACGGTAGTAATTTCATCAAGCCCGTCTAAACCATGGACCACCAGCGCATGCCGGCTCCCAAGGTTAGAGAGCACCCGCGCTAAAGTTTCCGTAAGGCCAAGGTCAAATACGCCCATCAACTGGTGGGTTGCGCCGGCAGGGTTGCTTAAAGGTCCCAAAATATTAAACATCGTCTTCCTGCCTATCTGCTTACGGGCGGCCATCGCATATCTCATCGCCGGATGCAGGTCCGGGGCAAATAAGAAAGCGATCCCTATTTTATTAAGGCACTCTTCTATTTTTTCTTTTCCCATATTGATATTTATCCCCGCTTCTTCTAATATATCCGCGCTTCCGCAGCAGCTGGTGATGGAGCGGTTGCCGTGTTTAGCCACGGTAATTCCTGCTCCGGAGGCGACAAAACAAGCTACGGTTGAAATATTAAAGGTCCCGGATTTATCCGCGCCTGTGCCGCAGGTATCAAGAATTACGCTTTCTCTTGAATTAATTTTTGTGGAGAACTTTCGCATTACCTCTACGGCAGCAGTCAGTTCTTCTACAGTCTCTCCCTTATTGCTTAAAGACACAAGGAAAGAAACGATATCTTCTGTTTCGGATTTCCCGGACATAATTTCTTCCATAACCGCAAGCATTTGCCCGGCACTCAAATTCTCTTTTCTTGATAACATCGCTATCGCTTGCCTGATCATAACTTTAAAAAATTATGCAAAAGGCTCTTGCCTACCTTAGTCAAAATGGATTCCGGATGAAACTGCACTCCCCACAGGGGAAAATCTTTATGCTTCAATCCCATTATCTCTTTATCTCTTGTCCAGGCGCTGATTTCCAAGCAGGGCGCAAGGCTTTTTCTTTCTACCACCAATGAATGGTAGCGAGTGGCCTCAAAAGGATTGGGCAGGCCTTTAAAAATATCTTTTTTGTTATGATAAATCAATGAAGTCTTTCCGTGCATCAGGGTCTTTGCCCCGACTATCTTTGAGCCAAAACAATAGCCGATTGCCTGATGGCCCAAACATACTCCCAATATGGGGATTTTTCCGGCAAAGGCACGGATACAATCGCAGGTAATACCGGCGTCTTCCGGCCTTCCGGGCCCGGGAGAGATAACGATTCTTCTAGGCGCAAGCCTCTTTATGCCGGTGATACTTATTTTATCGTTACGATAGACCTTAATATCCGCCCCGAGCGAGCCCAAATACTGGACGAGGTTATAGGTAAAAGAATCGTAATTATCAATCATTAGTACCATGTTTAAATCTTCTCTCCAGTAACTAGTACGCTAGTAACTGGTAACTGGTAATTTTAAAAACCTTTCAATTTCTTATATTACTAGTTACTAGTTACTAATTTACTAGTTACTAAATTATTCTTTTTCTCTCCAGATCCTTGCCCCGAGCCTTTGCAGTTTTAACTCCAGGTTTTCATACCCCCGCTCAAGATGGTAAATCCTGGAAACGGTGGTCTTCCCAGAGGCAGCTAAGCCTGCCAGGACTAAACACGCAGAGGCGCGTAAATCAGAGGCCATCACCGGAGCGCCTGATAAATGCTTCACCCCTTCTACAATCGCATGAGGGCCTTCCCTCTGGATGCGCGCGCCCATACGGTTCAGCTCGGCCACATGCATAAACCTGTCAGGATAAATTTTCTCCGTTATTACGCTTATGCCCTTTGTCGTACTCATCAGGCCCATAATCTGTGCCTGCATATCAGTAGGAAAACCCGGGTAGGGAAGCGTAGTGATATTCACAGGCTTTAATCTTCCTTTATAACGCACGCGTAGCGAGTTGTCGGATTTGGTTATGCAGGCGCCTGCCTCCTGGAGCTTGTCAATCACTGCGCCTAAATGCCGGCGGGAAACATTCTTTATCAATATATCTCCGGCCGTAATTAAAGCCGCTATCATTAACGTGCCTGCCTCAATCCTGTCGGGGATTATGGTATGGGTTGCCCCTCTCAGGCTCTTTACCCCCTCTATCTCTATAATAGGGGTCCCGTGGCCTTTAATTTTTGCGCCCATCTTGATCAAGAATTCCGCTAAATCTTCCACCTCAGGCTCACAGGCAGCGGATTCGATGATTGTCTTGCCTTGTGCCAGGACCGCTGCCATCATCACATTATCCGTGGCCAATACAGACGAACCGAAAACTCCCCCTAAATATACATGAGAGCCTTTGAGGCGCTTGGCAGAGGCTACTACATACCCCGAATCAATATCTATATCAGTACCCAATGCCTTCAGGCCTTTGATATGTAAATCTACCGGCCTTAAACCGATTACGCAGCCTCCGGGGAGGGAAACCTTCGCCTTCCTGAACCTTCCCAATAGGGGGCCGAGCACACAGAATGAAGCCCGCATCGTGGATACTAATTTATAATCGGCGAAAAAGCTGATATTTTTTGTAGGGGCAATCTTAACTACGCCTTTATCAAACTCTGCGTTTTTCCCGAGTGAACGTAAAATCTTCAGCATGGTATTTGTGTCGCGAAGGTTAGGCACCCCTTTAATTACGCAGGGCTCTTGTGTCAATAATGTGGCGGCAAAAATCGGCAAGACCGCATTCTTTGCCCCGGAAACCGTAACTTCTCCCTTAAGCCGTAACCCGCCTTCTATAACCAGCTTGTCCATATTTACTCCTTAAACAGAGCCTATTCTCCTTGAAACCATAACTCTGTCAATATTACTATAGTCTTTTACAATCTCTATTATCTCAAAATTTCCGCTATTTTTAAGCAGATTTTCTACTCCTTCTCCCTGATTAATGCCCATCTCCATAATTAACAAACCCTTCTTCTTTAAATAGGAAGGCGCATCTCTTATAATCCTCTCATAAAAATTCAAACCATCCCTGCCCCCATCCAGGGCAATGCGCGGCTCATAACTTATCTCCGGCTGCAAGCGGTCAATTTCCGAAGTAGGGATATAAGGGGGATTGCACACAATTAGGTCGTAGGTGGGAGGTTGCAGGTGGCAGGTATTAAATAAATCTCCTTGAATAAAATTTATTCTCACGTTATTTGTTCTTG
>JBFMBZ010000076.1:0-9754 GCA_040754615.1 Candidatus Omnitrophota bacterium | reverse complement strand
AGGAATACCGCCGGATACTTATGGACGCGGCAGGGGTTAATAGCGCAAAAGAGCTGGATGAGGAGAAATTCCGCAGGTTAATGCGCTATTTCGTCTATAGCAAGTATTACCGCCTGAATAAGGAAGGGCTCTCTATAAAACAGAAGCTTTTTATTGATTATTTAGTGCGAAAGATTAAATGGACTGACGTGCACCTGGCCAATTTTATGCGAAAATACCTGCACAAAGACAATATTTACGCTCTCTCCAGGAAAGATGCAATCAAGCTGATAGAGGCGCTTAAGAATATTTGGGCGCACTCGGGTAACTCTCCAGTTTCTGGTTCGGATTTACCCTAAAGTAGAAATAAGTCAGGAAAAAGAAGAATCCGGCCATTCATTATTCTTAAAATAAGCTTTACAATAAATAAAAATCGGTTATTTGTGAGCCGTTTAAAATAAAGGAGGCCAAGATGAGATCGAATACTTTTCTTAGATTAACAGGCATAGTTTTTCTCTGTGCAATGATTTTTTTGGAAACTGCTTCTGCCGCAGTCATTTCCTTGCAACCGCAAAACCAGCAGTATGCACGCCGGGGATCTGACCACGGCGATGGCCACGATGATGACGATGACCGTCATCATGGCGGACACCACAAACATTACAGGTACTATCGTTACTACCCCGGAGATTATTACTATTACAGGAAAATATATTACCCCCCTTATAAAAAGTATTATTACTACTATGATATTTATCCTGAAAAGTTATATTATTATGAGTCAGAGAGAGCTATCCCGCCCTATAATCCCGCTTATTTGCCGATTATGAGCATTGCCAATATGGCTTCCCAGGGGGTACCTGATGATGTCATTATTGAAGAGATAAAGAGGACGCATTCAGTGTATAAGCTTAGTTCAGAGACGATTACTTATTTAAAACAGAATAATGTAAGCGACCGCGTTATTGATTTTATGATTGCGACGGGCAGGAGCTGAAAGCCTTAAAGGGGAGTGATTTTCTGAAAGATTCCGGAAGCGGCGCTTCGATTTCTTTCTTTTCTCCCGCAGGCAAGGTAAAACTAATCTTATGAGCATGTAACATCAGGCGGGTAAAGCGGTCTTGAAGAGGCTTGTCCTTGTAACGCTTATCTCCGGCAATCGGATGTCCGATGTTATATAGATGCACCCTGATCTGGTGTTTTCTCCCTGTCAAGGGAAATACCTTCATGAGCGTAAAATCTTTTCCCCGTTTAACCACCTCAAATTTTGTAAAGCTATTCTTTCCCCTTTGATTATCTACCCCCATTCTTCCTGAGCCGTATTCGCGGATGGGTTTTTCGATAATGCCGCTGTCTTTTACAACAACTCCATGCGCCAGGGCAAGGTATATTTTTTGCACTGTCTTTTTGCTGAACTGCTCGTTTAAGAATTTGTGCGCCTGGGCATTTTTGGCAAAAATAATTACTCCGCTTACCTCTTTATCCAGCCGGTGCACCGGGTAAATTTTTTGTTTGGCGTAAGCAGAGGCTAAGGAGAACGCAGAGTCTTTGCTCAAATCCGCTTCGGGGATGGAAGCCAGCCCTTCGGGCTTGTCTAGCGCAATAATATCGTTATCCTCAAATAGTATTGGGAGCATGACAGCTAATATACCTCATCGCCTCCAAAAAAGCAATCCCTAGTAATTAGCCTTTCGGGCGCAAACTTATTTGCTTGACAATCAGATTTATATGCTTTATCATACTTATCATACAAATCATATAATGAGTACGCCGCCTTCTGCGGCAGCACCCCGCCTAATCGGAGTGGCGGGTACGCCGCCTTCTGCGGCGAAAGGAGAAAAAATGAGAGGATTCCCTAAATTTTTCGGAATGGCGACAGTTGGGGCAAGAGGCCAGGTAGTCATCCCCCAAGAGGCAAGAAAGTCGTTAAAGATTAAATCCGGAGACAAGTTGATTGTAATTTCGGGGCCGCCAAAACACACCAAGATGCTCAGCTTTGCCCTGGCAGATGATTTCAGCCGTTTCCTGGATGATTTTGAGAAACACATCTCCAGGGTAAAGGCGGATTTTTCCAAGGAAAGCGGCGGATAAAACATTTATGCGCTTAAAACTCTCCATCTTTTTCCTGTCTTTTCTTATCATTGCTGCCTTTGAGGCTGGGGCCGAGGAAACCCTCACCTGGCAGGATTGCGTCAGGCAAGCAGCCCTGAATCATCCGGATTTAATCTCGGCGCAGGAGTCAATAAAACAGGAACAGGCAGATAAGAAAATCACCGCAAGCGCCCTTTTCCCTCAGATAGACAGCAATTTAAGCGGCTCTACGGCAAAGGCATCCGGCGCGACTACCGATACTTATACCTACGGCTTGACCGGCACGCAGCTTTTGTTTGACGCAGGAAAGACTTCCAATAACGTAAAAGCCGCCGAAGAAAACATCAAGGCATCAGAGCATGATTTCAAATTTACCTCTTCAGAAGTCCGCTTGCGGCTGCGCACTGCTTTTATAAACTTACTGAAGGCGCAAAAGCTTCTTGATATCACGCAAGAGATTTATAATATCAGGCGGGGGAATTTGGAGCTGATTACCCTGCGTTACGAATCCGGGCTGGAGCATAAGGGCGCGTTAATGAATGCGCAGGCGAATTTGGCGGATGCTGAATTTGAAGTCCACCAGGCCAAAAGAGGCTTGCAGGTTTCACAGAGGCAGCTGATTAAGGAAATGGGCAGGAGTAAGTTTACTTCTTTACGCGTAGAAGAGGAATTCAAGGTAAGCGACGAGGCATTAGAAAAGCCCGACCTTGAAGGATTGGCTGCCGGGAATCCTTCTTTGGCTAAATTCACCAGCCAGAAGAATTTTGCATTATTCAGTATTAAAGCTGCCAGGGCGGAATTTTTCCCTGGACTTTCGGCAGAGGCAGGAGCGAATAAACGCGGCTCAAAATGGCCTCCGGAAGATGATCGCTGGAACGCCGGGCTTGTATTATCTCTTCCTTTATTCGAAGGCGGCCTGAGGCGCGCGCAGATAGAAAGAGCAAAGGCAATTTATAATCAGGCAGAAGCAGACGAGCAGAGCGCAAAAGACGGCATCATACTTACGCTTGAACAGGCGTGGAAAGCACTTCAGGATGCCCTGGAAACAGTGGGAGTGCAAAATAGATTTTTGGAAGCGGCCGAAGAGCGCTCCAGGATTGCCGAGGCGCAGTATTCGCTCGGTATGATTCAATTTGATAACTGGATTATTATTCAGGATAATTTAGTGGGGGCGAAGAAGGCATTCTTAGATGCCCGGGCAAATGCCTTGCTGGCCGAAGCCAGTTGGATTCAGGCGAAAGGAGAGACGTTAGAATATGCGCAAAAATAAACTTAAATTGATTTTTGTCATAATAATTATCATTGCCGCCGGAGCGATATTAATAGCTAAGGTAAGGAAAAAGAATTCAGACGCAGAGCTCTCCAGAGAGGTAAGCGTGGCTACCGGCTCTATAGAGTCCATAATTTCATCTACGGGGACAGTCCTTCCTAAAAACCGGCTGGAAGTAAAACCTCCGGTAAACGGAAGGATAGAGAGTATCTTGGTCAGCGAAGGGGATGCAGTAAAGGCAGGCCAGGTCCTTGCCTGGATGAGCTCAACTGAAAGAGCAGCCTTGCTTGATGCAGCCAGGGGTAAAGGAGAAGGGGCATTGAAATATTGGCAGGAAACGTATAAGCCCATACCCCTTCCCGCGCCCATAGACGCCGAAGTTATTGTCGCCACTACCCAGCCGGGCCAGACAGTAACTACTTCCGAAGCCGTGGTCGTATTATCAGATCATCTCATAGTGCGCGCCCAGGTTGACGAGACTGATATCGGAAAGATCACCCCCCGCATGCAGGCAGTGATTACCATTGATGCCTATCCCGATCAGAAGATAAAAGCCGAAGTTGAGCATATTTACCATGAGTCAACGACAGTAAACAACGTGACTATTTACGAAGTGGATTTAAAGCCCGATGAGGTCCCTGCGTTTTTCCGTTCCGGGATGAACGCCTCGGTAGATTTTATCGAGCGCTCTAAAAAGAATGCCCTGCTTATCCCCCCTGATGCCGTGTATAAAGAAAATAATGAAAATTATGTTTTGGTAAAACAAAATAACGCAAGCCAGCCGAAAAAGGTAAGCGTTGTGCTTGGGATTTCCGATGACAATAACGTGGAAGTGCTTTCCGGGGTTAATGAAAACGACAGGGTAATCATAAAAACGAAAAAATACAGCGTTCCTACAGGGGAGGCGGGCACTAACCCGTTTATGCCCTCTCCCAGAAGGCAATGATAGAATTAAAAAATATCTCCAAAGTTTACTCTATGGGAAAGGTCAGGGTAAAGGCCTTGCAGGGGGTCTCTCTTTCCATTGCTCCGGGTGAATTTGTGGCGATTATGGGGCCTTCCGGTTCAGGAAAATCCACGCTGATGCATATGCTGGGGTTGTTAGACCGGCCGGATGAGGGGGAATATTATTTAGGAAGAAGAAAAATAAATGAGCTTTCCGATGATGAGCTTTCCGCTATACGAAACCGCATTGCCGGGTTTGTGTTTCAGCAGTTTCATCTCTTACCGAGGATTAGCGCCCTGGAAAACGCGGAACTCCCCCTTATTTATGCGGGGAAAAGGCATCTAAAAGAAAGGGCCATGGAGGAAATCAAAGGAGTCGGCCTTGCCGATAGGGCAAGCCATAAGCCCAATGAGCTTTCCGGGGGCCAGCAACAGCGCGTAGCCATCGCCCGCTCTCTGGTCAATGACCCTTTAATTATTTTGGCAGACGAGCCCACGGGTAATCTTGATTCCAAGAGCCAGGAAGAAATAATGGCGGTTTTCTCGGCGCTTAATCAGAAGGGGAAAACCGTAATCATCGTTACCCATGAAAAAGAAGTTGCCTCTTATGCGAAACGGGTAATCCGCATGCTTGACGGAAAGATCGTCTCTGATGAAAAAGCGCAAGTAACCCCTAAGCCTCTTGAAGAAAACCAGGCAGATGAGGTCGTTGACCTGGTTTTATCCAAGTCAGAGCGGGCAATGAGAAAAACAAAGCTCTTTGATTATCTGCATCAGGCAGGCAGCGCAATGGTCTCTCATAAAATGCGCTCTTTTTTATCTATTTTAGGGATTTTAATCGGCGTAGCCGCGGTTATCGCCATGCTTGCGGTGGGCGAGGGGGCAAAAGAGTCAATTCAGTCCAGGATAGCGTCCCTGGGCTCAAACCTTCTGGTAGTCAGGCCGGGTTCTGCGCGCGTGCACGGCGTAGCCATGGAATCGGGAGCGGTAACGCGTTTTACCTTTCAGGACCTTGCTGCTATTAGCAAGCTTACTGATTTGATAAAAAGGGTAAGCCCTTCCGTAACCGGCAGGGGCCAGCTTGTCTATGCGGATAAAAACTGGAACACCCGGGTTGAAGGAGTAGGAGTGGATTATGCGCCGATGCGCGCCTCTGAGGCTGCAGTAGGAAGGTTCTTTACCGAAAGTGAAGTAAAAATCAGGGAAAAGGTTGTTTTGCTGGGGCCGACGGTGGCGCGGGAGCTCTTCGGAGAGGAAAATCCGGTGGGAAAGAATATCAAGTTGAACCTGATTAACTTCAGGGTAATCGGAGTCTTGCCTTCAAAAGGAGTCAGCCCTTTTCACGACCAGGACGATACGGTGATGATCCCGGTAACTACGGCTATGTACCGGGTGTTCGGGAAAGACTACATTGATAGTATTTATGCGGAGGCAATAAGCGCTGGGGCTATCGAAGAAGCGCAGGCGGCAATATCAGAGGTAATTAAAAAAGAGCACCGCTTAAGCAAAGACGAAGAGGACTCATTTCAGATACGCAATATGTCGGATATAAAAGAGACGCTTGAGGCCACGACAAAAACCATGTCCATGCTTTTAGGCGCTATTGCCGCGATTTCGCTTTTGGTGGGAGGCATCGGCATTATGAATATTATGCTGGTTTCTGTAAGCGAGCGCACGCGCGAGATCGGCCTGCGTAAGGCCATAGGCGCAAATAATAAGGATATAATGGTGCAGTTTCTGATTGAAGCGGTAATGATGGCTTTTATCGGCGGCATCACGGGTATTTTGCTGGGGACAGGTTCTGCCGTACTCATAACTTTTTTCGCCGGATGGGCAGTCAAGGTTTCTTTATCTTCCATAATCCTGGCCAGCGTATTCTCTTTAATCGTGGGGATAGCGTTCGGGTTCTGGCCGGCGCGCCAGGCCTCGGAGCTGGACCCGATTGAGGCCTTACGCTACGAATAATTTTTTAAACTTTCGGACTGCCGAAGCATCTAAATATGAAAAAGGAGATATAGATGATGAGTTGGGCGCTGTTTGGGCAGATAGTATTGCTCATAATTATCTTTGGGTTTGCGTTGACGGCAATAAAATGTTTTCACGATACCTTCTGTTTTAAGTGCAAAAAAGAGGCGGGTAGCAAGATTTAGCGCTGCCACCGGAAAAGGGGAGGGTATGAAAAAACTGATTATTGCGATAGTGGGGGTGTTGTTACTTGCTGGTTGCGCTACGGTTTACCGCGTAAAGGTCAACGGTTATTTAAGCCCGGGAAGGGACGTAGTTTATTTGCCTTCCGGTGCGTCCTTTTACGTTTTGCCGGAGCAGAATTCCAGGAACCTCATCTTTGAATCGGAGATAAAATCCAAGATTGAAGCCCTTTTATCGGAAAAAGGTTTTCGCATCTTGCCCAGGGAGCAGGCGGATTTTTATTTAACTTATATTTATTCCCCGGGTTCCGGCAGGCAAGTTACGGAAATCAGGCCGGTTTATCAGCCCGCGGAAACCGGCACGATACAGAAGATTACCGAAGAAGGCAAGGCCGAAACTTCCTTTATCACCTTCCCCGGATATACGAGTTATGTGCCTTACAGGTATACTTTATATACTTATTCCCTGGCTTTGGAGGTAGTTGACGCCAGGCTCGCACGCAGTACCAAAGAAGAAAAGCAGCTATGGATAGGAGAGGCGAGCTCCTCTTTGGAAAACCCGGACCACAGGGAAGCGGTGAATTATTTGCTGGTGGCTCTCTTTGAGCATTTCGGAGAAGATACCCACAGGAGCCTGAAAGTGGACATTTCCGCAAAGAACCCCGGAGTGAAAAAGCTGATGCAATAAACTTTAGATAATTCTTGCCAGCGCAAAATAGTCTATTATAATAATAAGAAGTTGATTTGACATTTACAAGCTAATGGAGGCAGAGTATGCCTGAAGAGCAAAAAAATCCTACGCCCGGGACAAAGGCCTGCCGTTATTGCAAAGAAGAAGTCGCCATTGACGACCCTGTCTGCCATAACTGCGGGTATGATTTCAAAACAGACGCCATAAACCCGTCCTTTAAGGACGCCCTGTCAGTAGCCAAGAGAAAGCACAGAAAAAAACAAAGGGAGGCCGGCTCCGAAGGCCCGGTCAGCTCCGGGGTAAAGAAATTTGCTTTTATCGGCCTGGCAGTAGTCATTTTTTCCGTGCTCTATAAATACAATTTTAATGTAGTTTTTCTTAAAGATGACATCGCTTCGCTCGCCTTAAAGTATGTCCCGGCCAAATGGAGGGCGAATAGCACGGCCAATAAATCCAATTCTCAGCCGACTGTATTTGAGAATGTAAAGTCTTACAAAGCCTCGCAGGAAAAGAGGAAATACCGGGAGCTGGTTATCGAGGGGATTTTCTTCAGCAAAGATACCAAGCCATTTGTGATTATTAACGGCCAGGTCCTTTCCGAGGGGGATGTCCTGGGAAAGTTCTTAATCCGCAAGATTAACCCCGATACGATTGAAGTATTTACAAACGGCGAGATAAAAGTATTGGGCCTCAAAGATAAGCTGCCCTTACGTTAAATAAGCGCAAGTTATAAGGCAAAGAAAACCCATAGTTAAAAAACTCATAGTTTTTTAGCTATGGGTTTTTTGTTAAAATTATTGAAACCTTTTAAAGGAAAAGGCATCAAAATTGAAGTAGAGAGAAGGATGATGTGAGAAGTAGTCAGGGGCAGCGAGCATTGCGCTTATGAAGCAGGTTGAAGCAATATGCTCTCAACCTCCGCTGTCCGTTTTTATTTATACGGGCAAATAAACTTACATCTTCCGCTTGATATATCCTGGGCTAATTCGTTTTGAGGGTCAATTTCCAGGGCTTTGTTTAAATATCGCGAGTATGCTGCGTTGTCTCCTTTTATCTTGTAAAGCTGGGCCAGCCTTACATAGGCATCGGGAAAATGGGGGTCTATTGCAACTGCCTTTTTCAGGTGGGCTTTCGCTTTTTCTAAATTCCCTCCGGCTAAAGCAGGAGCGAGGAGATAATAACTCCCCAGCCCGAAGCTGACTGCGGCTGATTCAGGCTGCAATTTATCGGCAGCCTTTAAATTCCGTAATACCGCTGTGCCGTTAATCAGCTTTGAAAGAGCTCCCCCGTAATGCGCAATTGTCCCTTTGGTTCCGGCGTACAAAAGGAGCGCCCGCACGTAGTTATTCCGGTCAACCTTTTTCTCGCCCTGTTTTAATACTTTATTGGCTAACATGACTGCCTGGTTAAAATTCAACCGGTTATAATTGATATAGGCTAAGGTTATACAGGCAGGAGGGAAATCCGGGAGGGCCTTGAATACCTCATTTATCAAATCTTCGCTTTTTTGCGGCTGGTGCTTACGCCGCAGCGCTTCAGCCAGGCCCCATTTTGCCCAGGAAATTTTGGGGTCCAGGGCAAGGATCCTATGGAAAACTTCTTCTGCTTCTTTATCTTTATGCAAATTTAAATAAGCCAGCGCAAGCACGTACAGCTCTTCTATGGAATCAGGGTTATCTCTGCAGGCCTTTTGGGCATCATCTAAATTCATACTATCAGCTTTTTCATGCAGGCTCTTCCAATCCAATCCGAAAGATAAATTTATCCCGCAGAAAAAAACGAAAAGCAAAAATAGCATAAGCTTTTTTAGCATATATAAATATTTTATTGCTATATTGCCGATTTTGAAAGGAAAATTTGGGTTTTATTTCGGGTTATTTAGTGTAAAATATAATCATGAAAGCAAGGCGCCTTAAGATAAACCTGGCTAAATCCGCGGGTTTCTGTTTCGGGGTAAAGAGGGCGATTGATATCGCCTATAAAACCATATCCGGGAATAAAGACGTTTACGTGCTGGGTAACATCGTGCATAACGAGGAGGTGGCCGGGAAGCTGAAAGAGGCAGGGTTAAAGAAGGCCAGGCTCCTTACCTGCGGCAAGGGTAGGATTTTTTTAATCCGCGCTCACGGCGCAAGCCTGGAAATCATCAATAAGGCAAAGAACCTTGGCTATAAAATTGTTGATGCTACCTGCCCGATGGTAAAAGAAATCCATAAAATCGGCCGCAGCGCCGAATCCCGCGGCTATGCGATTATAGTAATCGGGGACAAAAAGCATGATGAAGTGCAGGGGATTATCGGCAATCTCAAGAAGCGCGCGATACTCATTGAAAATATCCGCAATATCCCCTGGCTGAAGCTAAAAGGGCTTAAGAAGGCTTGTGTCATATCGCAATCCACGCAGAACCTGGACAATGTCCTGAAAATCATCGAGGCGCTAAAGCCGCGTCTCAAAGAATTACAATTCTTTAATACTATCTGCCAGCCTACCCGGATTAAACAGCAGGAGATGAAAAGAATGCCCCGGGAAAATGAGGTAATGATTATTATCGGCTCAAGGACCAGCGCCAATACCAAAAGGCTTTACGAAATTTCAAAATCGCTGAATAAGAGGAGTTACTGGGTGGAGTCA
>JBFMBZ010000075.1:0-27822 GCA_040754615.1 Candidatus Omnitrophota bacterium | reverse complement strand
GAATAAAGACAGGATTCTGGCGAATTTAGAATTTGTAAACTTCATTTTGAATTCTCCTTTTTGGGTTATCCGCCAAAAAACTTGGCGGATTGTTTGCAAATTTCTTTAATAAAGGCAAACAAAAAAAACCGAATTGACCCTTGTCAACTCGGTTAAATGTTCTTTGTTACCTTCCCGGCCTCTCCTCCAATCAGCCGGGAAAACTAAATAAGAAAATCTTTATAACATATAAAGTATGCCATAGAATTAAGGCTTGTCAAGGAGAAAACCTTCTTAGGCAGGAGACAAATTGGGGGTCTGGGAGCGGATAATCTGGACAAACAAATTCACGATATTCGGGTCAAACTGGGTGCCGGCATTGCGCCTCAGCTCCAGCAGCGCTTCCTCAATAGTAAACTTCCTGCTACGATAGGGCCGCTCAGAAGTCATAGCATCAAAAGCATCCACGCAGGTAATAATCCTGGCCATAAGAGGGATCTTATCCCTATCCAGGCCATCAGGGTAACCGCCTCCGTCGTATCTTTCATGGTGATGCCTGACAACAGGGATACCTTCCTTTAAGAAATCAAGGGGTTGGAGCATATTTGCGCCCTTTACCGGGTGCTCTTCAATTATCGCCCTTTCGGTAGGGTCGAGCTTACCCGGCTTATTCAGGACCGCGTCGGGAATCCCGATTTTTCCCACATCATGCACTTCAGCCGCATAGCGCAACAATTCCATTTCTTCAGCGGAAAAATTTAACTTCCTGGCTATCTCCAAGGCATATTTTGTTACCCTGTCTGTATGCCCGCACAAAAACGGGTCTTTAGCTTCTACTGCCAAAACCAGCGACTTAATGGTATTAAAATAAGTCTTGTGTATATCTTCATAATGCCTGGATTCAACAATAGCCACCGCCACATGTGAAGCAAATATGCTTAAGACCTCAATTTCCTCCCGGGTAAACTTGCGGGGCCTCTTGGAATAAGTAGAGATTACCCCCAATACCTCATCCTGAAATACCACAGGCACGGAAAGCAGGGATTTAAAGCCTTCTTTTTCAAGCACCTTGGGGTTCTTCAACCGGTTATCTGTTTCCATGTTATATACGGAAATCGGCTCTTTAAGCGCCGCTGCCCTTCCGCCGATACTCTCCCCCATATTAATCACCGACATATCTTCAATGAAATTATTGCTCACTTTATAGGAAGCGTTGATTTTAAGCGACCTCTTTTCCTTATCCAATAACCTGAGGATGCAGGCGTCCGTATGCATCAGCTCACAAGTGAACCTCGTAATCAGATGCGTAATTTCCTTAAAATTTAAAGTGGAGCTAAAAGCATGGTTTACTTTAAAAATATCCTCTAAATCTTTCTTGACGGATTTAAGCTCGCTGACTTTCTTGCGGTATTTATTATGGATGACTACTTTAAAGTTAGACATCTGCTCGGTGATTATCTTTAATTTCCTGGTATTGCGGAAGAGTTTCTTATTGATGCAGGCAACCTTGCCGTACATATTTTTGAGTTTCTTTATTACCCTCAGGCTGATTTCTTTCTGCATGGCTTTTGAGGTGATATCATTGACGAGCTCCAAAACAAACTTTACTTTATTATTCCTGTCTTTGATGGGGCTGACATTAACCTGATAATAATGTTTATGGCCGTCCTTACTAACGCTGGTGCGTATTGCTTTACGGACTTGTCCGGATTGAAAAACCCTTAAGGCGGGGCAACCCGGGCAGGGCTGATTACGGTTGGCAAATACTTCGTAGCAATGTTTGTCATTGGTATTCCTCCTCGTCCCCAGCCATTCAGCCTGGCGCTTATTAAGCCAGACAATATGGAAGCTCCTGTCCAAGAGGCAAAGCCCGGCGTCAATACTGCTGACAATATCAGAAGTGGTAACTTTAGTCCCGACCATTTTACTCCCCTTTTTTTATCTTTTTCTAAAGTGAGTAAAATAAAAACCGAGTTGCGAAATTTTGTCTTATTTCGGCAACTCGGCTGTCATGGATAGGTCTTTGTCGGCAGCTCGGCAGTCAAAAGAAAAATCCTATCTTTAGACCCGCAGCTTTGCGTCCTTCGATTTCTCGAAGTTTGCCTTTTCGATAAAACCTGAATTCTCTATTAAAAGTATAGTATATTTACTTTGTAAAGTCAAGGCGAGCAGAAAAAAAATCAGATTTTAGTTTCGGAGAGCTGTTTTATACGCTTAAGCATATTAGGGTGCGTGCTTAATACCTCAAGCAGTCTGTCCCCTAAAGAAAGTTTTATCGTCTTATTTCTCAAGGCCAGGAGCTCGCCTGAATCAATCGTCCCGCTTTTATCCAGGTCCAGCTGGCTTAATTCCCGGATTTCGTATAAAGCCCTTGAAGGGTCATTCAGGAAGAAAGCCTTTAACCCCTCCACTTCTTTATACTGCTCTTTATCCATGCGCGCAGCTCCGTAAACCAGCTTGTATAAACTTGATGCCAGGCTCGCGGGCTTATTCCCTAATAAAACCGCTCCCTTATCAGCGAAATACTCCCTGATGCGCGAGGCATAAAGCACAAGCAGGTTGGTGATAAAGTAAAATAAAAATGCGACCAGGCCTATCAGGGCTGTATTGCCCCCTCTTTCATCGCGCCTGCGGCCGTAAAAAAGGAAATGCCAGGCAATGCGGTACATTATCATCGGGATAACCGAAAGAATGGTAATAGTCAGGACATCGCGATTTTTTAAATGGCTTATCTCGTGGCCTAAGACAGCCTTAAGTTCCTCTTCATCCAGTAATTTTAAAATTCCTTGCGTAACGCATACCCTTCCGTCCCTTATTCCCCTGCCAAAGGCAAAGGCATTGGGTAAAGAAATCTGGGAGATGCCGACTTTAGGCGGCTTGATATCCGCCCGCATAGCCAGCTCCTGGACCATGCCGAATAATTTGGGGTTTTCATCCTTTGTTATATAGCGGATACGCATACTCCATTCCACTATCTTCGGCCCGATAAGGTATTGGATGAGCATCATCGCCAGTGACAATATGAGATAGAAATTGAAATCTCCTACCCCCATATAGGAACCCACCATTACTATCACTGCATAGACGATCCCGAAAAGGACCGCCAATAAAAGGTACATTCTTAACTGTAAGAAAAACATCTCATTTACCTCCTGGCTTAATTTCTTTTATCACTTCAGCTTTTACTGTAAATTTTATCGCCGGCTCATCTTCCCGATCTGTATTCACGTAAATAAACTGCGTAATCTCTCCGGAATAACCTTTGCTGTTAAACTCAACTTCAATAGGAGCCTCTTCTTGCGGCAGGAGAGATTCTTTCTCCAGCTTTCCGGTGGTACATCCGCAGGAAGCATGCAGGCCTTTTATATTAAAGGCCTTTTCTGATTCATTCTTTAAGAGAAACACATGTTTGACAACTTCTCCTTCCTTAATTTTCCCGAAATCCCAAAGATAAGGGTCAGCTGCCTTCTCCTTAGCGCAAACAGCTTGCATAAATAAGAACAAAAATATAATTAACAGGATTATTCGCTTCATTTGTTGAATTATTTTAGCATGAAAGAGGATGTCCGTCAATATGAAGAACGTGCACCCCGCCTTATCGGATAGGCGGGTGTGCGTCCGCACGTATTACACCCCGCCTTATCGGATAGGCGGGTGTGCGTCCGTACGCAAAAGAGGCGTCTTCTTGGGTAAGCCTGGATTTAACCGATTGATAAATCAGGTTGGAGACGCCCCTTCTGGCTTCAGGGACGGTTCTCTGCTATCAGAGCTTAAGTTTGAGAACCGTCCCTAAAAAAATTTTCTAATTCTTCGGTATTCGTAGCTGATTCGAGCAGAACCAAAATATCCCTCAAAAGAGTTTCCGTTTCACAGCAACGCTCTTCTTCCTGGCGCAGGATATCCGCGATGCAGGAGACAACCTTTTCTAAGTCATCCGCTATCTTTCCCGTAAGGCAGGAACTCGCAACATACTCCTTGATTCTTTCTGCTGACGGAGCAATTCCTGCTCCCACCAGCCTCTCTATATCCTGCCATTCTTGCTCTAGTGAAGGGACTGTCCCCGTCAAGGCTATTGACTTGCGCAGTAGGGGGCTGTCCCTAAGATTTGCTTTTAAACTACTCATCGCCTGGATAACAATGGGAAGAGAACGGAAATCAATCCCCGCTAATTTTTCCTCATGAGGAATTTCGTTTATCATCGCCGAGCTGGCCACCGGTTCCGTAACTGAAGTGCTGACGGCGCCTTCTGTTTGTGTCTGCGGGTATTCATCCATGTCCGCCTCTTCAGGATGAAACGCCCATAAATTGCTTTTCGCCGCGCTCAAGAATTGCTCGCCCAATATCTCCCTGACAATGGCAAACAACTCTTCTTCGCTGATAAGAGAACGGTAGCCTGATAAAGACTCGGCAGGCTTTATCAGATTCTCCCTTATTTCGCTAAGCCACCGTGCGGGATCACTTATAGTTATCATACCTCCCAAGTCTACAATTTTTGCCTTCAATTTTCCCAAGATAGACGTATACATGTTAATATTCTTTGGATTTATGTTAGTAAGCTGAAAAGAACCGGCACTCCGTTTTTGCACAGAGGCATATTTTTTTACAGAAAGAATCACGGCTTCTTTGATTTTTCTCCGGCTACCGTCAGAATTCATGATATATTTAATATAATCTTCAAGGCTAAACCCATCCACGAATGCTTCTGCAAATAACATATAGCTATCCTCTCCAATTGCTTCATTCGCCGCCTGTCCGTTGCCCATATATACCCAACTCCCATAATATTCCGGGATATCCTCATTATCAAGAAACAGAAATGCATTTGTCTCCAAATCAAACCTCTTAGACCTGGCATATTTATATGATTTTACAACGGCATTTAGGGTTTCTCCGGTGCCTAACTTAATCGTCAATAGGTAAGAATATTTGTGTAACCTTCCATAGGAAAGAAGTGCGATATGGACTGAATCAATGCTGATTTCTTCCAAATCCCTGCCAGAAACGATAGATGCAATCTTTTCAACGAAACCTTCTCTTTCCTGCGCCAGTAATAATTGTTTTCTCATTAAATCAGTAATTTCTTCTTCAAACAAAAATTTGTTATCTTTGCCTATTAAGGAAATTTTTTCTTGTGAGCCAGCCTCCATTGTTGAGCTTACGATGCTCTTTCTGTCCTCCCCTTCCGTCGGAGAAGATGAAAGAACTTTCTTTAACCCGTCTTCTTTCACTCTGTGAATTGGAATCATTGTCGGCATTACTGCCGGGACACGCTCTATGCTACTCATAAATGACATATGGATAACTACTCCAAATTTATCATAGACATCTTTGATTAAGGGCAGAAAGAAGCCTGATACGCCGCTTTGAATATTATAAGAAGACAATTCTGCGCCATACACAAGTTCGTATTTCTCACCCGGGGCTGTGCGTATGTAAATAGCCGTTAACAAATCCACGTCTGATGGATGGGGAGTATTGGATAGCGTTATCTCTTTTGCCCGTTCATAATCTATATCTTTAGGGAATAGCCCTAATCTAGCCTTGTCCAACATAAAACTGCCCACTAAACCACGGGCTATTATTCGGGCTTCTACTGTTATTTCTTGACCAGAGCCATTCCTGGGCACTCTAACGGAGATTTCCTTACTTTTTTCCAGTTCTTTCAGGAAATAATTTACTGCGTCCTGATATCTATCTATTGCCTCTTCTCTTGCTTCTTTATTTTTCGCTATCCCGTAGTTATCAAATTCCATCGCCGAGCTGGCGGATGCGGACTTCACTGGCTTAAACAGATTAGAATACCTGACAGGGAAAATTGACGACTCCGCCCTAGCAAGGAATTTTTCATTAACCGCAGATGAACCGGCGGTAGGGATTGAAGATATGTTGCCAATGGTTCTGCCTAATTCCGGAAGAGGCGGCGCAATGCCGCTAATACCTCCTGAAAAATAACTCCTGATATTCTGGCCATAAGGGGTAGATACGGGTTGCTGGATATTGTATTCGCCTTCTTTGAAGGATTTCTGGTATTCCTGAAAGTAGATGTTTTTTGACCAAGGCTCTTTAGAGGTAAGGTTGGTGAGGTCATGGGAGTCTATCAAAGCAGGGACAGTCCCCTTCAAGTTTCCCTGCGATAGCATTGACGGGGACAGTCCCTTCTGAAAGCGAGCCTTAAACCAGCTGGCCAGGATTAGAGAGTAGTAAACCTGGCGCAGGGAAGCATAGCGCTGAGAGTTATTTATTTCTTTGGTTAGTTTCGGGATGATGATTTCACGGATTAATTGCGCCGAGTATTCATTCAGGGCCTTGGCGCGGGGGTCGGTAAAAGCATAGGGGCGGTTCTCCGGGGACACTTTTGCTTCGCTTTGAGAACCGTCCCTAAGATAGTCTTCTTCAAGCATTACCTTAAGCGTTGCCTTGTAGATGTAGGCTGAATCAGTGGTTTCTCTAATAATGATTTCACCTGGGACAATCCATGGGCGGGTGAGAGTAGGGATGGTTACCTGTTGTGTACCATATAGCTCTTCTGCCTTTTTATAGAGCTTATTCCAGTATTCTTTACCTTCAGGGGCCTCTGGTGAAGTATAGCGGCTAGTGTCCTTCTTAAGCTGAAGGTCGGTTTCCAACATAATCCTGCCGATATCCGTCTGCTCTACATAAGGGTCAATGATATTTTCGGGTGAATCAGGACGGAGATTTACCCAGAAGGAATCATTGGGCAGAGAGAGGCCGATGAAGAAATATTTTAGGAGAAGCTTGGTTTCGTCCTGGAAGCCTTCGCTAGGGACAGTCCCCTTTAATGGATAGGGACGGTTCTCAGCTTTAAACGTAGATTGAAGAGAACCGTCCCTAAGAGACGGGAATAGCCCCTTCATAGAATTTCCCTTATCCAAAAGGAGCTTAAAGGAATTATCTTGCGGAATATACTGCAGGTAACGTAGATGCAGCGGACGGAATTTCTCTACGGATAGGCTGTTATGCAAACCGGAAAGATAGCTTGAAATATCCAGTTGGCCGGCAACCTGGGCAAAACCGGTTTGCTCAAAGATAAGCAGAAAAGATAATAGAAAAGCGAATACTTTTTTAGCCTTTAATTGCATTTTGGAAGTTTTCTTGATTTATCAATCGGTTAATATAAATATATAGTCAAAGATAGGCTTTTCAAGTACGTATGCCCTGAATTTTGAAAGCGGTTTCTTATGGGGTTATTTTGTCATATTTCTTCGTGATGATGGTCGCCTAAATGCAGATGGGGATGGGCGTGGATTTTATCTTTATGCTTGTGCGGATGGATATGGATAAGGTTATTTTCGCGCAATAAATCTACATTATTTAATAAATCATGCGGGTGCAGAGAGCAGGCGATCTTTTTTTCTTTATTTAAAAGATAAACCGTATCTGCAATTTCTTCAACTATATGCAAATCGTGGGTAGAGGTGATGATGGTCTTGCCTTTTTCATTATACTCAATGAGTATATCGATAATCTGCCGGACCGTTGCCGGATCCAGGCCTGCGGTAGGCTCATCCAATATGACCACTTGGGGCTCTGATATCAATACCGATGCTATCGCCACCTTGCGTTTTTCTCCGGTGCTCAAACGGTGAGGCGGCCTTTCCAACAAATCCTCTATTCCGAACGCGCAAGTCAGCTCTTCCAAACGGCTTTTGATAACTTCTTTCTCTAACCCTAATTGTAATGGCCCAAAAACAATATCCTCTTTTACCGAAGGGGAAAATAACTGCACATCGGGGTTCTGAAAAATGAAGCCCACGCGGCTCCTGAAATATTTGCAAAATTCTTCTTTATTCAGGCTAGCCTCATCTAATTCAGTGCCAAAGGCCTTTATGTTTCCCTTATCCGGAAAAATCAAGGCATCCAACAGGTGTAAGAGCGTGGATTTTCCGGTGCCGTTTGCGCCGACAATAGCTATCTTTTCGCCTCTTTTAACCTGCATATCAATGCCGCAGAGCGCCGGGAATTTTCCCAAATACGCATAATGCACATTATCTAAAGCAAAAATTGTTTCTTGCATATTTATACCTTAACTATGTAATTTAGATAAATGATGCAGCCGCAAAATAACAAAACAAATAAAAGCCATAAGCAATCGGAAGGCCGCGCCTTAAATTCGTCCATTACCAGCGGCTCGCCGCTATAGCCCCGGGAAAGCATGGCGCTATAAACCTCTTCATTCAACTGAAAAGACCTCTGCCAGAGATTCGCAATGCTTAAAACCGCCACCTTCTGGCCTTTTTTATAATGCAATCTCCCTATCGAACGGCTCTTTATGGCAAGATAAGTATTTTCTATCAGCTCCACAAAAAGATATATATACCTGTAGCACATACTTAAGACCGTAACAAAAATAAGCGGGACCTTAAAAACGCGTAAAACTTTAAGCAGGTGCGTGTGCCTGGTAGCTAAAACCAGCAAGACTACAAAAGAAACGCTGGTTGCCACGCGCAGGACAAAAAGCGAAAAGGTCAAAACTCCGGGCCGGGTAATGATCAAGCTTGCCCCAAAAACCTTTAAGGCAAACACCGGCTCGCCCGGAGTGATATTTGCAAAAAGCGCCGGCATGCCGATAAAAACTGCAAAAATCGGTATAAATACCCATGTCCTTTTTAAGAAAAAAAGTAAATTAATCCGGGAAAGCAAAACTAAAATCAGGCAAAATAAATAAAGGCTCCCGATAAGCGCAATGCTTCTTGCTAACAGCACCAAAAGCAAAAATACTGTAAAGGTTATGGCTTTAAAGCGCGGGTCAATAGCCTGTAATAGCCCGGGCTTACCCGCATATTCCTCCGCAAAAAAAGATTCTTTCAGGAAAGAAATTATTTTAATAACCTACTCCTTTTTGGATAATTTCCTGCCGATAAATAACATCAATAAGGCGATAATCAAAACTCCCAAAATAGCAGAAATTATATACCCGGGTTTTGAATCTGAAGCATAATCCGGCACAGGGGCCTTCCAGATATCGGAAAGCGCCTCCATCCCCTTCGGTATGTAACCGGCCAGTTCTTTTACCTTATCCGCGCTCCATTCTCCCCAGGCTTCGCCCGAGCGGAAATATTCCGGCAGGCTTAAACCCAAAGGAGCAAGAATAGCCAGGAGGATAATACCGAGCCATAATTTGGCAGTAATTTTCATCCTAATTTTCCAAAAGAGAAGGGTCCTGTTTCTGTAAATATTTGATTACGAGGGCCGTAACTACTGCTTCAATCCAGCCGAAGAGCAAAATATGCTCCCCCAACATCGCCGGTATCGCTACATTTAATCCGTACGGAGAATAAAGGGCCTGGCCGGTTTCAGTGCGGTGTAAAACCGGCTGCAGGCCAAATTCTACCGCAGTTAAAAATGCGGCAGCGTTAATACCCACGTATCCTGCAATTCCCGAGGCGATCACCCGCCTCTTTGAAGTAACCGCAGAGCCCCTGCTTATCAGTTTATAAATATAGTAACCTGTAAACGCCATGGCAAAAGCCATATTAAAAGAATTGGCGGCTATGGCAGTAACCCCTCCGTCGCCGAATAGCAATGCCTGCACTACCAGAGTAACGGTTAAGGCAATGCAGGCAGCAGACGGACCCAGGAGTATGGCTACAAGCACAGCTCCGGTAGCATGACCGGTTGAGCCTGCGGGTATTGGGATATTAAACATCATAATCACAAAACTGAATGCCGCGCCGATAGCAAGCATTGGCACCTGTTTTGCCTTCAGGGTCTTTTTTACCCTCCTTGATACTGCTATCCATACCGGAAGCATCAGCGCGTAAAAAAATCCGCAGGTTACCGGGCCTAAATATCCGTCGGGAATGTGCATATTCTCAGAATTTCTTTACCAAAGCAAATTTACCTGCGCCCAATAGCAGCAATGCCAATAACACAGAGGTAATTACCAGATTATACTCAAAGCCTCCGGCTGAAAGGAAAAACCCTTTAGCTAAATGCACCTTAAACGTGGCGACAATGATCAGGGCCAGTAAGGCAGCTGATGAACTGCGCGGAAAAATCCCCAGGGCTAAAAACAATCCTGCGATTAACTCTGTGTAGGAAGCTACATAAGCCCAGAACAACGCCGGAGCAAACCCCAGCTCAGCGAGCATCTCGGAAAAACCTTTTATTCCCGGGCCACCGAATAAACCAAATACCTTCTGCAGGCCGTGCGCAATAAACATAAGCCCTGCTGCCAGCCTTAAAACCAAACTTGCCAAATCTGACATCATCCACCTCCTTTTAATAACCCGCCGATTATCCCCAATTTATTTCTTACGCTCCAGGAGCGGTAAACGCACATTGTAAAATGAAGAAAAGTTGCCAGCGCTCCGGTAAAATTTACCCCTAACACCGCTCCACAGGAACGATTATTTGCCATGGGTATTATATAACCTAAATCAACAGGGAAATATTTCTTAAGCTTTTTGCCCTGGATGGCCCTGATGATATTCCGGCAGGCAGAGCGCGCCTGGAATATCGCAAACTGCACAGCCATGCGTAAGGTAACATTTTTGTAAGAGAAGCTCGCCGCGTCTCCGATTACAAAACAACTTTCATCCAGGCGTAAATACTCATCTACCTTAATCCTTCCCTGCTTGTCTTTTTCTATAGGCATATTCGAAATAAAATCCGCAGTCCTTACCCCTGCGGCCCAAATAAGCATTGTTTTATCAAAAACTTCTCCGCTTGATAAATGAATGCTCCCGGCCTCTATTCTTTCCACCGAAGTATTTAACAGTAATTCAATGCCCAGTTTCTTAAGGTTATTATTTGTGTATTGCTTCATCCATTCCGGCAGCGGCCCTAAAATAGAGCCTGCCCTTTCTGCGATGATTATCCTTTTATTTAAAGAGCGCCGGTTAAAATACAGGCGTAAGTTAGTCGCAGCTTCTATACCGGTATAGCCTCCTCCGGATACGATACAATTCTGAAAATCGCCTGTTTTCAGGCAACGATTTATTTCTTTTGCATCGTCAACGCTATAAAGCTTGTAGGCGTTCTTTTTTATGTTTTCATTTCCGTAAAAATTAGTCTCGGCGCCGCTGGCAATAATAAGGTAATCATAAGCAAGGGTTTTCGTAGCCGTAACGGCTTCTTTCTTAACCGGATTTACCGTAAGCACTTCCTCTTTTAAAAATTGAACCCCTCTTTTTTTACTGTAAGAAGAAAGGTCAAAACTCAAGAATTCGGGGTTTATGCCGCGGCCGATGCAGTCCGGGAGGTTAGGAAGAAAATCAGAAGTTTGCTTTTTATCTATCAGGGTGATATCCAACTTAGGCTTATAAGCCGATAGGGAACTTACCGCAGTCAGCCCGCCGAAACCTGCGCCGATAATTAAGATTTTCTTCATAATAATGCGGTTAAAATCAAAATGAGTCCTGTCAATGCCTGCACAGCAATGGTCAGTTTCGAAGACTCAATTAATTTTATCTTGTCAGTAGGAAAATCCCTTAAGATCTTTGCGGCTTTAAGGCCCGGGATAATTAAAATAAACGAGAAAAGCCCCCAGGATTTCAGGTAACCGAGAAAAACGTTTATTGAAATTGTAAAAAAGGCCAGGGCGATTAATAAGCCGTAAGCAAGATAGGCGTGCTTCCTGCCAAAAAGGCTTACCCAGGTGAGCTTCCCCGCCCTTTTATCTTCAACGAAATCAGGGATTTCATTTGAAAATAAGATAGCGGTGGTCAAAAATCCGAATGGAAACGAAAGCTGGAAACTTTTCAGGTCAGGAAAAACCCCCGTCTGGATAAAATACCCGGCCATAACCGGAACCGGCCCAAAAAGAAAAAAAACCACAAACTCCCCCAGCCTACGGTAAGAGAGCCTTAACGGCCAGGCAGAATACGACCAAGCAAGGAGGATGATGCAAAAAAATAATCCGATTACCAGGCCGCTTTTTAATATCAGGGCAAGGAGTAAAACAGAGCCGCAGGATATCGCGGCAAATAAAATTGCCGAATTCAGATAGAAACCTTCAGGGTAAACCCCTTCCTGGATGAGCTTTGAGCCTCCGAAGAGGCCGTAAAACTTCTTGTCCTGCCAGTCGTTTCCGCTTCTTGAGTCCGCATAATCATTAATCAGATTTGCGCTCAAATGCGCAGATACGACCGCAACTAACCCCATGAGGAATGCCGGTAGATTAAAGCCTGTCCGTTCGACGAATGAGCCGAATATAAAAGGCAAGGCGCTTGCAGAGGCAAAAGCAAGCCTTAAGGCGCGGATAATGTTTTTTAGCATATGCGTTTTTGTTTGCATTGGAAGTAGCTATATGTTAACATAACTTCATGTTTTTGAAAATAAAAAACCGGATAGAAAAAGAGTTATACGCCTACATTAAGGCTTGCGACAAGAAGTACCGCCTGCGAGAAACCTCTCCTCTCTTATTCCAGAGTATTCGCGAATTTACCCTGCGCAAGGGCAAAAGGATCCGTCCGGCTTTATTTGCAGCAGCGTACCTGGGGTTTAAAAAAAGGGCCCCTGCCGGGTTTTTTACCACTGCGCTCTCCCTAGAGCTTTTGCACGATTTTATGCTCGTGCACGACGACATCATCGATAAATCAGAAATGCGCCGCGGCAAGCCTTCAATGCATTCTTTGCTCAGCAATTACCTGAAAAGGCACAAAGGAGCAAAATTTACCGGCGAGGACCTGGCCATAATCATCGGAGATGTAATGTATGCCATGGCGTTAGACGCCTTTGGCAGCGTAAAAGAAGATCCCCGGAGAAAAGAAAAAACCCTGAAGAAACTAATCCAGGCTGCCTTTTATACCGGCTGCGGAGAATTCAGCGAGCTGCTTCTTGGGCTTAAGGATATCGGAAAAGTAACTAAGGAAGATATCTATAAAATCTATGATTTTAAAACCGCTAATTACACCTTTGCCTCTCCTTTAAGCATGGGAGCGACGTTAGCCGGAGCCGGAGATAAAGAAATTAAATTATTATTCAATTACGGGATAAACCTGGGCAGGGCTTTTCAGATTAAAGATGACATCATCGGGATATTCTCAAAAACGCGGGAAACCGGAAAATCTAACTTAACCGATTTGAAAGAAGCAAAGAGGACGCTGCTTATATGGTACGCATATAATCATACAAATAAAGCCGGAAAAACCCTGATAGAAAAAATTATGGCTGGCAGCAATTTTACTAACGCCCTGCTCTCTAAGGCGCGTAAGGTGATTAAGGAAAGCGCCGCCGTAGAATACGCCAAAAAAGAAATCACTTCCCTGCTTCATAAATCCGAGGGGTTGATTAAAGCCTCCCGGCTTAAACCCGCCTTTAAAGAATCGCTTAGTGCCTTTTCCAGAGGCCTACTTACCTTCTAAAACTTCTTCCAACGACAGCCTCTTAGGAAGAAATTCCCTTTCTTTTATTTCTTCTAATTCCCGTGCCGCGGCCTTGAACGCCTCTTTAATCAAAACGCATATTTCATCGAAAGTTGCGCTTATCTTCGCCTCTTTCTTTATAATTATTTCTCTCCTGCGGGGAAGCCCGACGTCAACGCGAACTTTATATAACCCTGCCGGCAGCCCGGATTTTTGCGGCTTGTCCACGGTTACCTTACAGCTTACCACCCTCTGAAAGAATTTCTCCAGGTGTTTACTCTGCTCCAATATATAGCCTTCTAACTGCGTATTTTTTGGCGCATGGCGAAAGATTATTTCCAATGGTTCCTGCATCTTGCCTCCTCTTTTGTTTAGATGAGGATGTAATTAAATTGTTTCAGGTTTTTTGTCAAAAATGGCTTTAAGAAAATTGTCTCTGCCCGCCTCCTGAATCAGAAGCCCGAGGCGCTGCCTGGGCTTTGCGTTTTCTTTAAAGAACTTTACTACCCGCTCAATAATTGAGAGCACTTCATCTTCGGTAAATACTTTATCCACTTTAAATCCCATTAACGGCGTGCGGCCTCCGCAGCCGCCTAAATACACGGCATATCCTCCGGCGCAGCCGTGTATGCCTATTTCAGATTGCTGCGGCCTTACGCAGGCATTGGGGCAACCGGAAATAGCGATTTTGAATTTATGCGGCAAATCTAATGCGCAGCGTATGCCCAGCTCGTTTTCGATGCGGTCAAAAAGAGAAAACGTATTGATCAGCCCTGACTTGCACCAGTTGTTTCCCGGGCAGCAGGTAGTGCTCCTCAAGCGCGGGCCGGAGGTACCGGTTTTAATCCCGGCTTCTTTAAGCTTGCTTTCAACTTCATCAATATCCTCATATTTAATAAAAGGTATTTCAATTCCCTGACGCGTGGTTATGTGCGTAACCCCGCGGCCATACTGTTCTGATATCTGTGTAAGCTTAAGCAAATCCCGGGCCTGGTAATTTCCGTGCGGCATGCGCGTGCGCAGCACAAAAAAACCTTCCTGCTTCTGCCTTAAAAACCCGCGTTTTTTCAGTGCGTCGTAATCAATATTTTCCATATTTTACCTTTCTTTTAAATAAGCTAAAGATTGCGTTATTGCGCTTACTGTTTTCCTCAAATCGCCTTGAGTGTGCGCAAAGGAAACAAAATTTGCCTCGAATTGAGAAGGCGCAAAATAAACGCCATGGGAAAGCAGTTTTTTATAAAAGCGGGGGAAATCAACTTTATTTTTAAATGAAATGCTAAACATCGAGCCAAAATAACTGACTTGTAAATCTACATCTTGCTTTAATGCCTCTGCCTGTAAATTTTGAACCAAGCCGGAAGTAAAATCATTCAGGCAGCCATAATCTGCTTTTCGTTTCTCTAAACTCTTGAGCGTAGCCAGGCCTGAGCGCATCACGATGGGGTTACCGGAAAAAGTTGACGCCTGATAAACCTCGCCCAAGGGCGCAAGATGATTCATAATTCTTTCTCTTCCTCCAAAGGCGCCAACAGGCAGCCCCCCGCCGATAATTTTCCCCAGGCAAATCAAATCCGGTTTAATCCCGTATTCATAGACAAAGGAGCCGAAATTAAAACGAAAACCCGTAATCACTTCATCCGCAATCAGGAGAGCTCCGTTTTCCTGTGTAATCTTCCTTAAATAGCGGATAAAATCAAGGTTAGGATAAATAACGCCATAATTACCTCCTACGGGTTCAAAAATAACTGCGGCAATATCCTTTCCGTGTTTTCTGAAAGCAGCTTTGAGTAATTGCTCATCCTCCCATGGCACAACCAGGGTGTTACGCACAAAACTATCCGGCACACCTTCACTTGCGCTTATTCCCAATGTAGCCATTCCGGAGCCGGCTTTTGCCAGAAGATAATCCGCATGGCCGTGATAAGAGTGCTCAAATTTAAGTATCTTATTTCTTCCTGTATATCCCCTTGCCAGGCGTATTGCTCCCATTACTGCTTCTGTCCCGGAGTTAACAAAGCGTATTTTTTCGCACACAGGGATTGCATCATGGATAAACCCTGCAAGCTCTACTTCCTGTTTATTCGTAGTGCCAAAACTAAACCCTAAAGATGCGGCTTTTCTTACCTCGGCCACAACTTGAGAAAAAGCATGCCCGAGAATCAAAGCGCCCCAGGAGAGCACATAATCAATGTATTTATTCCCGTCATAATCAACTACCTGAGAGCCCTTCCCGCTTTTAAGCAGAACCGGCTCACCGCCCACGCTGCCAAAAGCGCGCACCGGGCTATCCACTCCTCCCACAAGGTATTTTCTAGCTTTCTTAAATAAATTGTGCGTTATTCTCTTAGCCATCGTGCTATATCCTTTGCATAATAAGTGATAATATAATCTGCTCCTGCGCGTTTAATGGCGCTGGTTATTTCAAATACCGCCTTTTTCTCATCCCATAACCCCCTTGCCGCTCCATATTTAAGCATTACGTATTCACCGCTTACGCTATAGGCAGCTAAGGGTGCGCGGATTTTCCTCTTTGCATCCCTGATAATGTCTAAATAGGAAAGCGCGGGCTTTACCATCACAATATCTGCTCCCTCTTTTACATCCTCTCTGATTTTCTTTAGCGCACTTTTTGCGTCATTATAATCCAGCTGATATTTGCTTCTGTCTCCTGACTTGGGAGCTGATTTAGCCGCATTTCTAAACGGGCCGTAAAAATTTGAAGCAAACTTTGCAGAGTAACCCATAATCCTGGTTTTCTGATACCCGGCATCATCAAGCGCTTTACGGATTGCCTTAACCTGGCCCCTGGCAATTGCCGAAGGCGCGACATAATCTGCGCCTGCTTCTGCATGCCGAAGAGCCATCCGGCTAAGTGCTTTGAGCGTATTCGCATGGCTCTTTAAGTGGCAATCTCCGTCACTGGTATACGCGCAAAGGCAGACGTCAGCAAAAACCGTGATATGAGGAAATTGTTTTTTAATTTCTCTGACAGCAAAACCCACAATATTATCTTCTGCATAAGCAGAGCTTGCCTTTTCATCTTTTTTATCCGCTATGCCAAAAAGCAACACCTTATCAATACCCAAAGAATCAAGTTCATTAATATCCTTGAGCAGGCAATCTACGGAAAAGCGGAATTGCCCGGGAAAAGAGTTTATCTTTTCCTTTTTTTCCTTTCCGGAAACCACAAAATAAGGATAAATCAGATTATTCTTTCGGATACTTATGGCCATATATCCTCTTTCCGTATTTTACAATTTCACCCACAATAAATACCGCAGGCGGTTTAAACTGTTTTTCTTTTGCTTTCTCTGCTATATTGGCAAGATTACCAGAGATAATCCTTTCTTGCGCAGTAGTTGCCCTCTCTATGAATGCACAAGGAGTTGCCTTGCTCCTTCCTGACTTAAGTATTGCCTTAACCACATTTTTAATATTTGCCACTGCCATTAAAAAAATTAGCGTATCGCATAAAGGCGCATCAAGGGCTTCGCCGTTACTTTTTCTTCCCGTTAAAACTGCTACTGAAGAAAATTTCCCCCTCTGCGTTAAAGGGATACCAAAGCTTTCGCTAGCTGCAAAAGCAGAGGTTATCCCGGGAATGATTTCAAAATCTATTTTCTTCCGGCTTAAGTAAAGCGCCTCTTCAATTCCCCTACTAAAAACAAAAGGGTCTCCTCCTTTTAATCGCACCACTATCTTGCCTTTTCTTGCCTTCTCAGAAAGCAACTTATTGATGGAACCTTGCGCTAAAAGGTGGAATCCGTCTGCTTTACCCACGCAGATCTTTTCTGCATCCTTCTTCGCAAAACTCAATAATGCAGGGTTTGCCAGAAAATCATAGATAATAACATCGGCTTTCTTTAGGGCTTTTAAGGCCTTAAGCGTAATCAGCTCCGGATCACCCGGGCCTGCCCCTGCCAGATATATTTTACCTTTCTTAATGCTCATTTATTCTCCTGAAATATTTCTCTTAAATCCCACCTATCCTTGCGTATCTGTATAGCAATCCTTCCCTGCAACGGATGAGGAGGAATAATCTCTTCTGGGATAATCTGGCTGATTCTGTTTTCATAGCCTAAACGGATTAAAGCAGCATGCGCCACAACTATAGCGTCAAAATCCCCGTTATCCAGCTGCCTTAACCTCTCATCTATATTGCCGCGGATATCTTTTATCACCAGATCGCTCCTGTATCCTGATAAAGCTTGCTTTCTCTTGATACTGCTTGTGCCGATTATTGCGCCAAAAGGCAGCTCTTTTAGGGTTTCCTCACTTTTTGAAACAAGGCATTCATCCTGACTGATTGAATTGGTCATTAACACAACCATTAAATTATCCGGCATATCCTCTTCTAAATCCTTTGCGCTGTGCACTGCAATATCTATCTGCCTTAAAAGCAGTGCCTGCTCAATTTCTCTGGTAAAAAAGTCAGTTCCTTCGAATCTTGATAAGGGGTTATGCTTATCAATATCCCCTTTTGTCTTTATAGCAATTACCTCAAAGCTAAGAAAAGGAAAAAGGCGTTCTATTTCCTCAACCTGCTTAATAGCTAAGGGGCTCGGCCTTGTGCCAACTTTCAGGTGAGTCTGCATTCTGATTCCTTTCGTAATAACGGATACTTTCTTCAACCAGGTACTCTGCAAGCTTAAGGTTATCTCTTAATTTTAAATTGTGCTTCTCAAAAATCCCGGCAAGGTCATCAATATTTTTTAAAATAATTCCTCTTAAATGCCTTACCTCCTGGCTTACATCGCGCGGCATAGCCAGGTCATAAATTTCAAGCGCTTTTTTCCTTGCGGATAACTTAAGAAAATGCTCAACCCCGAATACAATGTGCGGGCTGGCTGTAGCACTGAGCAGGATATCCGCTTTAAAAAGGGCTTCCGGCAACTCCTTAAAGGAAATGGCCTCCCCTTCTGCAGCTAAAGCCAGGGCCTTTGCTTTATTGAAATTCTTATGACTGGCAAAAGTTATATGCACGCCTTGCGGCTTATACTTTGCAAAGAGCTCGGCAATCTTTCCTGTGCCTGCAATAACTACATCCAAGTTTTTCCTTCTTCCCGCGATATGCTCAAAAAGTAAAGTTGCCAGGTTATTTTCCGCGCCCTTTAAATGTGTTCTTAGGCGTACATCATAAGCTATTGCGAAGCAATCGCGCAATAACTGGTTAAGTGAAACCGCAAATCCTGCCTGGTTACCCCACAATTTAAGCTGCTGTAAAATCTGCGCTTCACCTTTTATCTGGGACTCTAAGCCCGTGGCAAGGCGTACCAGGTGCCGGAAAATTTCTTTTTTTCCTGAATATCCGTAACCATATTGCGAAAACTCCCTGAATTGGCTTTTAAAAATATCCATCACGCCGTCATCATTGCCTATGGCATAAACTTCAATACGGTTACAGGTACTTAATATTGCCGTCTGAAATTTAGAATAGCCCTCCCAGAACCCGGCGATATCTGCGCGCTTTTTATACACAGTTTCCCTTATCTCAATAGGCGCTGTTTTATAGCCTACTCCTGTAAGATAAAAATTCATCCCAATGCTCCTTTAAGAAATTCTTTAAATCCCGGCTTAAAACAGGGTTCTTCCCTTGAGTGTACACTGCAACTGTTGCCTTGCCATTACTAAAAACAGCCGGCGAAATAAAAGTGCTTAAGCCCGCGTTATCTACAATATTTACCAATATATTTTGTTCTTTCGCCCATTGGCTTATCTTTTTATTGACAGCGGGCTCTGAAGTAGCGGCAATAATAATATCCGCGACTTTAACATCCTGTCGCCTTATAACCCTGCTTCTCCAGCTTATCCTGCGAGAATCAAAAAGCCTGCTTAATTCCGTAGTTAAATCAGGAGAGACCACGCCTACCCTGGCACCAAACTTAAGCAGGGTTTTTACTTTACGTTGCGCAACCTCACCGCCTCCGGCAACCAGCGCGGTTTTATCTTTCAGTTTTAGCGCTATGGGATAATACAATTCTCTCATTTATTTTACCTCAGCTAAAATTCAAAATATTGGGTCATGGAAAAATACCTTTCTCCGGTATCGGGAAATACCGTGACCACTCTTTTATCTTTACCTAATCTTTTTGCAACTTTTAACGCGGCAACCAGCGCAGCTCCGGAAGAAGGGCCGCCAAAAATGCCCTCTTGTTTCGTCAAAAGCTTTGCCGCATGGTAAGCATCCTGGTCGCTGACAGTAATGATTTCATCAATAACATCCCTATTCAAAATATCCGGAACAAAACCTGCCCCTATCCCCTGAATTTTATGGGGAGCGTGTTTTCTGCCGGATAAAACTGCGCTTGCCTGCGGCTCAACAGCAATAATTCTAATTTCCGAGTCATGATTTTTTAGCACTTCGCCTACTCCGGTTATAGTCCCGCCTGTCCCTACCCCGGCAACAAAGGCATTAAGCTCACCGTTTGTTTGCGCCAGGATCTCTTTTGCGGTAGTTTCTCTGTGCACCCGCGGATTTGCCGGATGCTTAAATTGCTGGGGCATAAACGCGTGCGGTATTTTACGAGAAAGCTCTTCGGCCTTTTTTATTGCCCCTTTCATCCCCTGTTTGCCCGGCGTAAGCACAACTTCCGCGTCATAGGCTTTTAAAATATATATCCTCTCAAGGCTCATCGTTTCAGGCATAGTAATTATGCATCTATAGCCTTTTACCGCGCACACCATAGCCAGGCCTATCCCGGTGTTGCCGCTGGTGGGCTCAATAACAACCGAATGAGGCTTAAGAACGCCTCTTCTCTCTGCATCCTCAATCATGGCAAGAGCAATCCTGTCTTTTACGCTTCCTCCCGGATTCAATGACTCAAGCTTTGCCACCACCTCTGCCATGCCGGGCTCGATAATACGATTTAGCCTTATCAAAGGAGTGCTTCCGATTAGTTCCAGAATGTTAGAGGTAATCTCCGTAGTATGCTCGCGCATTGTATGCCCTCCTAAACTTTCAGTTTATATAATTACGAAAAATTGAGTGCAGGTTATAGCTTAACGCAGCCGTAAAAACAGGAACCAACACCCACACCCATAAAATCCTTTTTACTATCGACTTCTCGCAGGTGCCCCTGAAGCCGTCTTTTACGCAGCTTATTCCCAACAGGGAAAAAGTGGTAAATTGCACGTATGGCGTAGGCAAACCAAGAATGGAAGCAATGAGCACAAAGGTAGCAGTGATAAACGATACGATGGTTGCGGAAAATTCACCCACCGGCACGATATCTTTAGAAACCGAACTAATCACTCTTTTTCCTCCCAGGTACGCCCCCACCCCAAAAAGAGGGCTCACCAGCAAAAACAAAAAAAGCTTATCCAACGCCAAAAAACCCAAAAGAGGCGCTACCACATTGGCAACGTTGTTAGTCCCGACGCTAAAACCGGCATACATGTCATGAAAGACGATGAACCTCTTAAACTTCTGCCGGTGGATAAATAAATTCTCATAGAGCTTCAGGTTGCCGTTATGGGGCGGATATATTTTACGTTTAATAATTACGGTAAGCGCAAAGGACACCAGGGAGAAGAAGGCGGCAAATAAGAGGATCTTGCCGACAGTATGCCAGTTTACTCTTCCCTGATATAAACCCGATCCCACAAAACTTGCTACCGTAACGAAACTGGTTGATTGCGGCACCTTTAGCAGGTTGCTTAAAAACATGGTAGCGGCGCAGGAAGCCATAATTATGCCCCCTGAAAACAAATTAATCTGAACGAGAGATATCTTTCTCACCAGGGTTTCTGCCACGCGCGGGCCAATCAAGGTGCCTCCGGCAATAACGCAGAGGCCATACAGTAACGCTGCCTTATTCTTTGTCAGCACGTTGCTGCCAAAAGAAGGCGCAAAGGATACTGAAAAACCGCTTATCCCCATGTTCATCGCCAGAAAAACCGCGATGAGAAATATAATCGCTATTATCATCTATCTCCTTTTAAGGGCCGGGTATGTATGCCGCATTCGCCTCCGCATTTACTGGTGCCTATCCAGCGGCCGGCACGCTCATTATCATCATTGGTAATTTTTGTGCAGGGTAAGCACCCTAAGGAACGGTAACCTTGAGCATAAAGCGGGTTCACCTTTACCCCGTAAAGCGCTAAGTATTGCCAAACTTCCCTTTCCTTCCAGATAAGAATAGGATTTAATTTAATCAGCCCCTTATCACGCTCTTCAACCTCTTTAAAATCAGTGCGCGTCCTTCCTTCTGTGCAGCGTAAGCCCGTGACCCAACATTTTACGTCCAGCTCTGTGATAGCTTTTCTGGTCGGCTCTACCTTTAATATATCGCAACACTTATCCGGATCGCTCTCATACAGCTTATCCGCTATCCTTTCATTACTTGAGTAAACTTTTAACTCCGGATAGCGGGTTACTGTCTGATGCATAAATTCAACTGTCTCTTCTGGCTTAAACCTGGTAGTAACTATAAACCCGCGGATTTTTTTATTTACCTTCTTAGCCAAATCCCACACCGCTACCGAATCTTTCCCCAGGCTGTTAGCCACAACCAAACCGTCACCGTATTCTCCGTAAGCCTCATCTATCAACGCCAATGACCTGTCTACTTTCTCCTTAAAATTCAACTTCTCAACCAACTCCTTCAAATCCTCTTTTGCCTCCAGTAAACTGCTCATTTTCTTCCTCCTTTTTTAACAAAAAACCCACTTGCCGTATTTTCTGGCAGCGGGTAGACCTTTTTTAAAACTTTAGATTATAATCCTAGATACAAACACCTCCCTCTTTTGCCAGATGGCAGCATGTGCACACTTCTATGCACACGCAGCGCATCATCATATCGCTGAAGAAAAGGAAATTTTTTAACTTGAATAACCTGTTCATCTTGCTAACTCCTATACTCTACTAATTCTATTGAGTTAGTAGAAATATAACATATTTCCAGGGTTTGTCAAGTATTTTTTAAAAAAATTAAACGTGCCTTCAACTTTCTAATTTTGAAGGCACTTTCCCCACTCTTGTCCGCCGGTCAAAACCAGCGAACTAACAAACACCGAGCGCAGCGCATTCCTTAGCTAACTCTTCCGCGAGCTTGTCAAAAGACTCGCTCCATCCGGTCAGGCAGTCATCATGGTCCTTGCCGGCGGGGATGCCCGAGTGCCTGAGCGTAAGCCTGGTCTTGCCTGCAAATTCGCTAAAAGTCACCGTTATCAGCAGTTCCGGAGGAAAATTCGCGCTCATGCCATACTGCGTAGCGGAGACTATGTTTCCCTCCTTATCCGAAAATGAATCTGTGCAGACAATTTTCTCAAGCGGCGCGATTTCACGATAAACCCCCCTGCTCCAGTATTCCTTGCCATCGGGCGCGCGCATGCAATTGTGATAAACTCCGCCTACCCGCAAATCAATCTTCGCAAAAGGAATCGTGAAACCCTTCGGGCCCCACCATCTTTTAAATATTTCCGGCTCAGTCCATGCCTTCCAGACTAACTCGTCCGGCGCATCAAAGAAACGCGTGATGACCAAATCTTCCGTGGGCTGGTAGATGTTGCCTTTTTTCTCTTCCATCACAATCCTCCTTTTTTCAATTTAGATGAATAACAAGATAAAAAGGTTCATTGCTTTTTTAACGGATGGCGCCGGAATCTTTGGGGTCCCCGAGCAGCGAATGGACTTTTACCAGAAGCTCATCCATATCAAAGGGCTTACGGATGTAATAATCGGCTCCGATGACCTTGCCGATTACCATATCCACATCCGTGTCTTTTGCGGTAAGCATAATGATAGGCAGGTGTTCATATTTCTTCTCTCTTCGTAATTGACGGCAGATTTCCTCTCCCGGAAGCCCGGGTAGCTTCAGGTCAAGGATAACCAAGTGCTCTGACATTGATTTTGCTTTATCTAACCCCTCTTGGCCGTTGAAAGCAGTTACTACCTCAAAACCTTCCATCCCTAAGCGCAATGCCAGGGTCCGGCTTATATCCTTATCGTCCTCTATAACCAGGATTCTTTTCTTAGCCTGCATTATTGCCTCCTCAGCAGCTCTTCAACCTTGTCTTTGAGCGCGTATAAATCAAAGGGTTTTATCATATAAAAGTCCGCACCTGCGGCCTTAAGTGCCGGCTCATCGCTTTTTTGGGCCTGGGCAGTAATCAGGACAACCGGAACCTTGCTGTAGCGGGTATCTTTTTTCAGAATTGCTGCCACCTGTGTCCCGTTTATCCCCGGCAAAAGCATATCAAGGATAAGCAGGTCAGGGTTATTTTCAAATGCCTTCTTAACCGCCTCTTCGCCCTCTAAAGCAGTGACTACTTCGTATCCTTCGGATTCCAGCATTATTGAAATAGTCCTCACGATATCCGGCTCATCATCCGCCACCAATATTCTTTTCCCCATAGGTTATTCCCCTGCGGCATAGGGCAGCGTAAAGTAAAATGAGCTCCCCTTCCCGAGCGTCGAATTTAACCAGATCTTCCCTTTCTGGGCCTCAACCAGGCCTTTAGTTATTGTCAGCCCCAGCCCCCAGCCCTTCTTATGCTGGACAGCTTCGTCGCAGGAGCGGTAAAATTTATCGAATATTTTTTCTTTATCATCGCCGGAAATACCTATGCCGGTATCGGAAACGGTAATTCGCGCCTCCTTAGCCGCATCCTCAACTTTTACGGTTATCCTGCCGTGCTCGGGAGTAAATTTAATGGCATTGACAACTAAATTTGTCAGGATCCTCCTGGTATGCTCCGGGTCGCAATATACTTTTCTTTCCGGAAAGCCGTAAGCCACAGCCATGTTTATTTTCTTTTCTTCAGCCTGTGCCTGCAGCGAACCAACGGTATCCCTGACTAAGGCTGCTATTTCAACGGGCTTGGCAACTATAGGCATGACTCCGGCTTCTATTTTTGAGAGGTCAAGAAGGTCGCTCACCATCCTGGTCTGGCGGTCCACATTGTTAAGGATTATCTCCAAAAGCTCTTTTTCGTGCACATCCACGCTTCGTTTAAAGGGCCCGCCCTTAATCAAAATATCCGCGGCATTCCTGATGGAGGTCAGCGGAGTGCGCAATTCATGCGAGACCACGCAGATAAAATCCGATTTCATCCGGTCAACTTCCTGCAGCTGAAGATGGGCCTTTTTTATAAGCTCAAAAAGGGCTTCCCTCTTCCTCAAGGCGATGAAGAATATTATTACGATGAGGCAGATAAAAAAAGTGATAGTAATGCTGAACAGCCGGTATTGAAAGAGGGGTTCGGCAAGGATGCTCTTGACAATCACCGCTACCCCGATGATTTCGCCCGATGGGGCTTCCACCGGATAGCTTACATAGTATATGCGTTCGTTATATACCGGCCCCAGCTTGAAAGAATACCCGTTATCTCCCAGCATGGCCTCTTTAAAGTACGGCCTTGAGGCATAAGATTTTCCCTTTTCAGCTTCCGCAGCGCTATCTGCGGCAGAGGCAATAAGCATTCCCTGTGCATCCAGGAGAAAACAGTCCAATGCGTTGAATTTGGTTTTAAACTGCTCAAGGATGGTCTTTGCCTTTTCTTCATTCTCCGGATTTTTTTGAGAAATTACTTCTCTTATGGGCGACGGCCTGCTCATTGAAATAGTTGCCCTTCCCAACAGGGTAAGTTCCCTGGTCAACCGGTTAAGGTGCGAATCCTTTTTGAGCCTGTCTTTTTTTATCATCTGGATACCGGCGTAATAATCCAGGCGATTAGTGAAAGCCCATCCCGCAGCCAAAAGAAATATCAATATCAGGCTAATTACCCTCTTGCTTGGCCTGATACGCTCAGAAAACCATTGGGGTTTATATTCTGCTTCCGAAAGGGTAGAAGAATAAGACCAGAGTAGCAGAGTAGCAGTTAACATCAAAATTCCGCGCACCAATTCAACCGGCAAACCAAACTTTTGATAAAAAGACTCGGCATTTAACAGGCCGGAAAACATGAATTCGGCTTGAGGCACCACGAAGCCCGTCAAAACGGAGTATAAAGCCATGATGACGCCTAAGAGAGTAAGCGCACGTCCGGAATCCTTATCCTGTTTTGAAAATTCATATATGATTCTGGAAGCTGCATAAGCAGCAGGAAAGCCCAGGAAATACCGCGTCGATACCTGCAAGCCGCTCAACCCGGATTTTAAACCCAGAAAAAACAATATAATAAAAGGGGCATAAGCCCAGGGGCTTACTCTTTTTTCTTTAATCCGCAGAATCCCTCTCCTGGCAAACTCAAACAGGCACAGGAATGAGATGCTTAAGGAAACCAGCTTCAGTATTGATACTGCGCGGCTTCTGCCCTGGATGATTATTAACATCTCCAGCCATTCGGTTAAGCCGTGGAACAGGCCGAATAGCCCCAAGAAAATCCACGGGAGCTTGCGCAGTTTTTCCCTGCCCATAGTAAAGCATATGAGCGCCATAAAAAAGAAAGACAGGCCGTAAAAGAAAAATATATAGTCATATTGGCCTTTTAAGAATTCTTTCATTTCTTATTATCCTTTTAAAAATCTTTTTCTTTTATTTTGTACCCATCCAAGAGATATGTCGATAGGGCAATTCCGCTATTTGTTGACTTATTTCCATCAAAGAAAAACCCTCTGCAACATTGTCTGTCGCAGAGGGTTAGTTTAACGAAGAAACTGCTCCCCTATTCTGTAGTTTTACCGTCAAACTCCGCTTCGTTAGCTTCGGCTTCTTTCTTGGTTTCCCGGACTATGCCGTCTTTATGATGCGCAGGAGAGTAAATGGTGTACAGCTTTAATTCTTTTGAATCTGAGATATTGATTATATTATGCTTTGCTCCGGCCGGCACAACTATGGCTACGCCATCGCCGACTTCATAAACGTTACCGTCAATAATTACCTGGCCCTGGCCTTCCTCAAAGCGGAAGAATTGGTCATTTTCCGGGTGTGTTTCCATCCCGATTTCCTCTTTAGGCCGAAGGCTCATCAGCACCAATTGGCTGTGCTTTCCGGTGTATAGCACCTTGCGAAACTTCCTGTTTTCTAAAGTGTCTTTTTCGATATTTGCTTTAAATCCCTTCATAAGTTTACCTCCTAATATATTTTACTCCAAACAAAAAGCCCGCACAAGCTAAAAAGTCACTACTTTATCGCTTTCTTTGATAATCTCATACATATCCTTCATCGTGTTAATAGGGCACATCTCGGTGCCTTCCTGATTGCGGGATTTAATGCAGGTGCCACAAGCAAGTATTTTTCCGCCTCCCTGCGAAAATTTCTCTGCCTGCTCAACGGTGTTGAATTTATCCGTGCTTATTTTCTGATACTCAACACCCTTGCCAGTCAAAAACACCTTAACCTCATCCTTTTGGCCGAGGCAAAAGTTTGCATACCGGAAAGCATTCCAAGAAGTTTCTGCATCGTTGCTTGAGACAATAATTCCTATTTTCATATAAGCGCCTCCCCTTAACAACTAACCAAATGTCAATGACAACCGTGCTGGGCACAGGCATTATCTATGGTTATCTCTTCGAGCCCACCTTTGGTGAACTGACTGATAATATCCGCAACTGTTCCCGGGATAACCCGATAAGCCCTAATCCCGCCCTCATTAAGCTTTTGAACTGCCCGCGCACCCATTCCCCCGGTAACCACAGCGTCAATCTTCTTACCCATTAATGCCTTCATCGGCTGGCACATACCGTGTGCATGATGTTGATTTGCATTGTTAATAATCTCTACGGAATCTTTCTCTGTGTCGGCAATGGTAAAATACGGAGCGCTGCCGAAATGGGCATAAACCTGCGCGTTCTTGCCTTCATTTGTTTCTGTGGGGATACACAATTTCATTTTACTGCTCCTTTCTTAAACCCTTTTAACCGTTCCGCCTTCTATCTTTAATGCTTTTGCGTTTAAAAGAACATCTGCTATTTTTTTATGCGCCCTCTCTATAATATTGCCGAAGGTCTGCCGGGAAATATTCATTTTTTTAGCCGCATCTTCCTGATATAAACCTTCTAAATCCGCAAGCCTGACCGCTTCTAGCTCATCCAATGCAAGATTCACTTCTTCCAGCATATCCAAAGGTATGCCGCGCGGCTTAAAGTAATTTGTATCGGGATTACACCTTATTCTTCTGCACCTGCATGGCCTAGGCATAGGTCCTTTCTTTACTTATTGGCATATGCTAATAATATCACGCCAGCGGATCTTGTCAAGCCCAAGTTTGGCTCCCCCTCGAGGGACGCTTCGGCTTCGCCTCCGCTCCTCAATGGGGAAACCCTGGTTTCCCCCTATGACGTCCCGCCTTTGGCGGGACTGTTACCCCCTTCCGCGAGTTAATAGCAAACCTTAAGGGGGACGGTCTCCCCCCTTAAAACCCCCTTTTCCTCGAGTGATCGCCAAATTTGCTCAACAAAAATGCCCACCTGACTATTCATCAAATGGGCAAATTTGGCTCCCCCTAAGCGACGATATCCGAAATTATTTTAAAGGAGCGATGGTTCTTTGATGCACCGCGCCTGTCGGCGCTCCCGTATCTCCCATGCCCCATTCGCCCCGCTTGGGAGCGGGGCTCATTCGGCGCCAGC
>JBFMBZ010000074.1:0-20134 GCA_040754615.1 Candidatus Omnitrophota bacterium | reverse complement strand
GAATAAAATCCTATGGTATCTTATTATCAATTGGGGCCTCATAAAAAGTGAGAACCTTATGTAATAGGCCCCGCCATTCTTCAATACCTGCCCCTAGGGGCAGGTATGAAAACGGCGAACGCCAAGAGAGATAAGAGGATGTTCTGGAAGCCGAAAACCTGCAATTTATGTTCTGCTCCTCTTAGGTTTAACTTCGGCATTTTCGACACCCTAGAGGGCAAACAGTTTAATAACCCAATAGAAACGCTTTATTGTAAAACCCATTTTATTGATACGGTCAAGAGGAAAATTGCAAACTTCAAACATCCATTCATTTTTTATGAGTCTTTAAAATATTACAATAAATATAATCAGTTATTTTTTTATACGGTCCCAAAATTGCCTAATCATGAGTATTCCAAAGAAGACTGCCGCGATACCTTAAATCTACTGGAGGCAGCAGAACCGGAAGATGAAGCTAATGTTATTCTGATTGAAGGAGATGCCATAAAAGATGCATATGACCCTCCTTTGTTTAAGATCAAAAGCCCCCACTTCAAACTCATAGACAAAGGCCAGTTATTATCAATTTTGTCTAATATCCTAGCTCAGTTAGAAAGCGTGAATCCTAAGGGCGGTTTTTGGTTTTGTCCTCCTTATCAAGAGCGCGGAATTTATTTGTGGTTTGAAGTCTAATTAATATAAAGCCGTGCACTTATAGTAAGCAATTCCCCCCAACCTCGCCACGCCAATTAGTTGCCTTCATATTCTCCCAATACGGTTTTTCCTGTTGCGGTCAAAGGACTTTTTGTTATAATAAGCTAATATATTGCCCACGGCTAAATAGCCTTAAAGCCAGCAAAAGAAAGGGGATATGAGTAGCGACCTGTTATTCCGGGTAATTATGATCGGGCAAGTGATAGTCGGCGTGCTCGTGGTCCTTTTGTTTACTTCGGGATCGTCGCGAAAAGAGAAGCCCGGGGAGGACGAAGAATTCAGGAAAAAGGATTATGAGTTTAAATCCAGGCTCATGGGCAAAGAGGAAGAACTGTGCGAGGTAATCGCGCAAAAGACGGTAATAGAAAAGGACCTGCGCAGAGAAAAAGAACTATTGGAGGCCAAGGTAAAAGAGCAGCAGGCGCGGTTTAATGCCCGGGAGCAGGAGCTTAATAAAGCCCTGGAGCTTGCCGGAGGAAACGAGCTTGAACGCCTGGAAAGAGAGAACTTAAATTTAAGCCAGAAACTAACCGAGCAAGAAGAGGCCCTGAAAAAGATAAGCGCGCAAAACCAGTCTGCGCAAGATAGCCTTAAGAAGGCGCAAGAAGAGCTCTCGGCTGAAAGAATAAAACGGGAAACGTTTCTTGCCGAAGAGAAAAAGAAATTAGTTGCTAAGGAAAATGAATTTAAAGAAGAGCTTAGCCGTAAAACAGCGGCAGCAGAGGAAGCGCTGAAGCAGAAAAGCGACAGTTTAATCAATAAGGAAGAGTTTGAGCGCGTAAAAGAGGAAGGCCTTCTATCAGCGAGGAAGATAGCTGAGGCAGAAGCAGAGGTTCGCAGAGTAACCATCCAGAATCAGGCTATAAAAAATGAGCTGGATAAAGCAACCGAGAAATTGGAAGCAGAAAAACAAAAGACAACGGCCCTGCTTAAAGAAGAAAAAGATAAATTTAGTTTGATTTTATTAGCAAAGGAGCAAGAACTTCAAGAGGCGCTTACCAGCAAAGCTGCCACGGAAGAGGTATTTAAAAAGAAATCCCAGGAGATGGCGGATAAATCTCAATTAGAGCTCCTTGAAAAAGAGAACCAGCGGCTAGCCCAGAAGATAAGTGAAGTAGAATCCGAGATAAAAAAGCATGTAGCCCGGAATCAAACAATAAGAGTTGAATTAAGCCAAACAAAAGAAAAACTGGCTGCGGAAAGACAAAAGGCAGAAGCCCTCCTTGCCGAAGAAAAAGAGAGGTTCGATGCGGCATTAGCGGGCAAAGAAGAGAAATTCCAAGAAGAGTTCAGGCGTAAAGTAGCGGCAGCCGAAGAAGAGATAAGGAATTTAAAAGAAAAAATCATTGCCGCAGAGAAAGCAGAAGAAGCCAAAAAAGAAGCCGCTACTCCTCGGCCGGTTGAGGAAATACCCCCTGTGCTGGAGCCCATTGAGCAAGCATCCTTGGAAGAGGAGCCATCAGAGCAGGAGAAGGCCGAGGCCCACGAAAGGATGAAACAGCTTTTAGTTTCTATCGGGGAAAAAGACAAGAAAATCGGAGAAATTCTTTTTCGCAAAGGGTTAATTGAACAGGCGACCTGGGAGAGGGCGTTAAAATACTGGGAGCAATACGGCGGCACCATCACCCAATATCTGCTTGCCTACGGCTATATTGACGAGCTCCAATTAGCCCAGTGCCTGAGCGAGCACTTTAAGATTCCTTATTTGCCGTTATCCCATATGGATATATCTCAGGAGATACTCCGCGCTATACCCGTGGATATAGCGGAGAAATATGTAATGATCCCGGTAGAAAAAGTGGGGGATATCATCACGGTAGTTATGGGCGACCCCTTTGATAAAAAGGCAATTAAATCAGTGCAGGAAATTACGGGCTGTATTATCCGGCCGCTGGTCGGTATATTCTCCGAGATAATCGCGGCATTAGAAAACTATTACCAGGTGCGGCCTAAAGGGAAAAAGAAATTTCCTTTCTTTGTGGAAAGCAGGACTTATACGGGCCTTGAACGCAGGAGCTCCGTAAGGATAGATGCTGTACTTGACATAGAGTTCCCCTCCGAGGGTAAATACAAGCACGCAAAGACCAGGAACGTCAGCAGGGATGGTTTCTGTTTTGACACGGATATTTCTCTTCCGATAGGCTCTATTTTGCCTATTAAGGTGCATTTGCCGCCTCAGGTGAGCCGCGAGCCGGTTGAGGCGGTTACGCAGATAATGGACGTTATCCCTCATGAAAATAATCTCTTTGAGATACGCCTTAAGACAAATAAAATCTCGCAAAAATGGATGAATGCCATCATTGATTACGCCTCCGGGACGAGAAAAGAAAGATAACAAAAGCCTCTCCTGCAAAATAAAATAAAGTGCCTAAGAAGTTTTTATTCCTGCTTTTGTGCTTCCTTTTCATAAAAGATTTTTGCCATGCCGAGGCATTCACAGTATTAGAGAAAGAGGAATTCCAGTTATCCTTAAGCGCCTACCTGCGTAAAGACATAGTAACATTTAAGAACGCGGTGGATTTGGATTCCGCAAACAGCGACGACACATCTACCTATTTAGGCATAGATTATCATATTGCAGCGGCCCTGGAGTTTAAAGAATACGGCCCGAAGTTCTTTCTAAAATTGGAGAGAAACGGCCCCTTTGATTATGACGCGCCTCTTTTTGTGCACAATGCGCTGAACACCTCAGGCGGCCCGATTGACAGGTACAGGAAGAGGGAATTATTGCCGCAGCTTGAGGAATTTTGGCTGGATATCCCCTTAAAGCAAGAGATCAGGCTTAAGGCCGGGCTTTATATGTATGAAGTAGGCAATGGCTTTGCCTTAAACGGCAGCTTTGAAAATTACGGCCTTACCTTTTACCGGCAGTTGGATAATTTAACCTGGCGGTTATATTATTGCCGGCCGGATTTTGTGCACAAGAATTACCATTTAAGCCCGCATATCCCGCAGGATAAAGCCCAGGGGATTCTCTATGAGCCTAATACGGCTAATTTTTTCGCTGCCGACGTAAAATTTGAAAATGAAAAGCTTTGCCTGCAGCCTTATATCGGGGCATTAGTGGATTACACCTCCAGCGGCAAAAGAAGCAATAGTTTTAGCGCGCCTGCGGATAAGGATATCTTAGGGACACTGGGCCTTGCTTATAACCTAAAAGGGGATAAATTTTTATTTAAAACGGAACTTGCGCGTAATTTCGGCAAGGCGGAAAGCGCTGACCCTAGCTTTGAAGATGTTTATCATACGGGATATCTGCTTTATACAGGCATTGAGCATTATGCAGGAAAATTTACTCCTTCCATGCAACTGCTTTTGGCATCGGGTAATAAGGTGGCAATAGACGCAGCTACAAACCAGGACAGTACTTTGTCTTCGGGTAAAAACAGGGCCTTTAGCTATTATTCCCCCCTGAATCAAAATTTAGGGGAATCCATAAGCAGCAGTAATGCGGATATGCTGCCCATAGTGGCGATGGGAGGAGGATACGGCTTAAATTACGGAGTCCCCCGTCCGGGGACGTTTTCTTCCGGAGATTTTGAGAATCTGATTATGCCTTGCCTGGGGGTAGATTACAAAATTACAAATAAGCTTGATTTGGGCTTGTTTGCCTATTATTTGAGGGCTTTTGAAAAACCGGTGGGACCAGAGAACGCAGAAGGTAAATTCTTATCGCAGGACTTAGGCTATGAACTGGATTTATTTGTTGATTACCAGTTAAGCGAGAATATTCTAATCAGCATCTTAGGGGGATATTTTTTCCCGGGAAGGTACCATAAAGAAACCAGAGACGATACCTCGGGGAGCTTATTCAGCCCTTTTGTGCGGGGAGAGGGAGAAGCTGATTCTGCATATCAGATAGAGTTAGCAGTAGAATTTAAGTTTTAAGAAGCACCCGGCCTTATCGGGTAGACCGGTGTTTCACTCGTGTGAAAGGAGCAAGCAATGGCTTCCATCGAAGATTTTAGGAAAATAGAGTTAAAAGTGGCGGAGATTAAAGAGGTTAGCGAACACCCAAACGCGGATAAGCTTTATATTGTCGTCGTGGATTTAGGAGATAAGACCAAACAATTGGTTGCCGGGATACGGCCTTTTTATAAAAAAGAGGACTTAATCGGTAAACAGGTAGTGGTAGTGGATAATTTGGAGCCGGCGCTTTTACGCGGAGTGGAAAGCCAGGGGATGCTTTTGGCAGGCTCTGATGAGTCGGGGATAGTTATTATCAGCCCAGAGAGAAAATTAAAGTTAGGAAGCATAGTCAAATGATAAAACAATTTGTAACTGAAGAAGCGTGTCTAAGGTGCCAGGGCTGTTGCAGGTTCAGCCATCAGGATTCGGTATGGTCTCCCTGCCTTTTGGAAGAGGAGATACAGGTTCTCTTGGACAAGAATATTCCGCCCGCCTGCATATCTTTAGAAAAAAGGATAGCCCCTATCCTGGAGTCGAATGGAGAGGGGTTTATCTGCCCGTTTTTAAACAAGGAGAGCAACAAATGCGCGATTTATGATTTTAGGCCCTTTGAATGCCAGCTTTACCCTTTTCTCTTAAACCTGCGGCATAATAAGGTTTTGTTGACCGTAGACCTTCATTGCCCGTACATAAAAGAAAAATTAAACACTCCGGAATTCAAGGAATATGTCCGGCACCTTGCCCTGTTTCTTAATTCTGCTAAGCAAAAGCGCACTCTAAAAGACAATCCGCAGATCCTTGCGGCCTACGAAGAAGTCTTGGAAATCATTGAATTAGAAGGCCCGGATGAAATTAAATAAATTATCCGCAAGGGACAAAACAATATTTAACCGTTATTTAAGCCTTAAAAAGCACGGGCTATCCAATTATGCCTTTGAAAATATCTTTATCTGGAAGGGGCTATTCGAAATTAGATGGGCAGTAATAAAAAAGAGCCTCTGCGTTTTTTTTGAAGATAATTTCGGCTTATTCTTATACCTTCCGCCGCTATCCAAGAGAAATGACCCCGGGGTTATCCGGGAAGTATTCACACTGATGCATAGTGCCAACAAGAATAAAGAAGTTTCGCGCATAGAAAATGTTGAAGATGGAGACGTCAGCCTTTATGAGAAGCTTAATTTAGAGTGCCGCAGGAAGTCCTGGGACTACATCTGTTTATCTTCGCAGATAGCGCAATTAAAAGGGAATAGGTTTAAATCGCAAAGGGCTTCTTTAAATTATTTTTTGAAGAATCATACGCCTCAATATTTGCCGTACAGCGGCAGGGAAAAGGAGGAGTGCCTTAACTTATACGATAATTGGATGGGAAGGAGAAAAGCTAAATATAAAGACAGCCTTTATCAGGGGATGCTTTCTGATTCAAGAAGTACCCTTAAGTTGGCACTGGATAACCTCAAGGATTTAAATCTGGCCTGCAGGATAATAAGGGTTAAAGGCAAGCTAATAGCCTTTAGCGCCGGATATGAATTAAATAAGGAGAGTTTTTGTATACTCTATGAGATAGCCGACCTTGATTTTAAGGGGCTAGCGCAGTTTATTTTCTCTAAATTCTGCGCGGAACTTTCGAAAAAATATACATATGTGAATATTATGGACGATTCCGGCCTTGAGAACCTCAAGGCAGTAAAATTATCATACCATCCCGTCAGGTTAGAGCCGGCTTACATAGTAAGGGAGGGTTCGGGGACAGTTCTGCTTTGAGTTGAGAACCGTCCCTGCGATGGGTTATGGCCAAAGATTTAGAAGAAATAGAATTCGTAATTTTTGACACGGAGACAACCGGGCTTGATGCTGCTTATGGGGACAGAATCGTTGAGATTGCAGGCATCAGGTTCAAAGGCAAGGAAAGAATTAATACCTTCCAGGCCCTGGTTAACCCCGGAAGGCCGGTATCCAGCGGGGCATTCGCAGTCAATAAAATCAGCCAGGAGATGCTTTCAGTTGCCCCGCCTCCGGAAAAGATAATCCCGGATTTCATGAAATTTATTCAGGGCGCCTGCCTTTGTTCTTACAATGCAGCGTTTGATATGGAATTTCTGGAAAATGAACTTAAAATTGCCAAAGCCGCAAGCCCGCCAGAAGAAAATATCGTAGTGGATGTGCTAAAAATGGCTAAGAGGCTGCTCCCTGGCCTGGAGCGTTATGCGCTCTGGTTTGTGGCTGATAAACTTGGGGTTAAACAGGAGCAGGAGCATAGGGCATTTTCTGACGTGCAAATTACCTTGAGCGTATTTGAAAAACTGAAAGATATTTTATACACGAAAGGGGTTTTTGATTTCCTCACCTTTAGCGGCCTTTTTGCTATTAACGCCGGCCTGCTTAAAGACATCAATACCAAAAAATTAGGCAAGATCCAGGAAGCGATTGATTTGGGCGTGAAACTAAAGATAAGGTATCTTTCCAGCTCTGGAGCAGAAGTTACGGAAAGGGAGGTGCTGCCCAAAGAAATCAAGCAGGAGAATAACCGTAGTTACCTCGTCGGATACTGTTGTCTGAGAAAAGAGGAGCGTACCTTCAGGACAGATGGCATACTACATCTTGAAATCATATAAGTTAAGGTTTCAAGCCGAAGAAGTTTACGATGTCTTTAATAGACAGGCTAATTCTTTCTTCCTTGACAGCAGCCTGAATTCAAATGCCTGCGGGAATTTTTCATTCCTGGGATACGAGCCATTTTATATCCTGAAGACAAAAAACCAGAGCCCGTTTAAGCAGCTGCGCGGCCTCTTGGATAAGTATAAAATTCCCCCTTCTAAGCAAGGGGTTCCTTTCTTTACCGGAGCAGTGGGGTATCTGGCTTATGACTTAGGATTATTTTCTGAAGATAGTGTAAGAAAAAAAGACAAAAGTGATTTGGGAATTCCCGATTGCTATTTTGCTTTTTATAACAATATCGCAATTATTGACCACCGCAGGAAGATGATGCATATCTTGGCAACCGGGTTTCCCGAAAAGAATAAACGGCTGGGGGGGCTGCTTGCAGAAAAGAATTTTAAAAAAATCTATAAATTGCTCTCTGGGATTAACCCAAAGAATGCATATTGCAAAGAGGCTCGGCCTATGCAGGGCAAGGTAGAGGCGAATTTCACCAAAGACGCGTATATTTTAGCGGTAAAGAGGGTCAAAGAATACATTAAGAGAGGAGACATATATCAGGCAAATCTCTCGCAGCAATTTAAGACAAGGTCGGACTTATCCGCCCGGGAAATTTACCTGCGGCTGCGCAAGGCTAGCCCAACGCAATTTAGCGCATATTTAGACTGCGGGGATTTTCAAATCTTAAGTTCTTCACCCGAGCGCTTCCTGAAGGTTCAGGGCAAACGTATAAGCACGATGCCGATGAAAGGCACGGCTAGCCGCAGCCACGATAAACAGAAGGACCAAAGGCTAAGGGAAGGGTTGCTGAAGAGCAGGAAAGACCAGGCTGAGCTCCTGATGATTGTGGATTTGGAAAGAAATGATTTAGGCCGGGTATGCAGTTATGATTCCATAAAAGTAGCTAAGCTACGCGAGCTTGAGGCATATAAAACCGTATATCAGACTACGGCGACAGTTGAGGGAAGATTGCACGCCGATAAAGACAGGATAGACCTTTTAAAAGCTGCTTTCCCCGGCGGTTCAGTTACGGGCTGCCCGAAAATACGGGCGATGGAGATAATCGAAGAGCTTGAGCCGCACAGGCGCTCTATTTATACCGGCTGCCTGGGGTATCTTAGCTTTTGCGGAGGGATGGATTTCAACATATTAATCCGGACTATTTTAAAAAAAGGAAAAGAGGTTTATTTCGCAGCCGGGGGAGGAATTGTCGCCGATTCAGTGCCTATCAAGGAATACGAAGAGACAATTGTCAAATCCAGGGCAATGGTTCAAGTAATAAATGCTTATTAAAACGCAAGGTATGGCCAAAGAGGTAGTTTTCTTTAACGGAGAATTTACAGGAAAAGAAAACGTAGAGGCGCTTTTTTCTGAGCCGGGAATATTGTCGGGCCTGGGCGTGTTTGAAACCCTGCGCTCATATAAAGGGAATATCGTCTATCTTAACGAACACCTCAACAGATTAAAATCTTCCTGCGGCCTTCTTGGGATAAAATCGCAATTTAGTTACCCCAGGTTAAAAGAGATTATTAAAAAAGCCGCTCTCCTGACCGGCTTAGAAGATGTTTATCTGAGGTTGACTTTATGGAAGGCTAAAAAAGGCTCAGTGGCCCTGCTATCTGCCAGAGGATATCATCCCTATCCGGTTAAAAAATATAAATTAGGGTTTTCCGCTGTTTTTTCTGAGTTTCGCCAAGAGGGTAATTCTTGGTTAGGCCGGATAAAGAGCACTAACCGTATTATTTATGAGCTTAGCCTTAACCGCGCCAGAAAAAGAGGCTTTGATGAAGCGGTTATCTTGAATAACCAGGGCTATATCTGCGAGGCAAGCCGCAGTAACCTTTTTCTCGTAAAAGAAGGGGCTTTATTCACTCCGGCTCTAGAGTCCCCTTGCTTACCCGGGATTACGCGTAAAGTAGTATTGGATTTAGCCAGGAAGAATAAGATAAAAACCTATGAAACCAAATTGCTGCCCAGGGATTTATTCGGGGCTGATGAAGCCTTCCTGACTAATTCTTTACTGGGCGTTATGCCTTTAGCCGCAGTCCAGGGAATAAAGATTGGTAGAAGCATAAATAATTTTAGGCTCTCAAGGCATTTTTTAAGCCAATATTTATGGATATTAAAAAAATAAAACTCCCTTTCAGGATAAAAAGGCCGGTTCTGGGCTTGGGAGGCCATACAAAAAATACGGTTTGTTTTGCAAAAGGTAATTATGCTTATCTTAGCCGGCCGCATCCGGATTTGGCCAACCTGAAAGATCTTTTGGCCTTTGAAAAAGATGCGGGATATTTCCTGCGTAAAAAACCCAGGGTAATTGCCTATGATTTGCACCCCGAATACCAGTCAACGAAGTTTGCCTTAAGCTTGCCACCGGTCGCCTGCCACCGGCCGCCTGTCCAACATCACCATGCCCATATTGCATCGTGTATGGCCGAGAATGGATTGGCAAACAGAAAAGTAATCGGCGTTGCCTTTGACGGAACAGGCTTAGGAGAAAACAATGCTCTCTGGGGAGGGGAGTTTCTAATTTGCGATTACAGGAGCTTTACGAGGCTTGCGCATTTAAAAGAGGTCCCTCTTTTAGGAGGGGAGAGAGCAATACTCCAGCCATGGAGGGTAGCAGGGGCATGGTTAGGCCAGGTTTATAAAGAGAAATTATTTGATTTACCAGTAGATTTAGTCAGAGGGATTGATAAAGAAAAATGGCGCGTCTTAAAAAGGATGCACGTCAGTGCTTTTAATTGCCCTTTAACCAGTAGCATGGGCCGCTTATTTGATGCGGTGGGAAGTTTAGTGCTGTCTAAACTCAAGGCAGGTTTTGAGGCAGAGTTAGCTATTAGCCTGGAGAAATTAGCCTGTCGATGCAATGCAGCAGTAAGAGGCTATGATTTTAGCCTGGAAAAAAATAGCGAGATGTATATTATTAATCCCGCTATAATGTTTAAAGGGATAATCCGGGATTTGGCTCAAAAAGCACCCAAAGAAAGAATCGCTTATTCCTTCCATTTAACAGTTGCTGAAATGATAAGCCGTGTCTGTATAAAATTAAGGAAGAAAACAGGGCTTAATCTCATAGTGTTATCCGGAGGGGTATTCCAAAATAACCTTTTGCTAAATTTAAGTTTAGATTTATTATATAGAAACGGCTTTACGGTAGCCAGGCATAAGAAGTTATCCTCCAGCGACTTAAGCCTCTCTTTAGGGCAAGCGGCAATTGCAAATGCAGGGAGTTAGATATGTGTTTAGGCATCCCCATGCGGGTTAAAAACAAAAAGGGCGAGTTTGCCCAGGTCCAATCAGGAAGGCTTACCCGGACCATCAATATCCAGATGCTGCCCGATGTGAAAGTCGGCGATTATGTCATCGTCCATGCCGGATTTGCTATTCAGGTACTTTCAGAACAAAAGGCAAAGGAGACCCTAGGCTTAATAAATGAGATACGTCGATGAGTTCCGCGATAAAGACCTCGTAAAGAGGTTTGCTCAGGAAATAAAAGGCATAACGCCAAGGCGCAAAATAAACATTATGGAGGTTTGCGGCACGCATACGCAGAGCTTCCGCAGGTTTGGCTTAAAGAAGCTTCTCCCGGAGAATATCCGTCTTATAGCCGGGCCGGGGTGCCCTGTGTGCGTAAGCCACCAGGACTATATTGATTTGGCAATCCGGTTGGCGCAGGAAAAGGATGTAATTACCATTACTTTCGCAGATATGTTGCGTGTCCCGGGGACAAATTCTACGCTGGAAAAAATAAGGGCAGAGTCTGCTGATGTGCGCATGGTTTATTCGGCTTTAGATTCTCTGGCTGTAGCAAAACTTAATCCGCATAAAAGAGTGGTATTCTTAGCAGTCGGTTTTGAGACTACCGCTCCTACTATTGCCCTAAGCATCTTGGCAGCAAAAGATGCAAAGATAAAAAACCTTTTTTTCCTTTCTTCGCTAAAATTAATCCCGCCGGCAATGGGGTATTTGCTGGAGGATGAGGCTTTAAGTTTAGACGGGTTTCTCTGCCCGGGGCATGTTTCTGCCATCATCGGCACCAAACCCTATGAATTCATCCCTAAAGAATACGGCCTGGCATGCTGCGTGGCAGGCTTTGAGCCCGTAGATATTTTAGAGGGCGTTTATTTGCTATTGAAGCAGATAACTACCAATCACCCCAGGGTAGATAACCAATATAGCCGCGTGGTCAAGAATTCCGGTAATCCCACGGCAAGAGAAATAATGTACTCTGTTTTTAAAGAGGCAGCTGTTTTCTGGAGGGGTTTGGGAGAGTTGCCGAAGAGCGGACTGGTTATAAGGAATGAATTTTCTAGATTCGATGCTGAAAAAGAATTTTGCCTGAAACAAAACGGCAGGAGAGCGCTAGAGCGTAAAACGAAATGCCGGTGCGGCGATATTTTAAAAGGAATAATCATTCCTTCTGAGTGCTCTTTATTTGCCAAGGCCTGCACTCCGGATAATCCGGTTGGGCCTTGTATGGTTTCAGGAGAAGGAGCCTGTAATGCGCATTACAGATATCAATAATAACCCAAAGGTTAAACCGCTAATAAGCTTTTTTTTCGTGCTTTTGGCAACTATTCTTCTGCCTCTGCCTTCTCTTTGCGCTATCAAAAATAAAGTTGAGTCAGCCCAGGGCGCTGCCATAAAAGCCGAGAATTATTACCGGCAGGCAGTAGAAGGCTACGAGCGCCTGATTGCCGAAGGAAAAGACTTAGAGAGGCTCCATTTTGAATTAGGCAGGCTTTATTTCTCGCACGGGGAATTTCAAAAGGCCTCCCAGGAATTAAGAAAAACAGATATAAAAGGCTCAGCAAAGCTTCTGGGTATTTCTTTTTACCATTTGGGCAATTTTACCGACGCCCTGGAGGTTTTTAATAAAAATTCCCCCAGCGACGATGAATATCTATATTATCAGGGCATGACTTATGAAAAACTTAACCTCTTTGACCAGGCCTTAGGGGTTTATAAGAAGATAAAAGATAAAACATGCCTGGCTAATGCGACATTACGCATTAATGCTATTGAGAAAGAATCAGGCACAAAGCATATAAAGGATTTAAGCCCCGATATTTACAGGGCTTTAACCCGCGCCCCTTCAGCCAGCCAGTATCCGCAGGCAGGCGCTTTGATCCTTTCATGTGATGAGAGGATAGAGGTAAGCCCGGACTATAAACAGGTATCTTATCTGCATTACCTTATTAAGATTCTCAATGAGCGGGGCAAGGAGGCTTTTTCCGAGACCCAAATCGAGTATGATTCTACTTATGAGAAGGTAGAGCTGGAATATGCGCGGACCATAAAGCCAGACGGCACCATTGTTGATGTCGGAAGCCGCCACATAAGGGACGTATCAAAATATTTAAATTTCCCCCTCTATAGCAACGTGAGGGTTTTTATCATCTCTTTCCCCGAAATCGCCGGCTCCTCCTGCATAGAATACAAGGTCAGGATTTACCGCAATGAATTAATCAACAAGAAAGAATTTGTGCTGACTTATCCTTTACAGGGCTCGGAGCCGCTTATCCATGCTGATTTTTCTATCAGCACGCCAAAGGAAAGGCCCCTGCATATCAAGTCCATTAATGAAAAATACAATGATTTCGGGGCAGTATTGTCGCCGGATATCAAAGAGCATAACGGGATGCTATCTTACCGCTGGTCTTTCAAAAATATACCGCAGATTGTCCCTGAGCCGAGCATGCCGGGGCCAGCGATGATAAACCCCGCGATGCTTATTTCTACTTTTAATGATTGGAAGGAAATTTATGACTGGTGGAGCAAATTATCGCAAGACAAGATAAATGCGGATGCCGCCATAAAAAATAAGGTAAAAGAGCTTACAAAGGCAGGAGGCGCAGAAGGGAAAATAAGGGCAATATATAATTTTTGCGCGAAAGAAATCCGTTACGTTGCCGTTGAATACGGCCAGGCAGGCTACGAGCCGCATCATGCCTGCGATATCTTCAAGAATAAATACGGAGATTGTAAAGACCAGGCAATACTTTTGGTTACCATGCTCAGGGAAGCCGGGTTTTCAGCTTACCCCGTGCTTATCCCGACGAAAGATTATTACGATTTAAACGAAGATTTTCCGTCGATGCTCTTTAACCACTGCATTGCCGCCGTATTACTGGAAAGCGGGATTGTCTTCCTTGACCCTACGGCAGAAACCTGTTCTTTCGGGGACCTGCCTTCCGGTGACCAGGGCCGCAAGGTCCTGTTGGTTGATAAGGAAAATTACCGGATACTCTCTACCCCTCTGTATCCGGCAAGCCATAACCTGGTAAAACAGGAATTAAAATTAAAGGTTAACGATGATGAAACGATAGATGCGCAAAAATCAGTGGGATCTTCAGGTATCTATGACCAGGCGCAGCGCTACTGGCTTTTATACACTCAACCGGAACTGATTCAGCAGGCCCTCAGCGAGAAAATACAGGAAATTTCTATTGGTGCAAAATTGATTAATTACGATATAATGAATGTAGAGGATTTAAATAAGCCGGTGGTATTAAGATATGCTTTTAGGGGGCCTGAGTATTTTACAACTGCCGGCCCTTTGCGCATAATGCCGCAGTTGACCAGCGCGGATGCCTCACTCGTGGCCAAGGAAAAACGCAAATACCCGATAGACTTCAGCATCTTAGACAGCAAAGAAACTAAACTAAGCTTGGAAATACCCGGAAATTTTAAAGTAAAATACCTGCCGCAGGGCTTGACAGAAGACAGCCCTTGGATAAAATTAGTGGTAGACTACGGCTATAGCGGAAACAATATTTACTTCAGCCAGAAAGTTGAACTAAAAAAGGCGTTCATCCCGGAATCAGAATACCCGGAATTCAAAAACTATTTGGAAAAACTGGCTAAAAAGATTAAGCAGAGGATTGTCCTGGAGAAGGTAGAATAGGATGCGGCCCGAAGAGTATTCCATAGAAAAAGAGCAAAGAAAGTATATCCGTTTAGATTCCGTATTCCCGGTCCAATTCTGCATTATTGACAGGCGCTCAGGGAGCGCTCTTTCAGAGTGGCTTCAGGGCTTCACCAATAACATAAGCAAAGGGGGCATTTGCCTTTTTGCGAATAATTTAACGCCGCAGGTCCTGGATTTATTAAATGCACACACAGCCCTTTTATCGCTTCAGATAGAGATACCTTTTTCAAAGAAGACGGTAAAAGCCAAAGCCGGGATTTCCTGGGTTAAAGAGCTGCCGGATTTTCCCGGCAGATACTTGATGGGGCTATCCTATGAGGAGATTGCGCCCTTAGAGAATAATAAAATTATCCGTTATGCCTTAACGAAAAGATTATTCGCTCCGGCGCTTTTTACCGTAATATTGCTATTATTTCTGGTTATCGTAGTTAATAGTTTAAAACAGAAGAGGCTCATAGAAGGTAACCGCGCGCTCACCCAGCAGTTAATCAGGATTGAACAGCAGAAAGACGAGGCACAGGAGCAGATCTCCCGGATTGAGGGGCAGAAGAAGGACGCAGAGCTAAAAATGCAGGGGTTAGAGGCGCGTATACAAAGCGCAGAAGAAGAATTGATTAAGGCGGAGGAGCAGGCAGAAGAAGCAGAGAGGTTAAAAAATCTGGTGCAGGATTTAACCGGCCAAAGAAATACTTTAAGTGAGCGTTTAGCGAAATTGGAATCCGAAGAGCAGGAGGCAGCGACAGAGATTCAACAGATGGATAAAAGAAGAGCGGCTTTAGAAGAGATTCATTTTGAAAAGATGTATGAATGGATAAAAATCCGTCAGAATCCCCGCACCGGCCTGGTGATGAGTTTTGAGGGAGATTCCGATATTGCAAAGTGGGCCTTTACTTATGACCAGGCATTGGCTATCCAGGCCTTTACGTTTTTTTCTGATAACGCCAGGGCGAAGAAAACACTGGATTTTTTCAAAAGACGGGCAAAACGCAAAGACGGCTGGTTTATGAATGCCTATTATGCCGATGACGGAGAGCCGGCGGAATACCTGTTGCATAGTGGCCCGAATATCTGGCTGGGGATTGCCGTGATGCAGTATACCAAGAAGACAGCTGATGCTGCTTATCTAGGCCTTGCCGAAGAGATAGCCGTTAAGCTGATTAACCTGCAAAATCAGGATGCCGAATCCGGGATAAAGGGCGGGCCTGAAAACAACTGGTATTCTACGGAACACAATTTAGATGCCTATGCTTTTTTCAATATGCTTTTTGAATTTACCAGAAAGGAGATATACCAGAAATCCAGGGATAAGGCGTTTGACTGGCTGGTTAAACACACATATGACCGGCAGGATATCCCCGTCAAGCGCGGCAAAGGGGATGCTACTATTGCCACCGATACTTATGCCTGGTCAATAGCAGCTATCGGAGCGGAAAAATTAAAAACTTCCGGGATGGACCCCGATAAAATTATTGAATTTGCAGAAAAGGAGTGCCTGGTAGAGGCCGCCTTTATCCGGCCCGACGGGACAAGCATTAAGATAAAGGGTTTTGATTTTTCTGCCGATACCAATGCCGGACGAGGCGCGGTTATATCTTCGGAATGGACAGCGCAGATGATTCTGGCTTTTAAGGTAATGGGTGAATATTATAATCAGAGGAAAGAAACGGATAAAGCAAAGTTGTATAACTTGAAAGCGCAAGGTTATTTGTCCGAACTTTGCAATATGATTATCTCAAGCCCTTCTCCCTCCGGCCAGGGAGAGAGTTGCCTTCCTTATGCTACGGCTGAGTTCGTAGATACGGGCCACGGCTGGAGGACCCCCAAAGGAAACTGTACCGGCTCTTTATCAGCAACAGCTTATGCCCTCTTTGCTTATCTCAATTATAACCCCTTGCAGTTTAAAGATTGAATAAGAAGCCGCTGTCAATTTTCAAAAAACTCCATGCGTATTTCGGCCCACAGGGCTGGTGGCCGGCGGATTCTGCCTTTGAAGTGATAATCGGGTCGATCCTCACGCAGAACACAAACTGGAATAATGTAAGCAGGGCAATCGCAAACCTAAAACGCGACGGATTGCTGAATGCAGAGAGATTACTGCGCCTTCCCCGCCGGCGCCTTGCCTCGCTGATAAAGCCGGCAGGTTACTATAATATTAAAGCCGCAAGGATTAAGAATTTTTTGGATTTTTTCAAATCCCGCTATACGCTGCGCCTTAAAAACATGTCTTTGGAGAAAACAGGCCGGCTCAGGGAAGAACTGCTTAGCGTAAACGGTATCGGTAATGAGACAGCCGATTCCATCCTGCTCTATGCCTTAGAAAAACCTGTTTTCGTCGTTGATGCCTATACCAAAAGGATATTTTCGCGTCACAAACTTATCAGGGATGATGCTTCCTACGGCCAGATACAAAAATTTTTCATGCAAAATCTAAAAAAAGATGTAGAATTATTCAACGAATACCATGCGTTAATAGTAAAATTAGGCAAAGAATTCTGTTGTAAAGCTAAACCCAAATGCGATATTTGCCCGTTAAAATAAGATATGCCCTTAAGGTTTCTTTATTGCTTGTTGCTTGTTACGCGTTACTCGTTACTATCAGCTACGCCGCCCCCTGTTACGGCACAAGAATGCCCAAGAAAAAAGAAGCTTTTTGGGGGCTCCAGACCCACTCTGTTTTTAAGAGATATCTGGAAAATGACTTCGGCAAGGTAAGAAGCACGCAGCATTTCCTGCTTCTATCCTACGGGGTCTTTGATTGGCTTTCTATTGATTTAAAGGGGGGTGCGGGCAACATCAAACAGCATCCGAAAGGCGCTGATGAGATAGATTACAGCTCAAACTTTGCCGGAGGTTATGGGTTTCGGATAAAGTTTTTTGAGCGGGAGAGAAAAAAAGCGGTTGCAGGCTTTCAGCATATCAGCGTGCATCCAAAGTCTACCCACATAGGAGATGTCAAGCATCAGGCAATCTTGGACGATTGGCAGTTCTCGCTTTTGGCTTCTTATGACTGGCCAAAAGCCACTCCTTATTTGGGGGTAAGATGGTCCAGGTTGGATTATATCCACTGGAACGCGGGAGAGAGAAAACGGGTAATGTCGGATTTAACTAAAAGCACGGGATTAATTGTTGGTTTTGATTTGGGCCTTTGGCAGAAGGCATGGATTAATCTGGAAGGCCAGCTTCTTGATAGCGAAGCAGTCTCTGTCAGCCTAAACCTCAGTTTTTAATTCATGGTCAATAAAAAGCGCCTGATAAGATTAACCCAGAAACTGATCAGCATAAACTCCGAGAACCCTCCGGGAAGGGAATCGGAGATTGCCGCATTTGTGAAAAAATACCTTAAGGGGTTCGGGATAAATGCAAAAATATATGAATTCAAGAAAGGCCGGCCCAATATTATCGCCGTGCTTAAAGGGGAAAACAGGGCCAAGTCTTTGCTCATCAGCCCGCATTTAGATACTGTGCCTGCGGGGATGAACTGGAAGATAAACCCCTTTTCCGGAAGGATTATTAAAGACAAGATTTACGGCCTGGGCGCTACTGACTGCAAGGGGAATCTTGCCGTAGCCATAGAGGCGATAAACAGCATTGTAGAAAATAAATATGCATTGGGCTGTGACCTGATTTTTGCTGCCACTGCCGACGAAGAGAGCGGATCAGAATTAGGGCTTTTACCGCTTCTTAAGAGGAATATTTTAAAACCCGACTTTGCCTTAATCCTCGATTCTGATGAGTTTGATATAGTAATTACCCAAAAAGGCCTGATACACCTTAAGGCCAGGATTTTGGGTAAGCGTGCGCACGGAGCATACCCCTGGCGCGGGGTTAATGCAATAGATAAGGCAATGGAGGTCATCCGGGAATTAAAAAGCCAGAAATTTCCCTACCGCAAAAGCAGGTATCTTAAGGGCCCGACGATTAATGTAGGGACAATTAAAGGCGGAGATAAAGTTAACGTGGTAGCTGACTGGTGCGAATTTGAGCTGGATTTGCGTTTTTTACCGGGCATGCGCGCAGAGAGCCTTTTACAGAGGTTAAAAGAAGTTGCGCATAAGCATGCCTCTGATTTTAAGGTTAAGATAGAGGGTATCCAGCAGCCCTATTTTATCAGCCCCGGGCATCCTTTGGTGCTTTCGCTTAAAAAGGCATTACAGGGTTTTAAAATCAGGGCCAGCATAAAAGGGTCAGAAGGGGCAACGGTGATGACTTTTTTTCAGGAGAAGAGAATCCCGGCAATAGCTTTCGGTTTTGGCTCCTCGGGATGCGCGCATATGAGCAATGAGTATGCAAGAATAAGCAATCTCTATAGGGGCGCCATAGTCTTAGAAGAATTCTTGCGTTCATTTAGCACCCGGCCTTACTGCACTTTGGCATAAATGTTTGCCAAGTGCGCCCTGTGGGGCGGTTAGGCCGGTGTTCACCTGGCACTTAACACCCGCCCTTACGGCACCTTGGCATAAAGGATTGCCAAGTGCGCCCTTCTGGGCAGATGGGGCGGTGTTCACCCGTGTGAAAGGAGTAATATGGAAGGCGTGAAAATTATTAAAAAAATAAAACTCAAATCCCCGCATCTTATAGTTGCCTGGCCGGGCATGGGGGAGGTGGCTTTTAAGGCAGCCAGCCATCTCATAGAAAAGTTGCATGCCGAAGAATTTGCCAGGATTGATTCCGCAGAATTCTTTTATTTGACCGGGAGCATCATACAGGAGGGGGTGTTAAGAGTGCCGGAGTTGCCCCAGAGTAAATTCTATTATTGGAAGAATAAAACCGGTAAGAATGACCTGATAATTTTCTTAAGCAATGCCCAGCCTGACCTGGCAAAGGCAGAAGAGTATTCGCAAAAGATTATCCATGTCGCCAAAAATTTTGGCGTGGAATGGATAATCGGATTTGCCTCCATGCCGCAACCCATAGACCACACCCAGGATTCCGGGGTATGGTTTACGGCAACATCCGCGGAATTAAACAATAGTTTGAAAAAATTCGGGTTTCACCTTCTTTCCGAAGGGCAAATTAGCGGGATGAACGGCCTGTTTCTGGCCATTGCCAAGCGTGAAGGTTTTAAAGGCTTCTGCCTTTTGGGTGAAATCCCCCTATACACCATTCAGATTGAAAACCCCAAGGCGGCATCCGCGGTTTTGGCTGCCTTAAACAAAATACTAAACCTGCGCATTGAATTGGCTTCTCTTACGGAACAGGCGCATATTATGGAAGGAGAAATCAATAAGCTCCTTGATTACCTGAAATTGGGCCCGCAGACTACCAACCCCATAGGAGAAGAAGAAATAGAGAAAATTAAAAAGACCTTAAGCCAGCTGACTAAGCTGCCCGTATCCATAAAAGAAAAAATTGAAAAACTCTTTGAACAGGCAAAGGGCGATGTTGCCAAGGCCAATGAATTAAAAATAGAATTGGATAAATGGAGCGTCTATAAAGAATATGAAGACAGATTCCTGGATTTATTCAGAAAACCCAAAGAGAAGGATAATTAAAGGATGGCCGGTGTATCCGCAATCATATTCGACTTAGGCAACGTCCTGGTTGATTTCGACCACAGAATCGCCGCGCGGCGCATAGCCAGGTTTTCCGGGCAAAAAGAAGACTGTATATTCAGCCTTTTTTTTGACTCTGACCTCACTGCCCTTTTTGAAGAAGGCAGGCTCAGGCCCCAGGAATTCTTCCTGAAGATAAAAGAGGCCCTGGGCTTACAACTAGAGTTTGATACCTTCGTGCCTATCTGGAACGAAATCTTCTTTCTTAGCCGGAAAAACTTATTCGTCTACAATTTGGCCAACATTCTAAAAAACAGTTACAAGGTTGCGCTCCTCTCCAATATAAACATCCTGCATTTTGATTACCTAAAGAGAAGTTTTCCTGTCTTTGACGCCTTCCATAACGTAATTACCTCTTATGAGGTAGGCGCAAGGAAGCCCGCGGATT
>JBFMBZ010000073.1:0-3852 GCA_040754615.1 Candidatus Omnitrophota bacterium | reverse complement strand
AAGTTTCTTTATCAGCCCTAACTCTTCTTTTTCTTTAAGTAACTCCAGGTCCGCATTCCTGCCTGGCTTTATAGGGCTGGTACGCAAAATGCTGGCAATCCTGGCATAAGCATACTGCACGTAATATACGGGATTTTCCGGAGTCTGTTTCTTGGCGATATCCAAATCAAAATCCAGGTGGCTGGAAGTACGGCGCATCAGGAAGAAGAACCTGGAAGTATCCCTGCCCACCTCATCCAGTACCTCTCGTAACGTTATGTATTGGCCTTTGCGCGTAGACATCTCAAGGAGTTTTCCTTCCTTGTAGATAGAAGCTAACTGCACGATAACTACAGATAAGGAATCCCGGGGATAGCCCAAGGCCATAACCGCGGCCCTAAGCCTGTTGATATAGCCGTGGTGGTCAGGCCCCCAGAGGTTTATCAGCCGTTTAAAACCTCTTTTGTATTTTTCAAGGTGATAGGCAATATCAGGGGCAAGATAAGTGTAAGAGCCGTCGCTTTTTATTACCACCCTGTCTTTGTCATCCTGAAATTGCGTAGATTTAAACCAGGTTGCGCCATCCTGCTCATAGAGATAGCCTTTTTTCTTTAAGAAATCCAGCGCCTTGTTGATTTTTCCGCTCTCCCTCAGCGACTTCTGGGAATACCAGTAATCAAAATTTATTCCAAAATCATCTAGTTCTTTTTTGATAATCTCCAGGATGTAATTTGCGGAAAACTCTCCCAAATCCTCTGATTTAATGCGGTCCCCTGCTTCTCTTGCGATATCAAATATATACTCTCCCTGATAATGGTTCTCCGGGAACTCTGTTTTCCCCCCGTTTAACTCTTCTCTTCGTAATCTAACGGACTCTCCCAGTATATTAATCTGGTTGCCTTCGTCATTAAGATAGTATTCCCTCTTTACCTTAAAACCCAAAAAATCCAGAATATTTGCCAGGACATCTCCTACCGCCGCTTGGCGGGCGTGCGCAACTGATAATGGGCCGGTGGGGTTAGCGCTCACAAACTCAAGCAAAACAGGCATGCTTCGGCCGTAATTTACCTTTAGCTGCTTCTCTTTTTTAACCACTATTGCCTTTAATTGCCCGTAGAGATACTCTTCGCTAAAATAAAAATTTAAAAATCCGGCTCCTTCAACCTTGACCTGCGCGATATGCCTTCTTACCGAGCTTCTTTCTAACTGCCTGTTGATATGATCGGCGAGGCTGCGTGCGATTTCAACGGGGGGCTTCCTGGCTGCCTTGCTAAGCACAAGAGCGATATTCGTGGAGAGGTCTCCGAATTTGGCATTTGCGGGAAGGTCTATATAGATTGGCTCTTTATGAAGTGCGTTTAATTTAAGTTCCTTAAGCGCTTGCTGGATTATTGATATAAGGGCATGCTGGATATCTTTTCCCATCTTTATTTTAACCGGATTGGCAGATAAAGAACCTTGAAAGGAAAACTTGCGAGGAAAAATTATTATTTAGCTTTGGGCCTTACGTATCCTTAATTTCTTTGCGTCAGACCAGAGGCGCTCTAAAGAATAAAACTCTCTCAAGGGCTCATAAAAGATGTGGGCGATGACGCTCGCATAATCCAGCACCACCCATCCCGATTCATCATTAGGAGAAACTTTTGAGAGAGATTTTATTCTGTGTTTATTTAAGTCTTCTTCTATTGCCTGGCCTAGCGCATTCACCTGGCGCAGCGAGCTTGCGCTTAAGATTACAAAATAGTCACAGAAGTCCGATACTTTCTGCATATCCAGTATGACTATTTTTTTAGCCTTCTTTTCCTTAGCGACTGCTGCAATTCGGAATGCTATTTTTTTCGGTTCTAAAATAAGCGACCCACCTCCCTTAAGAAGACTATTTTTTCCCGAGAATCCTGTACATGCCCGTACCGCAATCCGGGCATTTGCCTTTTACCGCAAGCCTCTGGTTTTTCATCGTGACTTTTTGCTCGTCCTTCATTACTTTTTTGCCTTTGCACTTTACGCAATATCCCTGTTCCGCCATTTCCTTCCTCCTTGTTTAATTCTCAAATTTTTTTATATATTACCATATGTTATTATGACTGTCAACTTCATTTAATAGAAACAGTTTCCAAGTTGTTCGGGAAAGTGGGTCTTCTGCTCTTATTCTTCTAAACCTGCCCCATTTTCCCGATTGGGAGGAATACTAAACCTATCTTTCGTAAGTAGAATAATAGTAGGGGGTGAAGGCCTTGAATTCTGCGGCGCAGGTATCCACGAGGTTATATGCAGGATTTATGCCGTAGGACTTGCGTAAGCCAGAAACCTCTTCTTCTTTCTTGCCTAACAATTTAGCCAGTTGCCTGTCGCTAAAGCCGAATTCTTTTGCCTTAAGAAAAGCCTCTTTATTTAAATTGGCCTTATTCCTGGCAATTTCCTTTTCCAAATCAATAATTTCTTTGATGTTGTGCAGGAACCACGGGTCAATATTGGTCAATTCAAATATTTTTTCTATGCTAATCCCCATCCTCAAGGCATCCCCGATATAAAAAATCCTTTCGGCATTGGGCACCCTTAGTTTCTGATAAACCTTATCTAAGAGCCCGTTATTTATTTTTATATCTTTCGCATTGTTAAACAGCGCGCTCTCTAAGCCGAACTTTTTTATCTCTAAAGAACGCAGGCCCTTTTGCAGGGCTTCCTTGAAAGTCCTTCCGATGGCCATTGCCTCGCCTACAGATTTCATGGAAACGGTAAGGTGAGAATCCGCAGAAGGGAATTTTTCAAAGGTAAAACGCGGGATTTTTACCACGCAATAATCAATTGCCGGCTCAAAACAGGCCGGGGTTTCCCTGGTTATGTCGTTAGGTATTTCATCAAGGGTATATCCCACTGCTAATTTCGCGGCAATCTTGGCAATGGGAAAGCCCGTTGCCTTAGAGGCAAGGGCAGAGCTTCTTGAAACCCGCGGGTTCATTTCAATAATCACCATCCTGCCCGTATCCGGGTGCACGGCAAACTGGATATTAGAGCCTCCGGTTTCAACTCCTATCTCCCTAATACAGGCAATCGCGGCATCCCGCATCTTTTGGTATTCTTTATCCGTCAAAGTCTGGATAGGGGCAACCGTAATGCTGTCTCCGGTATGGACGCCCATGGGGTCAAAATTCTCAATAGAGCAGATAATTACCACATTGTCTTTCAAATCCCGCATTACCTCTAATTCAAACTCCTTCCAGCCGATTACCGACTCCTCAATAAGGACCTCGCTGATCATGCTGGCCTCAAGGCCATGCTTTGCCAGTTCCCTGAATTCTTCTATATTATAAGCAACGCTTCCGCCTGTCCCGCCTAAAGTAAAGCTTGGCCGGATAATCAAAGGAAATCCTATTTTTAAGGCCACGTCATAGGCTTGCTTTAAATTGTAGGCCTTGCCGCTTTTAGGTAAATCCAGGCCGATCTTTATCATCGCCTCTTTGAAAAGTTCGCGGTCTTCGCCTTTTTTTATGGCTTTGATATTTGCCCCTATAGTTTCAACTTTGTATTGTCTTAATATTCCTTTCTCGGCAAGCTCCACTGCGGTATTTAAAGCAGTCTGGCCCCCGAGCGTAGGCAATAACGCATCCGGCTTTTCTTTGGCGATGATTTTTTCAATCGATTCTACGGTTATCGGCTCAATATAAGTTGCATCGCAAAGCCCGGGGTCAGTCATGATTGTGGCGGGGTTTGAATTTACCAGGACAACCTTAAAGCCTTCGTCTTTTAGGACTTTACAGGCCTGGGTCCCGGAATAATCAAATTCGCAGGCCTGGCTAATCACAATCGGGCCTGAGCCGATGATTAAGATTTTTTTGATATCGGCGCGTTTAGGCATGTCTTTTCATCAATTCC
>JBFMBZ010000072.1:0-10947 GCA_040754615.1 Candidatus Omnitrophota bacterium | reverse complement strand
AGCAGGGATTATGGACGGCGATATAGCCATAATCAAGAAACAACACGTGGCGGGAAATAACGATATTGTCTGCGCGCTTCTGGATAATAATGAGGCGACCTTAAAACGCCTGAAACGCAAGCCCGGAGGATACTTCCTTGAACCGGCTAATAAGAATTATTCTGCCATTCACAAAGATTTCTCCGTTATTGGAAAACTAATTACCATAATCAGGAAATATTAAAATGCCGCAATCCGGATTCAACCCTAAGGCGCGCTGGGACAGGCATATCCCGCAGAAAGACGCGGATCATAATAACCCCGATGGCCTTAGCGAAAAAATCGCAGTTATGGCCTTTTTTCAACAGGCAAAGCTCTATCCCAGGCTCTTTATCTGGAATAATAAGAAGTACAAAATAACAAAAGTCACCTACAACTGGCAGGAGCGCTCCGGACGGGAAGTCATTTCTTATTTTTCCGTAGCTTGCGGTTTTAACCTTTACCAAATCTCCTTTAATAATTCGACATTTTCCTGGCGCCTGGATAAGATAATTCAATAAAGCGATGATTCTACACATCGACATGGATGCCTTTTTTGCCTCCATTGAGCAGGCGATTAACCCTTATCTAAAGGGTAAGCCCCTGATTGTCGGCTCGCGTAACAGTAAATTGCACACAGTAGTCTGCGCTGCAAGCTACGAAGCTAAGGCCCTTGGCATTGATTCAGGGATGCCGTCTTTTGAGGCTTTTAAGCTCTGCCCAAGCCTTGAGTTTGTCGCGGCAGAGCAGTCAAAATACATCTGGACCTCAGAGCAAATCTTTGAGATGCTCAAAGAATACGGTTTTGAGGTATTCTATGCCTCTATAGATGAGTTTCAGATGGATACAGGTGACAGCCCCGGCGCCCAAGAATTGGCCGGAAAAATACGGGAAAGCATATACTCAACATTTAATATTACCGCTTCCATAGGTATAGCCAAAAACTGCCTTCTGGCAAAATTAGCTTCCAAGATAAACAAGCCAAACGGCATATGCTTGCTTACAGAGGAAAATCTTAACCAAACCCTCTCTAAGCTGCCAGTCGAGAAGCTCTGTGGAGTAGGTAAAAGCACTGCCCAAGTCCTAACGCAATTAGGGATAAATACCTGCCTGGATTTATACCAAAAAGAAGCGGATTTCTTAGAAGAATACCTGGGTAAGGTAGGGCTTAATTTTCATCTATCTTTGCATGCTTCTGAAAGCCTAAAAACCAACTCCATAGAGGAAGATAAACCTAAATCCATAGGCCATTCCTATACCTTGCCATGGGCTACGGAAAACCCGGGGTTTATCCGCGCCTGGATAAGGCTTTTATCAGATATGGTTGCAGAGCGCCTCAGGCAGCAAGATTTAGGCTCACAGACTGCGCATCTTTGGCTGAATAGCCCGGAAATAGGCAATTTTAACTGCCAAAAGACCTTTAGAGAACCGACTGATGATGGTTATGAGATTTACCACAGATGCCTTAGAATAATGGCAAAGATGAGCCTAAAAAGCCCTAAAATAAGGGCTCTGGGGGTAACCTGCAGCAATCTTTTCTCAAACAGTTATTCGCCTCTTCTGAAGGAGGAAAAAAGGAGGGAGGCACTCCTTAAAACCATTGACCGGATTAATGCCTGTTATGGAGAAAACACTATTTATCCTGCCCAAGTTACCTTGACCCGGAAGATGCCTAAAAGGTTAAGGACTGCATCTTAATGTAACCCTTAAAAAAACCCGGTAAAAAGAAGTAAATCAAATTTGGCTTTTCCACAGGAAAATACCTAATATATATAACTCAATACATACCAAAGCCTTAGAGTAATTCTCTCAATATAGCCAAGTTAACATAATATACATTATAGGAAGTTGCCATTTAGCCTTTTTTGGCGACTTTTTTGTCTTTAATCAGGTGTCCGAACAGCTTTACACCAGGTGCTAAGGTGAATTGGGAATGTCGGGTTGGATATGGATGGATTTGCCGTTTACCAGGCTATCTGCTAAAGCTTTGCGGGCCTGTTTTAAGATGCGGCTAAAGGTTTGCTGGGAAATGCGCATGGATTTGGCTGCCTCCTTTTGGCTGTTTCCTATGTAGTCAGCCAGCCGGATGGCTTCATACTCATCCATGCCTAAAGTGATTTCATCCGGCCTACCAGGCTTACCCCTGGGGCTAAATTGGGTAATTTTTGGGTTAGCGGATACTATCCTTTGTTTCTTATGCCTTCCTCGTAAGCTCATTTACTTAGACTTACTTACTTTTAACGCCCTATTTATTTTGGGTGTATACTCAGAATTAGACTTCGTTTTCTTTAACGAGTTTGCGGTAATACTCAAGGCATTTATGGCAGGTTTTCTCATCCTTTGACCATTCCGGATGATCGCGCCGAATAAGCTCAATCAGGTATTCTTCGGCTTTGGCGTGGGCAATGCTGGCAAAATCATCTATGTCTCTATCACAAATCTGGCACCTATATTTCATTTATCCATCCTTTTTATTTTACGCAGTCCAGCCTCCAGCAGCAATTATGCTGGCTGCAATCCCAAGAAGGCTTACCGAAACAAACATTATTTCCTTCTATGCGTTGAATAGCCTGAATTAGCTCCTTACGCGAAAGCATCCGCGTTTCCTTCAAACCTAAGTTCCTTGCCTTATTTTCAATTTCTGAAAGCCTCATTTAATTTCTCCTCCAATCGTTGTTTTCTTTACCCCTTATAGACCTCGTCATTCTGCCTGACCCGCGAATCTACCAATAAGCCGATTTCCTGGCCTTTTTTTGCCTTTTCTATATCCACCCGGTCAATCTGCATAGAGGTTACTTTCTGAGTAAAATCCGTGGTGTGGCCCTTAATCTTTATGTAATCACCCATAGAAAGGCCGGTCTTTAATTTAATCACCGCAGCCCTTACCTGGGGAAAATAATGCGTCACTACGCCAATAAGGCCTTTTCTGGCTTTGGCAGCAGCTTTGACCGGTTTTTTAATTGCCGGTTTCTTCTTTGCAAGCTTCCTTTTAAGCCCTGTTTTTTTGACTTTCTTTGTGGCCTTGTGTCTTTGTGCCTTTGTGGCTCTTCTTTTTACTGGTTTTCTCTTTTTAACCATGGCTTCCCCCCTGCTAAACTATCAGAGAATCACCTTATCCGCAATATTAGAAACCAAAGGCAGGCGGCTGTAATTACCCATTAATGCCTGAAACGCTCCCCACATTGAAACAAGGACAAATATTACGAACCCGAAAGAGCGCATAAACCATCCCAGAAGAGGTATTACCGAAAGGATAAAGCTTACCACTTCAAATACAAAAAGCACCAGCCCCTGCTTGGCATGAAAAAGGGCAAACTTGTTTTCTCTTTTCAGGACCAGGCTTACTATGCATAAAAAGGTTATGTATGAAATTGCCGCAAAAAACTTACCTTCCTGGACCTCTTTTTCCTGCACTGGCATAATTTATCCTTTATGATGCTGGCTGACCTCAATAAGCGAATCTGTCGAGCCAAAAGGGTTTGTTTCGGAAAGCGGGTTACTAGGGTCTTCGGACCATTTCCCGTCAATGACAAAACGATAGCGGTATTTCCCTGAGGCAAGGCCTATCCTCTTTCTCCAGGTCCCGCTCTCCTTCTGCATCAGACTTTCTCTATCAAGCTTCCAGCCGTTAAAATCCCCTGCCAGATACACTTCCTTTGCTTCGGGAGCGGCGACAGAAAAAACCACCTGGTTTAAGCCCGGAAGCCTCTCTTTCAGAATCTGTTTCATCTTCTTTTCCAGGCGCGGCATAATAGCAGGCGGCTCTTTCTCCTGCATAATTATCTCCCGGGAGAGGCTAAAATAGTCCTTTGCCCCGCGGCTGTATTTATCATAATTAAAAACATGCTCCCCCTCATTCTGGGCTTCCTTTAGTTTAACGTTTACATGGATAATGTTATCGTACATCTTATACTTGAAGCTGGTTTTTATGCGCTCAAGCATCTTAAAGGAGTGGCGAAGGCGAGAATCAAAGTTACTCACTAAAATGCGAAAGTTTACATCGTGGTTAAGCCTGTCTCTTACCAGCTCTATTATGCCCATCAGCTGGCCTAAGCCCTCAAGTGAAAAACGGCTCGCTTCAACCGGAACGATTACTTCGCTTGCCGCGCGGATAGCATTAATAGTAAGTATCCCCAGGTTTGGCGGGCAGTCAACCAGGATATAATCATAATCCCCCTTAAAATTATTCAGGGTATCCCACATCCGAGATTCCCTTCCGATCTCCCCTGCCAATTCCTGCTCTAGGGTACTTAAGATAATGCTTGAGGGCGCAATATCAAAATTAGTATCTACGTTCTTAATGATACCCGAAAGGGCGGCTTTTTTATTGGTCATTTTTGAAAGGACGTTATATATGCTTAAGTCAGAATTTATATTTAAGCCCAGTGTGGCGTGCGCCTGCGGGTCCAGGTCTATTAATAAAACTCTTCTGTCATTAGAGGCCAAAGACGCGGCTAAATTTATTGCAGTAGTAGTTTTTCCGCAACCGCCTTTCTGATTTGTTATGGACATAATGCGCATAACAGGTCTCCTTTCTTATTTTAACAACCTGACATTATCCAAATAAACTATCCCGTTTTTTTCTTTTGAGTTCCATTCCTCCACAATAAATGCGAGGACCTGCATCTCTGACCAATCGCTGATGTTCTTAAAAGCAGAAAGGTCAATTTTGTAATCCTGCCATTTGTAAGGGATTTTCTCCAGGTAAATTTCGGAGTGCTCTTTGAAGGCACTGGCAAACTCAACGCGTAAAGAGATGCTGTCTTTTTTGGTTGCGTTCTTAAGGGAAAAGCCTAATGCCTTGTAATTAATCAAATTTAATTTATTTAAATCTAAGGAGAAAATTTCTTTTTTGGCGGGGTCAAAGTGAAAATTTATCTTCACGGGGTCAGCGCATAAAACCAATGCCACTTCCGAATCAAACCCTTTATCCTTGCGCAGGTTAAAGAATAAAGCAAGGCCCGCGCCCAGAATGAAGAAAACAGCCACGATAATTATATTCTTAAAAGACTTAGTGCGTAAAGCTGATTTCTTTGATTTTCTTGAAGAGGCATCCAGGTAAATCTTGGCCAGATGCTCGTAAATATCTTTTTTGTCCATGTCCCTTCTGTTAACTGTTTTAATTTTTATAACACAAAACCTCTTTGATGTCAATAACTTATTAATGCAAATAAAAAAACGGCAAGCAGATTATAAACCCGCTTGCCGTTTTGAAACTAACTCTTTTTAACTAAGCAGCTACGTCCAAAATAAGCATTACTTCTTTGGTAGCATTATCTGCGGTAACGACATTTTCTTCTTCCAGGCGGAAGATTTCTACCAGGCAGGTAACTATTTCTTCCATATGGCTGGAGAGCTCTCCCTTGTAGTAGCAGGCAGCCACATACTCCTTTAAGCGTTCGCCTGAAGGGATGATTCCTGCCTTAAGCATATTCTGGATATCTGCGTATTCTTTTTCAAGGTTAATCTTTGCCAGAGCACTACTGCTTACCTTGGGAAGGTTAAAGCTTAAGCCTGATAAGCTTCCCATAGGCTTGGTGAGCATCGGGATAGAGCGGAAGTCAATACCGCCTGGGTTGCCTATGATACCACTCGATGCTGATGAAGGAGCGGAATTGATTTCTAAACCAGCAATCTGAACAGTTGTCAGTTGAGCGTCTTCCGGTGTAACGATTAAAGAGTTTACCCCTAATTCCTGAGATAGATTAATCATAGCCTTATCTTTAGAGTTAGTAACTACTCTTACTTCAAATCCTGGTTTTGTTAACCTTGCACTATTTATTGCCTCTGGTATAAGGCGGCGCTTTACCTCCTTTGGCGCATAAACAAAGATATCACTATCCCATATACCATTAGCCATATATGCATCAAAAAACCCACTCTCTCTTTTCGCATCACCTTCAAAAGCTGCCCAAACAGCTTCTGTCAGTTTTTTCACATCAATAACAAGGAAATCCGCATGTTTAGCCATATCTTTTGCTGTAACAGCGGCAGCTGGTGTTTGAATTTCTGCACCGAAACGATAGTTTACTCCTTCTGCGCCGTCAAACTTTTGCAAAGCTTCCCGGAGCGAATAAACTAACCTTTCTCCCTTCTCATTTTTATAACCATCCAGTATTACCCTGACTTCACTGCCATTAACCAGGAAGGGCAAAATAAAATCAACATTTCTAGTGCCATTTTCTTTAGCAGCTTTTAATGCGCCCTGTGCAATGGCAATATACAAAGGAGCAATGTCTTTTAATAAGTATGCTCGCATGCCGCGCGTCCCAATGGCATTGTTTGCCTCATTGAATTTCTTAATTCCCCCAATCACGTCGTTTTCGCTAATTCTCAATTCGTTAGATAAATATTTGACTAGCCCATCAAATTCTTGCTGTGTTTTGTACTTAAAAATATCCCCTAATGCCAAGTCAGGAAACTTTATAGAGAAATGCTCGCCTGGCTTGGCAATTTCTTTGATGTACTGAGAAAAATAACGAACAAGAAGAACCATCCTTTCGTCACCAGCGCTCTTATCCAAAAGAAACTTTTGAATCTCAAAACGAATCTCATTATTCAATAACGCAGACTCTGTCTCAATCATCCCAATGGCATTGTCTGTCTTTATTGGTCTATCAGTTCTTACTGTTACAACCATTCTTTTAGCTTCTTGCGCAACCGGAATTGTTCTGTCCTCCCTTATAATTGCAGCTTTTTCAACCTCGCCTTTTTCTTTTGGTTCCCCTGCCACTTGAGCTGCAGCAAGTAATGCGCCAGGCACTTTTCGCGAGCTTCCGCTAACATAATCTAATCCGAAAACCGATAAGTATTTCTTAATCGACTTTATATCTACCCCGTGTTCGCCGCAAATGCCTATTTTTATCTTGGGATTGACCTTTCGTGCTTGCGTAACCACCCTCTCAATGAATAAGGCTACTTCCGGAGACAAAGTAACGAATGGGTCATCTTCAAAGATTTCCGTCAGTTGAGCTATTCTTAACCACTCTTTACCGTCATCGCGGCTGATTTTAAGTACCCCTTGAGTTTTGTCATTTGTCCCAAAGGAAATAAAATCAACTTCTTTTGCTATCTCATCGATGTTCTCGGCTCCGGCCACAATTTCAATCATAGTGCCGAATAAATAATCCTCTCTTTTAATACCTTCTTCTTTGGCAATCTTCTCAACTATCTTTCTTGTAAACCAAAGCTCTTCGACATTGCCAACTAAAGGCACCATAATTTGGAGCTCAACGTTCTTCCCAGCTTGTTTAACCTTTTTCAGGGCCAAAAACTTTGCCCTTACCTGCATCTCAATAATCTCGGCAAATTGAACTCCTAAGCGGCAACCTCTGGACCCGAACATTGGGTTATCTTCATGGAGAAACTTGACACCTGCCTTAACCTCATTAATTCGAGAAACAAATTCTTCATTCGATAATCCTGCGGCTTTAGCGAATAATTCAATTTTCTCTTCTTCGCTAAGGATTAAATTCTTTGCCTTGGAATCTTCCAATGCATCATTCGCAGACTTTAGTTTCTGCTCAAGCTCTTCGCCGCTGAATTTAATGGCCAGCGCCAGTTCCATAATTTTCTCAATGCTTTTTGGCAAGAATTCATGAAGAGGAGGATCAATTAGTCGGATAGTTACCGGCCTTCCGTCTGCAAAAATAAATATCTGCTCAAAATCAGACTGCTGAAGCGGCAACAGCGCTTTCAGGGCATTCAGACGCTCTTCTGGGGTTTTGGCAAGAATAAACTTCTGAAATTTTAGCTCCCTGCCATCTCCGGAAAACATATGCTCAGTTCTTACCAAGCCAAAATTCTCGGCGCCCAACAAAGTAGCAAGAAATATGTCAAAAGGTGTCTCGGCATTTGCTGCTCCTCCGAGCCCATGCTTATTTTTTCTCAACTCATTAGCCCAGGTCATGACTGTCTGATATTGCTTGTAAAAAGCTTTTTCGTCTTCACTTAATTCCATTTTCTCATATTTCTCAATATGCGCTTTGTATGCCTTTATATGCTTATCGTATTCACTACGTAATTCTGCGCTTGCGCCAACCTGCCAAGCCTCTAATATCTTAATCGCTTCCCTTACTCTATCCAGGGTTTCTTTATACCTGGCAATAATTATTGAAGAAGGAAGGGTTTTTATTTTACCCGCAAACACCTGTCCCCTACCTGCCTCGCCTGTTCCATCAACAGAAATTATATCTCCTTCTTTCAAGACTACTTTACGGATAGAGCCACCCGGAATGTTATCGGATACTGTTACGGTTCTCTTCTCAAAATCAGGAACCATATTTTCATCGCCAACTACCGCAGCAATGCCATATTGCCTGGCTACTACTGCAGCGTGGGAAGTGCGCCCTCCTCTTGATGTCCAAATTGCCTTTGAAACAAGCATCCCACCTAAATCATCGGGGCTCGTCTCCTCCCTAACCAAAACAACTCCATCCACATCGTACAAATCTACTCCTTTAAAAAATCTTTCATCGTCGCTTACGGTTTCGCCATTCTCAATGCGCTTCTTTACGCTTTTAATTCTCTCATCCATTTTCTTAGCTATATCTGCGTCAAGCACAATGATGCCTTTACCTGCCCCCGCAGAAGCATCAAGCCCAGCGTTTGAAAGAAGCCTTCCTTCTGCTAAGGCTTTTTGCTTATCCTGCTTATCAAACTGGTCCACAAAAAGCTCAATGAGTTTTTCCGGTGTGATGCGTTTTAAAACTGTCTCTTTGTCGGTTATCATCCCTTCAGACAGCATATCCATTGCTGTTTTTATCTCAGAACGAGAAGTACGCTTGGCGTTTCTTGTTTGGAGAATCCATAATTTGGTCTTGTTGGTTTTAGCATCATGTTCAAAAGTAAACTCCACATCTTGAACATCCTTAAATCTATTCTCAAGAAAATCCAATATTGCTTCTAAATTTGCGGCCATCTGAGGGAATTGTTTTCTAAGTTCTTCCAAAGAAAGGCCTTTTTTCCTTCCGGAAACAACATCCTCTCCCTGACAACGTACATTAAATTCCAGATTATGAATTTTTTCTCCAGTCTGCAGGTCTCTTGAAAACGCCACTCCGGACCCCGAAAAATCATCCATATTACCAAAGACCATTGGTAAAATATTTACCGCTGACATGGTATCCTCTAATTTCAGGCCTGACTTTTCTCTATATCTCATCGCCCGCTCATTAAAACTTGACTTCATTACCGTATAAACAGCCATGAGATACTGCTCCATTGGGTCATCCGGAATTTCCGGCAAGCCCTGGCGCTTAATCTCTGCCTTATATAAAGGAATGAGCTCCTTGTAATCCTCTGCTTTAAAATCGTATTCGTCTTTGTAACCTTTCTCTCTGATCATGTGTTGCAGGATATATTTAAAACCCAGGCCCTTCTTTTCATCCTCTTCTATACCTAAAACAGTCCGGCTAAACATCTCTACGAACCTGCGATACGCATCCCAGGCAAACCTTTCGTTTGTTGCCCTGGCTAATGCAAGGACTATTTCGTCATTTATACCCAGATTGAGAATGGTGTCCATCATTCCGGGCATTGATTCTTTTGAGCCTGACCTCACAGAAAGAAGTAAAGGCAAATTGAGTATATCGCCAAACCTTTTACCTGTTGCCTCTTCTAACAAAGAAAGGGCCTTTTTTAGTTCAGAAATCAGTTCCTCTCCGAGTGAGGTATGAACTTCTTGCAATAAGGTCATTTGCGCTACCTGCTCAAGAGAAAGTTCTTCCCTGCGTTCCCGCCAAAGCTTAGTCTGTTCAGTAGTAACAGTAAATCCGGGAGGGACATTAAGTGTAAAACCTTTGTCTTTAAATTTTTCGTTAAACACCGCAGCAAGCTCATTTGCCATTTCAGCCAAGTTAGCGCCCTTGCCTCCAAGCAATTCCCTCATAATAGCTGCCCCTTTAGCCAAAAGCTTATCAATATTATCCACAAATTTGCCAAAATAATAAATAGGTGGATATTGGGATGCTTGCATCAATGAAGAACTGGCGCTTATTTCTTCTCTCACTCTCTTAGCCCAGCCAACATCTTTGTATGTGCCATTGGGGTCTAAGACTAAAGCGCCTTGATAAGGAACATTTATTCCTAACGCTTTGTAAAACGCCTCTGCTTGATTCATTGCAGCAATTAAAGCGCCCCTGCCAGGCCCCCATAGTGTCCATTTACCTGCAAACGCTCCCATACCGATAGCAGCTTGCGCAGTATAAACTTCCTGAGCACTGCGAGTGCCACGGTGGGAAAAAACTACTACATTATTAAGAGAATGACTTGTTGCGACTGCTGCAATGCCTACTGACTCTTCTGCTGATTGATTGGGTTTTTGCAGATGCGCATTCATCAGCCCCATTTTGGTGTATTGTTCAACCAAGTCAGGACGCGACACAACAAAATCATCTCCCATCTGAATCATATTGCCCATAATTGCCTCTGCGTCCTTCCAATGCTCAATCTCTCCTTCATCTGCCCAATCCTCACAAGAGATAAAACGCGGATGTTTTTTAAAAAGCTCTAATTTATATTTAGTAAATCCCGCATTATCAACCAAGCCATCGATATTTCCGGCAGCTTCAGGGCCAATATAATACATATCTATTTCCGGAATATACATTTCAGATGCGGCGATGTCCAAGGCAAAACGCACGTATTTTGCTTCATCTTTAGGCAAAGAATCAACGGCTTCTTCCAGAATACCTAAGACCAGCTCTAATGTAATTAATGCTCCTCCTGCGCGGATCTGCTCAGTAGTAAAGCCTGACTCTGCGCCGTATTTAGTCTTAATCCCATTTTCTTTAAGGAGCTTCTGATAGATATTAGTAAGCTTTATACCTATATCACGTGCCTGTGACCATTCCGGGGCAAAAACCATAATTTGAAGCTCTTGCGGAGGCACCATTGCTAAGAGTATGGATTTATCTTTCTTAGCAATGA
>JBFMBZ010000071.1:0-9482 GCA_040754615.1 Candidatus Omnitrophota bacterium | reverse complement strand
TAAGTGTGGGAAACATTACTTTAGGAGGCACCGGAAAGACCGTCCTGGTAGAATATATCGCTCAAGTTGTGAAAAGCCGCGGCCGTAAGGTTGCGGTCGTGTCCAGAGGCTATAAGCGGATAGTCTCTGGCCACCGGTTACCGGTCACCGGTTATAAAGATATGGGTGATGAGCCGTATATGCTCTCCAAAAAACTACAAGGCATCCCGATTATCGTAGACCCGAATAGGCCTCGGGCAATAGAAAAAGCAATGCGCCAATATGCTGCTGATTCCGTTATCCTGGACGATGGGTTTCAACAGTGGAAGATCCTCAAAGACTTGGAGATAGTAACCATCGATGCTACGGACCCTTTTGGAAACCGTAATATGCTTCCCCGGGGCATATTGCGTGAGCCGCTTTCTTCCCTTAGAAGGGCAGATATTTTTGTTTTAACCAAGGTAAACTTAGTTTCTGATACAAAAGCCCTTGAGGCCACCTTATCCGGGATTAATTCTGGAGCGCGGATTTTTCATGCAAGCTATGTTGCGCTTACGTTTCATAGTATCGGCCTGGACGAAATAACCCAGAGAGCTGAAGATTTAAGAGGTAAAACCGTTACCCTCTTTTCGGGCATAGCAAACCCGGATAGTTTTGAAAGGTTAATCTCCGGGGCAGGCATAAAAATAGGGTTATCATTTAAATTCCCGGACCACCATTGCTATTCTAACCCTGACTTAAGCAGGGTTATCGAGGCCTCTAAAAAGGAGGGCATAGATACAATTATTACCACTGAGAAAGACTCTGTCCGCCTTGACAGCTTATCGCCCATCGCCCGTCATCCATCACCTGAATTGAGGCTGTTATACTTACGTATCGGATTAGAAATTAAAAATGAAAAAGAATTCTGTGAAAGGTTGCTTAATTAATATTCTCCTTAACTTTGCCCTTTTTTGCGGAAGAAGGCTTGGCGACCTGCTTTACCTTTTTGATGTCAGGCATAAGTCAATTGCTTATTCCAACATAAAAAGGGCGTTGGGTGCGAGCCTCAATCCTTCGCAAATACTGAAGACTACCAGGGAATTTTACCGCGCCTTTGGCCAAAATATTATGGAGATATTCTTTATTCCGGCAGTGGACAAAGATTATATAGAAAAATATATCAGCATTGAAGGCCTGGATTACATACAAGAAGCATTCAAAAACAATAAGGGCGTGATTTTATTAGGGGTGCACGAGGGCAGCTGGGAGCTTTCAAATATCATCTGCGCAAATTTAGGTTTTCCGTTTGTCCTGTTTGTGCGCGAAAGGGCGCTTTTGCCTTTTCTGGACAAATTCCTTAATTCTTACCGCAGTAAAAAAGGCTGCAGGGTAATTCAGAGAAAAGACGGAGTAAGGCAGTTAATCCTCGCTTTGAAAAGAAACGAGGCTGTGGGCATGACCTTAGACCAGGGCGGCAGGAACGGTGTATCGGTAGACTTTTTCGGTAAAGACGCCTCCTTTGCGCAAGGAGCCGTAAAATTGGCCTTAAGGCACGGCGCTGTTATCCTGCCGGCTTTCTATACCAGGATCAGGGGGCCTTATATCAAAGTTATTGTGGAGCCTGCTTTTAAAATGGAAAGGACGCCCGACCCAAAAGAAGATATAGAGAGCAATTTAAGGCGGCTAGCCCTGGTTTTCGAAAAACTTATCCGTAAATACCCCCAGGAATACCTTTGGACCTATAAAATCTGGAAGTATTCAAAAAGAAAAGATATCCTTATCCTTGACGACGCCAAGGCCGGGCATTTAAGGCAATCGCAGGCAGCCGCAAAAATAGCCTTTGATTACCTTAAGGGCCGCGGGATAAACAGCGCAGTCCATGAAGTCAAAATAAAATTTCAAAATGCCCTGGCAAGGAAGATATTTATGATGGCAAGCGCCTTGTCCGGAAAATATAATTGCCAGGGGTGCCTTCAGTGCCTGCGCGTGTTTTTGGCTGCCGATACTTACGAATCTTTAATCCGTTTTCGCCCCGACATAATCATTTCAGGAGGCGCAGCGCTTGCCGCGGTAAATTACCTCATCAGCCGGCAGAATTTAGCCAAATCTATCGTGATTATGAAGCCTTCATTCCTAAGCATAAGAAGGTTCGACCTGGTAATTATGCCGCTCCACGATAAGCCGCCGCGGGCGGGAAATGTCGTTGTTACTACAGCTGCGCTCAACCTGATTGACGAGGCATATTTAAGGGAACAGGCAGAAGAATTAACAAAGCCACAAAGTCACCCTGCCTCGCCGGCAGGCGGGAAAGTCACAAAGTCCCAAGAATATATTGGCTTGCTTATGGGGGGCAATAGCAAAGGGTTTGCCCTTGAAGAAAAAGCTGTCTCTATGGTTTTAAAGAACATGAAAGCTGCTTCAGAGAAGCTGGATATGGGGCTTTTGGTTACTACTTCCCGGCGCACCCCGCAAAATGTGGAAAAGATGATTAAACAGGAATTAGAGGGCTTTATGCGTTGCAGGCTGTTAGTGATTGCCAACGAAAAAAACATTCCTCAGGCAGTAGGAGGGATACTGGGATTAAGCCGGATAATTATTGTTTCTCCTGAAAGCATTTCCATGATTTCAGAAGCAGTAAGCAGCAGAAAATACGTTTTAGTCTTTAAATCTAATGGGCTGAGCCCAAAGCACAGGGCTTTTCTTGGTTACCTGGACAAGAATAAATATATTCATCTGTCTGACGGTGCGCTCCTGGCTGAAAAAATAGAGGAGCTCTGTAAAAGCCGGCCGCAGGTGCCTATTTTAGAGGATAATCTGAAAGTACGCCAGGCGCTGGAAAGAATACTATGAATGTATTGCAGGTATTACCCGAGCTGAACGTGGGGGGGGTAGAGAGAGGGACCCTGGATTTAGCGAGCTATTTGGTAAGGGAAGGCCACAAGGCAGTGGTGGTATCCGCAGGCGGCCAGCTGGTGGCAGATTTAGAGGCCAAAGGCGCCATCCATTACAAATTAGCAGTCCATAAGAAATCCATTTTTTCCATCATTAAAATGATCCCTCTTCTTTCAGAGATTATTAAAAAAGAAGATATAGATATTGTGCATGCCCGTTCGCGCGTTCCCGCCCTGATTGCCTATTTTGCCGCAAGAAAAACCCGGGCAGTATTCATTACTACCTGCCACGGCTATTACAAGAAACACCCATTTAGCTACGTAATGGGCTGGGGAAAGAGGGTAATCGTTTTAAGCAATGTAATTGCCAGGCATATGATTGATGATTTTAATGTCCCGAATGAGCGTATCCGGCTCGTAGCGCGCAGCGTTGACCTTACAAGGTTTAAATATGAGGGCCCTGCCGCAAAAAGGAAAGAAGAATTCAATGTCGGCATCATCGGCAGGATTACCCCGCTCAAAGGCCATTCCTATTTTATCAAAGCGATGGCAAAGCTTGCGAGAATAAACCCTCGGCTTAAAATATGGATAGTCGGAGACGCTCCCCAGTCTAAACAGGCGTACAAAGAGGAGCTTCAGGTTTTAGTAAAAAGGCTGGGGCTTTCCCATTGCACTGAATTTTTGGGCAACCAGCGGGATATCCCGGGGATACTTTCTCATTTAGACCTGCTTGTTTTGGCTACTACCGCCCAGGAGGCTTTCGGAAGGGTAATAATTGAGGCACAGGCAAGCGGCGTTCCGGTAGTTGCCACGGAGGTTGGGGGAGTGGTTGATATTATTGAAAATAAAAAGACAGGCATGCTTGTGCCTCCCGCAGACCCACAGAGGATTGCCGAGGCTGCGCTGAAAATCTATGAAGACAGGGAGTTTGCCGAATATTTAGCCCGCAACGCCTACGAGAAAGTCAAAGAAAAATACAGCCTGGATTTAATGGTAAAGAATACGATGGATGTATATCAGGATGCTTTGAATAATTTTAAGATATTGGTTATCAAATTTAGTTCTCTCGGGGATTTGGTCCTTTCTACGGCGGCGATAAAGGCGGTCAGGGAGAAGTTCTACGCAAAATATAAGATTAGCTTTCTTACTTCGGATGCCAATAAGGAGGTGCTCTTACGCTGCCCCCATATCGATGAGCTATTGATTGCCGATTTCTCCAATAAGGATAAAGGCATGCGCGGCTTATTGAATTTAGGAAGAGCACTGCGCAAGAAGAACTTTGATATAGTCATTGATTTGCAGAATAACCGCAAAAGCCACATATTGTCTTTTTTGAGCCTTGCGCTAGCCCGTTATGGTTACAAAAGAAAATTCGGTTTCCTGCTTAACAACGGGATTACGGATGAGGGGGTTCCCATGGCGCCCTTAAGCCATCAGTTCAGGATACTAAATAGTTTGGGCATAGAGTTGAAAGAGCCGCGCTTAGAGCTCTGGCCTTCAGAGGAAGACGGCCGTTACGTGGAAGAATTCCTGAATTCCCAATGGCTGAGCGTAAAACACAACATTGTAGGGATAAATATCAGCGCAAGCGCAAAATGGCTGACTAAAAACCTTCCCTGCGGCCATATCGCAAGAATATGCGAGGAGCTGGAGCGTAAGGATATCCGCGTGGTTTTTACCGGCACAGAGAAAGATGCTGGCTTGGCTAACAGCATTATTAGCAGGATTAAAGACGCAAAGCCGATTAATGCCTGCGCTAAGACCTCTGTTAACCAGCTTGCCTGCCTGATAAAAAGATGCAAAGTCTATATATCCCCTGACTCCGCTTCATTACACATCGCTTGCGCCATGGGGGTGCCTTTTGTCGCCCTTTTTGGCCCGACTGACCCGAAGCGGCACATCCCTCCGGGCAAGGGTTTTATAGTCATTAAAAAAGAGCTCCCCTGCAGTCCCTGTTACAGGCCCAGGTGCAGGTCCAGAAAGTGCATGGAATTAATAGACCCTAAAGAAGTATTGGAGGCAGTTGAAAAATTAATGCAATGAAGATATTGTTTTTAGCCAATCACCTCAATACCGGTGGAATCACCAGCTATCTCTTTTCGCTCGCCCGCGGCCTTAAGAAAAAAGGGCACGGTATATATTTAGCGAGTTCCGTAGGAGATCTCTTGGGAAAATTCAAAGAAGCAAATATAGATTTTATTCCCGTGCCGATGAAGACCAAGCAGGAATTGAGCCCTAAAATCATATTGAGCGCGCTCAGGCTAAAGGGTATAATAAAAAAAGAAGGTATTGAGGTTGTTCATTCCCAGAGCCGCACTACCGCAGTGTTAGGCGCGCTTCTTTGGCGCATTACAGGCATAATCCATATTTCTACCTGCCACGGATTTTTTAAAAGAAGATTATCCCGGGTCATTTTCCCGTGCTGGGGCAGGAAGGTTATTGCTATCAGCGAACAGGTAAAAGGGCATTTAGAAAAAGATTTCGGGGTGGCCGAAGAAAAAATCTGCCTCATAAATAACGGCATAGATACCGATAGGTTCAAAAATCAAGATTCAGGAGTAAAAGAGGAAGCCCGAAAGAAGCTGGGTTTAGAGAGCGCCTTAGTGGTGGGTATCGTTGCCCGGCTCTCTGATGTGAAAGGCCACATCTTCTTACTTACGGCGATGAAAGAGGTTTTGCAGTCCTTCCCGGATACTCAATTACTCATTGTCGGAGAAGGGAAGATGAAAGAAAGACTGTTAAGGCTGGCAGATGATTTAGGAATACGCAATCATGTAGTGTTCCTTCCTCGCGTAGATGATGCGGCCCGAATCCTCGCTGCCATTGACGTATTTACGATGCCTTCTTTGGAAGAGGGCTTGGGCCTTGCGCTTATGGAGGCAATGGCGCAAGGGCTGGCAGTGGTTGGCTCCAGTGTCGGAGGCATAAAGACCCTGATACAGGACGGCTATAATGGATTATTGGTTAAGCCTAAAGATGCCCGTGGCCTGGCTTTAAAAATATCGCAATTGCTGGGCGATGAAGCAAAGAGGCGGTATTTTGGAAACAACGCCCGGAATTTTATTTTGAATAACTTCTCACTGGATAAAATGGTTTCGCAAACTGAAAGGGTGTATGAGGAATGTTTAAGCCAAAGATCCTGATTGCAGCAATTACAGTTTTTGTTTTGGCAGGCGCGCTGTTATTTAATCTTATCCAAAGCCAGCATGTTGTGCCCATCCTGATGTATCACCAGCTGGTGAGCGTTTCCAATCCTAAATATAAACTCGCTGTTTCTGCCGATTCTTTCGACAGGCAGATGAGTTTTCTAAGGAAGTACCACTATAATGTGCTCTCCTTAGAAGAGCTGGGGGAGATGATTACTAAAAAAAAGAAGATTCCTCCCAAGACAGTGGCAATAACTTTTGATGACGGCTATAAAGATACTTATACCCTGGCCTTCCCCATATTAAAAAAATATAACATACCCGCCACCTTATTTATCATCGTAAATGAAGTAGAAAGGATTCAGGGCGACAGGGTCAGTTGGCAGGATATAAAAGAGATGCAGGCTTCAGGCTTGGTGATTATCGGCAGCCATACCATAGGGCCAGAGCCGTTAGTAAATATTAAATCTGAACAAGAAATAAAAAGGCAAATTTTTGACTCGAAAAAGATATTGGAAGAAAAGTTAGGGAGAAAGGTCAATACTTTTAGTTATCCGGAAGGCCTGTTTAATCCTGCGATAAGGAAAATGGTTATTAAGGCGGGCTATAAGGTGGCAGTGGCTACAAATCCCGGAAAAAATTATCCTGATGACGATATCTTTGCCTTAAAAAGGCTGAGGGTTTCCCCGACTTCGGATAACCTGTTAGTTTTCTGGATAAATACAACCGGATTATACAATTTTATACGGGAGCACAGGCATAAATAATGGTAAAGGCTCTTAAGAGGATACTTATTTTTAACGTTAATTGGCTGGGGGATGTATTGTTTTCTACTGCCACCTTGAGGAATATACGCCAAAACTTCCCCGAAAGCTTCATTGCCTGCGTGGTGCCCAGCCGTTGCTACCAGGTTTTAAAAGGTAACCCCAATCTGGATGAAATCATTATTTTTGATGAAAGAGACAGGCACAAGGGCCTCTTGTCAAAAATGGATTTTGTCCGGATGCTAAAGAGCAAGAATTTTGATACGGCGATTTTGCTGCACCGCTCTTTTACCCGCGCGCTTTTGTGCAGGCTCGCCGGCATCCCCAACAGGTTTGGCTACCACACCAGGAAAAGAGGATTTCTTTTAACCAAGAAAATTATTCCTCCGAAAAAAGATTCTTTGCACAGGATAGATTACTACCTTAACCTTATTGAAAAGATGGGGCTTAAAATAGAAGACAGGTACCTGGATTTTTTTGTGGGGCGCGAAGACGAAGACGTGGTAGATGCCCTCTTGAAAAATAACAAAATCACAAAGGATGATTTCCTGGTAGCCTTAAATCCCGGAGGAAACTGGGGCCCCAAGCGTTGGCCGAAAGAATACTGGGCAAAGCTCGCTGACCGGCTGATAAACGAATTTAACGCCAGGGTAATCATCACGGGAAGCGTCTCAGACGTAAGCCTTGCAGCGGCCATTAAAAACTTAATGGCGGAAACGCCTGTCATTGCGGCGGGCTTGCTTAATTTAAAGCAGTTCGGCGCTCTTGTCAAAAGGGCAGATTTATTTGTGACCGCAGATACAGGGCCTTTGCATATCGCGGTGAGCGTAGGGGCAAAAAAGATTATTGCGCTTTTCGGCCCTACTTCCTGTGAGATAACCGGGCCATACCCCTTAAAGAATGCGGCCGTATTATCGAAGGATGTGGGCTGTAAAATACCCTGTTACGAGCTTCACTGCCAGGACAACCGCTGCATGAAAGCGATAACTCCGGAAGAAGTGTTGGATAAAATAAAGTTACTGAAAGTTGCCAGAGAGAATTAAATACGCGTGTTTGTATGATTAATAAAATCCTATTCATTACCCTCACTAACATCGGAGATGTTATCCTGACCCTGCCGACCTTGGATTTTTTAAGGGACAAATTCCCGCAAGCTAAGTTTACGGTTATTGTGGGGCCGAGGCCAAAAGAGATATTTGAGAATAGCCCGAAGATAGAGAAAGTTATCGTTTACGATAAGCACGCAAGGCTCAGGGATAAAATTAAATTATTCAAAGAGTTGTACCGGGCTAAATTTGACCTGGTAGTTGATTTACGTAACAGTTTCTTCGGCGTATTCCTCTCGGCAAAGTACAGGTCGTCATTTATCCCTGCGGGAGCCGGCCTGCCTTTACATATGCAATACAGGCATTTCTTCCGGCTGCCGCAGCAAATTAGGGGTAAAGACGGACTTTCCAAAATAAAGGAGAAGGCAATATTCTGTAGCGCGGAAGATGAAGATTATATCAGCCAGTCATTGGCTTCTGGAAAAATAAAAGAGGAAGACAGGCTGGTTGTTATAGCACCGGGAGCGCGCAGCCATATCAAAAGATGGCCGCAGGCCAGATACGTAGAGCTTATTGCGTCATTGTTGAAAATAGAAGCTAAGAGCATAGTCCTGGTAGGGGACAGGGAAGATGTCTCTGTGAATAAATATATAGCCGGGTATTTTAAATCAGGAGTGGCTGATTTGACCGGAAAAACCACGCTTAAACAGCTCGCCTGTTTACTGAAGAAAGCCTCATTGCTTATTACCAATGACAGTGCCCTGCTGCATTTAGCAAGCTATCTTGATCTCCCGGTGCTTTCTATATTCGGGCCTACCGATGAATTAAAATACGGGCCCTGGTCTAACATTTATTCGGTAGTAAAAAAGGATATTTTCTGCCGGCCCTGCGAAAAAGCGCAGTGCCGTTTTGGCACAATGGCCTGCATGCAGCTGGTTAAAACAGAAGAGGTGTTAAGAGAGGCGCAAAGGCTATTGAGCAATAAACGCGCAAATATGATACCCGCTATAGACGCCTTATTTAAAAGGATACTTATCGTACGCACCGACCGCATCGGAGACGTGATTTTATCTACCCCGGTAATCAAAGCGATGAGGGATAAATTTCCTGGCGCCTACATCGCAATGATGGTCAGCCCCTATACCAAGGAAATAGTTGAGGCAAACCCCTATCTCGATGACGTGGTTCTTTATGATAAAGAATCAAAACACAAGAAATGGCGCAGGAGCATCAAATTCAGCCAGCGCCTCAAGAAAAAGAAGTTTGACCTGGCTTTAATCCTCCACCCTAATAAACGGGTACACCTGATTACTTTTTTTGCCGGTATCCCGAAGCGGGTAGGTTATAATAAGGACTTTGGTTTCCTGCTCACGGATAAATTGCCGCATCTTAAGCAACGGGGAGAGAAGCACGAGCTGGAGTACAATTTAGATTTAGTAAGGTATTTAGGAATTGAACCAAAGGACAGAGATGTGTTTATGCCAATAACCCCTAATTCTGAAATTTGGGTGGAGGAATTGTTCAGGAAAGAGGGGGTATCGGATAATGATAAGCTGATAGCAATACACCCTTGCGCAAGTTGCCCTTCCAGAATATGGCCAAGCGATAGGTTTGCTAAGGTCGCAGAAAACCTTATAGAAAAATATGGATTCAAGGTCTTTGTGGTCGCGGCAG
>JBFMBZ010000070.1:0-18395 GCA_040754615.1 Candidatus Omnitrophota bacterium | reverse complement strand
TGCGGTATTGTTTTCTTAGTGGTCAGCCTTTCAGGGTGCACTTTTATATTCCAGAAGGGCAGGCGTTCAGATGTGCGTAAAATTGAGGAGTTATCCCAGCAGTTAGATGAATTGACCCGGGCTAAGAGGCTCCTTGAGGAGAGGTTAAGCGGCGAAATACAGGATAAGCAGGTAAGACTGGAAATGATGGAGAGGGGCCTGGTTATCACTGTTTTAGGGGACCTGCTCTTTGATTCCGGCAAGGCCAAGATCAGGGAAGAGGGTTATGGAGTCCTGGATAAAGTAGCCAGGGTCCTGAGAGAAAACGTGCCTGAAAATAGCGTCGGCATAGAAGGCTACACAGATAACCAGCCGATAAAATATTCCGGGTGGAAATCAAACTGGGAGCTTTCTTCGGCGCGCGCCTTAAGCGTGCTGCACTATTTAGCGGATGAGAAGGGAGTGTCTGGCGAGCGGCTCTCTGCAATCGGTTACGGAGAATACCGTCCTGTTTCTACTAATGATAGTGCCGAAGGCCGGCAGTCAAACCGCAGGGTGGAAATCGTGATTATACCCGAAGTGAAAAAAGTAAAAGAAACTGCGGCTAAAGAGGAAAACCTTCCTGAGCCCCAGGGGAAGATTAAATAATAATGCAGGTTCTGAAAAATAAAGTAGTTTTGATATTATCGGTATTGTGCGTAGTGTTATTTGTTGCCATGGCAAGTTCCTGCAGCCGGGCATATCAGCAGCAGGCCTTGCGCACTAAAGAAATGTCGGCCCGCCTTGATAGCGAAGAAAAGTTGAATAAACTTTCAGAAGAAAAGGCGCACCTGGAAGAAAAAATTAAATCGGCGCAAAAGGCGCTGGGAGAAGAAAAGACAGGCCATGAGTCCACAAAAAAAGCCTTAACCCAGGAACAAATGATAAATCAAAGCCTCAAAGAGGAATTGGCAAAGGTAAATAAATTAAAAGAAGCCTTAGAGGAAGATTTAAAGAAGGCTTTAGATTCTGGCAGGTCCGGAAGGTTAAGATAGATGTATTAAGGAGGGTGAAGGAGAAGAGCTTTTTCGTACAAAGGGGAGAGGTTCCCCTTTTTTGTTGCCGGAGGTGGCCATGGCATTCCTGAAAAAAATAAAAGAAAAGTTTAAGAAGCTGATGCAAGAAAACAAATCCCAAAATCCCCGGGAGAAAAAGGCTAAGAAGAAAGAAGACGTCTTTGAGCCGAAGAAAGAAATTTTAGGCTCTCAGGAAGTTGCGGTAGAAAGGACAAAATTTTCTCATCCTGAGCCAGCGCCCGTGCGCCGGGCCGAATTACAGGAATTGCCTGCGCAATATGACCGGGATGCGCTTAAGCTTCAGGTGCGCGACCCTTGGTGGATACATGCTTACTGGGAATTAAGGGGACAGACCCTGGAAAGGTTTAAAAAAGAGCTGGGGCAGGATTTCTACAGCGCAAAACGCATCCTTCGGCTTTATGATGTCAGCCAGATAATATTTAACGGAAAGAACGCGCACAGGTATTTTGATATACAGATAAATGATTATGCGACGAACTGGTATATTGACACAAAAGGCCCGGGGAAAAGCTGGTGCGTGGATCTGGGGCTGTTATTAGCTGACGGCAGATTCATCACGATTTTGCGCTCTAATACAGTGCATACGCCGCTTGAAGGGCCTTCGTGGATTACGGATGAAGAGTGGATGATCCCTGACGATATGTTTGCCCGTCTTTATGGCATGGGTTTCGGTTTGGGCCAGAGCTCTCCGGTGGGTAAGGCTTGGCAGGAGAGGGTTAAGCAGGTCCTTTTTTCCGGGATCCTGGCTTCGCCGGGAATTACCTCCATGATGAGCCCGGTTAAAAAGCCCTTTGAGAGGAAGTTCTGGATGATGGTGGATTGTGAATTGATAGTTTACGGCGCAACTGAACCTGACGCAAAAGTTACTGTCCAGGGTAAGCCTATAAAATTGCGTAAGGATGGCACCTTTACCTTACGTTTTGCCCTTCCCAACGGCAGGCAGGTAATACCTGTTAAAGCCGTTGCCTGCGATAACCAGGAAGAACGCACGATTACGCCAATAGTAACCAGAGAAACCAGATAAATGTTACCCGAGGTTGCCTGAGGTTAACAAATGTTACAAAAGGTTACAAATATTGTAACTTCTTGTAACCTTACGTAACTTCATGTAACCTCAATTAACCTAATAATTATGCATAAAGGATACCTTTGTCTCGTATTACACGGCCATCTTCCGTATGTGCGCCATCCGGAGCACGAAGATTTTCTGGAAGAGGACTGGCTTTATGAGGCTATCACCGAAACATATATCCCCCTGATATGGATTTTTGAGGGTTTGATTAATGACAACGTGGATTTTCGCATCACCATGACCTTAAGCCCTTCCCTCATCTCCATGTTAAGCGATTCCTTGCTCCAGGAGCGCTACCTGAAACATATCAATAGATTGATTGAGCTTTCCCACCGGGAAATGGAAAGGACCGCATGGCAGCCTAATTTTCAGGGGCTTGCGGCTATGTACCTGAATCAATTTTCAAAAGCGAGAGAAACATTCGAGAAGTATAACAGGAACCTTGTTTTAGCTTTTAAGAATTTTCAGGACCTCGGTAAATTAGAGATCATTACCTGCGGGGCAACGCACGGTTATCTACCGCTTATGGACGTCTGCAGGGAATCCGTAAAGGCGCAGGTGAGGGTAGCCGCAAACCATTATGAAAAGGTTTTTGGCAGGAGGGCAAAGGGGATATGGCTTCCGGAGTGCGGTTATCATCCCGGACACGATGAAATCTTAAAGGAAGCAGGGATTAAATATTTCTTTACCGACTCGCATGGAGTATTGCACGGGACGCCGCGGCCAAAATACGGGGTGTTCGCCCCGGTTTATTGCAAGGGCTCAGGCGTTGCCTGTTTTAGCCGGGATTTAGAATCTTCAAAACAGGTCTGGTCTTCTATAGAGGGCTATCCGGGCGATTACAATTACCGCGAATTTTACCGGGATATAGGTTTTGACCTGGAATACGATTATATAAAGCCCTATATCCATCCTGACGGAGTAAGGATTAATACCGGCATAAAATACTACAGGATTACCGGCAGCGACAACAAAGAGCCTTATATGCCTCACGTGGCCAGGGAAAAAGCTGCAGAGCATGCCGGAAATTTCATGTTCAACCGGCAAAGGCAGGTAGAACATCTTTACGGCCTTATGCAAAAAAAGCCCTTGATTGTTTCTCCTTATGACGCGGAGCTGTTCGGCCACTGGTGGTATGAGGGGCCGATGTGGCTGGATTTTCTGATTAGGAAGATTGTCTTTGACCAGGATGAAATACGCCTCATTACTGCCTCGGAATATTTAGCCGAGAACCCGCGCAATCAGGTAATAACCCCTTCTTTGTCGAGTTGGGGGTGGAAGGGTTATAGCGAGATGTGGCTGCAGGGGTCAAATGACTGGATATACCGGCACATCCATGCTGCTTGCGACCGGATGACTGAGCTGGCAAAAACTTTTCATGACGGCAACGGCATTTTGAGAAGGGCACTAAACCAGGCGCTCAGGGAGTTGCTCCTTGCCCAGAGTTCTGATTGGGCTTTTATTATGGGCACCGGAACTCATACTAGTTACGCGGTTAAACGCACCAAGGAGCATCTTTTAAGGTTTACCCGCCTTTACGAAGATATAAAATCAAATTCCATTGACGGCAACTGGCTTTCCGATATTGAATATAAAGATAATATTTTCCCGGATATAGATTATAGAGTACATCAATAACCAGTAACTAGTAATTCAGTAACTAGTAACTAGTAATTAAAAGCAAAAAAGTTCTCAAAAATTACTAGTTACTCGTTACTCGCGTACTAGTTACTAAGATAATTAAAAGCAAAAAAGTTTTAAAAATTACTAGTTACCCGTTACCAGGGTACTAGTTACTAAAAATGTTAGACCCAAAGAATATGCCACGGCATGTGGCCATAATCATGGACGGAAACGGGCGCTGGGCACAGGAGCGGGGCCTTAGCCGTACCAGCGGCCACAGAAAGGGCATAGAAAGGGTAAAAGAAATTGTCAAAGCCGCTTCCGAGTTACAAATAAAAACTCTTACCCTTTTTGCTTTTTCTGCGGAAAACTGGCAGCGGCCGAAAAAAGAAGTGGGTATGCTCATGCGTTACCTGGATAATTTCCTGGGCAGGGAAATAAAAGAATTAGACAAGAATAACATTTGTTTTAGGGTAATCGGCCGGGATGAGCCAATACCTAAATATTTACAGGATAAGATTAGAAAAGCAGAAGAGCAAACGAAAGATAACAGCGGCATGACTGCGGTCTTTGCCTTGAATTACGGCTCAAGGCAGGAGATTGTAGATGCCGTAAAGAGGTTCGCCAGCTCGGTTATAAGAGGAGAAGCCAAAATAGAAACCTTAAACGAATCCGGTTTCAGCGATTACCTTGATACAAAAGGGTTCCCTGAGCCGGACCTTTTAATCCGCACCAGCGGCGAAATGCGGCTGAGTAATTTTCTCCTCTGGCAGCTTTCTTACGCAGAGCTTTATTTTACAAAAAAATACTGGCCGGATTTCTCAAAGTCCGACCTGGAGGAAGCGATAGAGGAGTTTCAAAAGAGGCAAAGGAGGTTCGGTAAAACAGATGTTGATAAAGAGAATAATTAGCGCAAGCATCCTTATCCTTGTCGTTATTGCCAGCCTCTGGGCTGACCATAAGTTTAATTTTTGCTCTTCCTGCATCATCATAACTTTTTTCATCGTTTTAGGCCTGAATGAATTCTTTGCGATGCTCCAGAAAAAAGGCCTGAATAACTACAAGTATGTAGGCACCGCAATAGGGGCGGTAATACCGCTATCCATAACATTTCGTTTTGAACCGACTAAAAGCTGGGAATTATTATTTATTGTGCTGGTGCTTTTGTCGGTATTTCTCATGCAGTTTAAGAGAAGGTCAAACTCTGGAGTGGTCATAGATATTTCTACGACCCTCTTTGGCATATTGTATGTTTCATGGTTCTTTTCATTTTTAATTAAATTAAGGTATCTATCCGGCGGGATTGGCCTGATGGCAACCGTGCTATTAGTGACGAAACTGGGGGATATCGGCGCATTTCTCGTAGGCAGCCGTTTTGGCAAAACTCCTTTGCTGCCGCGTATAAGCCCGAAGAAATCGGTAGAAGGGGCTATTGGCGGGCTGGGCTTTAGCATTTTAGGCGCGCTTATAAGCAGGACGTTTCTAAATTTCAGCCTGCCGCACGTTATTTTTTTAGGTATAGGCTTAGGGATGCTGGGCCAGTTAGGTGACCTTTCTGAGTCGCTGATAAAAAGAGATTGCGGCGTTAAGGATTCAGGAAGTATTTTCCCCGGCATGGGCGGGATGCTGGATTCAATAGACAGCCTGCTTTTTACTTCTCCGGCTTTTTATTTCTATATGAGCGCGGTTTTAAAATAACGGAAAGAATGAAGCGCATTGCCGTATTCGGCTCTACCGGTTCAATAGGTAGGAATACCTTAGAAGTAATAAGGCATTTTCCGGATAAATTTAAGGTTGCCGGCTTAAGCACGAATTCCAATGTTGAACTTTTAAGCCGGCAGGTAGAAGAGTTCCGCCCGGGCTTTGCCTGTATTAATGAGCCTGCCGGGCCTTCCCGGCTTAAAAGCAGGGCGTTGCCTGGAAAGCTTAAGGTTTTTAGCGGTACTAAAGGGCCGGTCGAAGCAATTAGGGAAGAGGCCGCAAATATAGATTTAATTGTCATGGCAATCAGCGGTTCGGATGCCCTTTGGCCTCTCTTGGAAGCGTTAAAGCAGAATAAAGACGTTGCCTTGGCAAACAAAGAGGCTTTGGTTAGCGCAGGAGAGATAATTATGGACGAGGCCGCAAAAAATAAGGCTAGCATAATTCCGATAGACAGCGAACAGTCGGCAATCTGGCAGTGTTTATCCGGACAGGATAAGAAGAGGCTAAAACAGATCTACCTTACTGCTTCAGGGGGGCCTTTTTTGAAGAAAGACAAAGAAGAGCTAAAGAAGGTTTCTGTAAATTCCGTATTAAAGCACCCCAGGTGGAAGATGGGCAGAAAGATAACCGTGGATTCGGCAACATTGATGAATAAGGGGCTGGAATTATTGGAAGCGATGTTTCTTTTCGGCTTAAAACCGGATAAAATAAAAATCCTCATACATCCGCAGAGCTTGGTGCACTCAATGGTTGAATTTGTTGACGGAGTGGTGCTTGCGCAGTTATCCGCAACTGATATGCGTATCCCCATTCAATACGCGCTTTCTTATCCGGAGAGGCTTTCTAATTCACTGCCTGTCATTGATTTTTATAAGCTGGGCAAGCTGGAGTTCTTAAAGCCGGATTGCAGGCAGTTTCCCTGTTTAAGGTTAGCCTATCAGGCCGCGGGAGAATTAGGGACAATGCCCTGCGTCTTAAACGCCGCAAACGAAACAGCGGTGTCCGCATTTTTGAAAAAAGAGCTCCCATTTCTTTCCATAGCCCGGATAATTGAAAGGGTGATGGAAAAACACCAGAATAAGAAACCGGCATCCCTGGATGACATTATGCATGCAGATACCTGGGCAAGAAACGAGGCAAAGGCTATTATCGCGAGGTTAAATTAAAGATGGCTACCCTTTTACTCTTCCTTTTTATTTTAGGGGTCTTGATTATCGTGCACGAATTCGGCCATTTCATTGTCGCAAAGAGGACGGGGGTGCTGGTAGAAAAGTTTTCCATAGGCTTTGGCCCGGTTATCCTGAGAAGGAAAAAGAAGGATACCGAGTATTGTATAAGCGCAATACCTTTAGGAGGCTATGTAAAGCTTGCGGGGGACAGCCTCCAGGAATACACGGGTAAGCCTAACCAGTATTATGCCCAGGCCCCGGGTAAGCGTTTCCATATCATATTCTTCGGCCCGTTATTAAATTATATTTTAGGGTTTTTATTCTTCTGGCTGGTATTCTTTATCGGGTACCCCTCTTTTACCACAAAGGTCGGAGGATTAATTGATGGCTTTGGGGCAAAGGAAGCGGGGATTAAGGCAGGGGATATGATTGCTGCGATAGACGGGAAAAAAGTTTCTTCCTGGGAAGAGATGCAAAAGATAATCCAAGCCAAAAAGAAGGAAGAAGAGGTAAGGCTTTCTGTCATAAGGGATAGTTCGGAGCTTTTAGTATCCGTAACAATAAAAGAAAAGGAATTCCCCGATCAGATAGGCCGGATGCAGAGCGTCGGTTTAATCGGGATTGAGCCCAGTGAAGATTTGACTAAAGTAAGATACGGTTTTACGGATTCTTTTTTATTGGGCTTAAGAAAAACCTGGGATTTGACAGTGATAACTTATCAGGCCTTTTTAAGGATGCTTACGGGTAAGCTCTCCATGCGCGAAACGGTGACCGGGCCCCTGGGGATATTCTATATAACTTCCAAGGCAGCCAGCGTGGGCCTGGTTGCGGTGTTGCATTTAATGGCCGTATTAAGTATAAGTCTGGCTATTTTTAACCTTATGCCTTTTCCTGTTTTAGACGGAGGCCACATATTTTTCCTGTTGATAGAAAAACTCAGAGGAAAGCCGTTTGGCGTCAGGACAGAACAGCTTGTGAGCCAGGTAGGCTTTACTTTAATTATTTGCCTGGCTTTATTCGTTACCTATAATGATATCTTGAGGTTATTCGGAGACAAAATACAGAATTTCTTCGTAAAATAGAAATGATCATTAAAAGGCGTAAATCAAAATCAGTAAAAATCGGCAACATATATATAGGCGATAGCCATCCAGTTGCCATACAGTCTATGGTTAAAGTCAAGGCTTCTTCTGTCAAGGGGGCCATTAAACAGATAAGGCTGCTTGAGGATGCCGGCTGCGAAATCGTGCGTCTGGCTTTAAAAGATAAGCAGGATGCCGGGGCAGTAAAAGAGATCAAAAAAAATGTTAAAGTGCCGTTGGTTGCGGATATTCATTTTGATTACAGGCTGGCGCTGGAGGCAATAGACAACGGTATTGACAAGATCAGGCTAAACCCTGGAAATATCAGCAAAAATGATGAAATCAGAGAGGTCGCTAAGGCTTGTAAGTCAGCAGGTATCCCCATCCGGGTCGGGGTTAATTCCGGATCTGTAGAACGCACAACGCACCTGGTGGACGCAATGGTAAAAAGCGCGCTGGATTACATAAAAATATTAGAAAAATTTAAATTTTACGATATAGTTATTTCGCTCAAAGCCTCAGGTATCCTGGAGACAGTTGAGGCTTACCGTAAAATTGCTAAGATTTGCGATTACCCTTTGCACCTGGGGGTTACTGCTACGGGCTTGCCCTTTAGCGGCGCAATAAAATCAGGCGTTGCCCTGGGTTCATTGTTATTAGAAGGTATAGGAGACACCATCAGGGTTTCTCTTACTGATAAGCCCGAAGAAGAAATAAAAGCAGCCAAGGCGATTTTAGAATCTCTTAAGTTACGCAGTTTCGGCCCGGAAATTATCAGCTGTCCGACCTGCGGCCGCTGCGAAGTAAATTTGACAAAAATCGTAAAGGAGCTGGAAACAAAACTATCGGCTAACAACCATAGCCTTTCGAAGCGCCCTGTTAAGGTGGCAGTAATGGGCTGTATAGTAAACGGCCCCGGAGAAGCCCGCCAGGCAGATGTGGGAATAGCTTTTGGTAAAAACAGCGGCCTGGTATTTAGAAACGGAAAGGCAGGAAAGAAAGCCGGGGCTCGTGATTGCGTAGGCATCTTATTAAAAGAAGTGGAGAGGCTAAATGCTTAAGATATTAAAAGATAAAATCCGCAAAAAAATAATTTCAGATTACAGCGGCCTTTTGTCAAGAGAGGATGTAGATAGTAAAAGGCTGGAAGAATTGGTCACTCAGATAATGGAGGATTTTCTTCACCATGAACGCGCTTCCTATTCTGATGCCGAAAAGAAAAAAATAGTAAGCGAAATGATGAATGAGTTTATCGGGTTCGGCCCTATAGAAAATATCATGAAAGACCCCCAGGTTACGGAAATCATGATTAACGGCCCGCAAAGAGTTTATATTGAGAGGAACGGAAATCAGGAATTATCCGGGATAACATTTGACAGCGAGCAGCAGGTGATGTGGCTGGTCTATAAGATACTTGCGCCTACGCGCCGCCGGGTAGACGAATCCTATCCTTATACGGACGTTTCCTTAAAAGACGGTTCCCGTGTCAATATAATCATCCCTCCTTTGGCACTGGACGGGCCCACGGTAACCATCAGGAAATTCCTGAAGGAGTTAAAGAAGGCAGAAGACCTGATCAGCGTAGGGACTTTAGACAGGCGCATGTCTGATTTCTTGATTGCCTGCATAAAGGCAAAGATAAATATAATTTTTGCCGGCGCCACTGGCGCAGGAAAGACCACTACTCTGGGAGTGCTCTCAAGCTACATCAGCGAAAAGGAGCGCATAGTGACCATTGAGGATACTGCGGAGTTGCACTTGGTGCAGGAGCATGTGGTCAGGCTTGAGGCCAGGCAGCAGAATATTGAGGGCAGGGGCGAGGTTATGATAAGGGATTTATTTAAGAATTCATTGCGTATGCGTCCGGAGAGGATAATCCTCGGAGAAATCAGGGGCGCGGAGGCCCTGGATATGCTTCAGGCAATCTGCTCTGGGCATACGGGCTCCCTCTCTGTAATTCACGCCAATTCACCGGACGATGTCATCTATCGCCTGGAAACCCTGATTCTTACCTCGGGGACCCCGATTGCCCTGGAAGCCATCCACCGTCAGATTGCCGCTGCGGTAAATATTATAGTTCAGCAGGAGCAATTGCCGGATGGCACAAGAAAGATTACCCATATTGCCCAGGTCAGCGGCCTTAAGGATAACCGCGTAGTCATAGAAGATATATTTACATACCAGATAGAAGGGGTGAATGAACACGGGAAGGTATCGGGGGCCTGGCACCCTACGGGGGTAGTGCCGAAATTTTATCCTATGTTTGAGAAATCCGGCATAATGCTGGATAGAAAAATATTCTCAAAAAGCTAGAGAAATGCGCTGGACAAAAACTTTTATTCCCACATTAAAAGAAGCTCCCACAGAAGCTGAAACCGTAAGCCATAAATTGTTATTGCGCTCGGGGTTAATCCGGCAATTGATGGCGGGAGCGTATTCGTACCTGCCGCTGGGCCTGGAGGCGTTAAGCAATATAGAAAATATTATCCGCCAGGAGTTGGATGCTTGCGGTGCGGCAGAGCTTCTGCTTCCTGCTTTGCAACCTTTGGAGTTATGGCAAAAATCCGGGAGGGATAAGGATTTAGGGGAGGTTATGATCAGGTTTGTGGACAGGAGAGGGAGAAATATCTGCCTGGGGCCGACTCATGAAGAAATTATCACTGACCTAGTGAGGAGCCATGTCTCTTCTTATAAGCAGATGCCCCTTGTTTTATACCAGATACAGACGAAGTTCCGGGATGAGATACGGCCGCGTTTTGGGCTGGTAAGGAGCTGCGAGTTTATTATGAAGGATGCCTATAGTTTTGATAAAGATGAAGAAGGCCTGGACAAAAATTACAACCTTATGCTTTCTGCCTACAAGAAGATATTTAAAAGGTGCGGCCTGAAATTTTTGGTTACGCAGGCAGATTCCGGAGTGATGGGGGGAGATGTTTCGCATGAGTTTATGGTGCCGGCAAAAGACGGAGAAGATGTTGTGCTTTTATGCCCGCAGTGTAAAGCTGTAAAGGCATTTAAAGAAGGGATGGCCCTATCCTGTAATAACTGTAATTCGGCTTTAGATAAAATCAATACCATAGAGGTCGGGCACGTCTTTAAATTAGGCACTAAATACAGCCTTAGCATGGGGGCAAATTTTCTTAATGACAAAGGAGAAAGCAAGCCCATAATCATGGGTTGCTATGGGATAGGGGTTTCGCGCCTGATTTCGGCAATCATTGAGCAGAATAATGATAAAGACGGCATCGTCTGGCCAAAGGAGGTAAGCCCTTATCAGGTGATTATACTTGCGCTGGACTCAAGCGATAGGTCGATTATGAAATTATCCCTTGATATGTATAAGGAGCTGCAAAAAGAAGGCATTGATACTCTCTTTGACGACAGAAACGAACGCGCAGGGGTAAAATTTAAAGATGCTGATCTTTTGGGGGTACCTTTACAGTTGGTTATCGGAAAAGAAGCATTAAAGAGCAATAAACTGGAACTGAAACTGCGCTCCTCGGGTAGGAAACTGTTCGGTTCAAAAAAGATTATTTTAAGCAAGATACGCAAAAGCGTTGCTTAGAAAGCAGGGACGGTTCTCTGCGTTAAACGTAGACTAAAGAGAACCGTCCCTATAAGGAGACAAGAAAGGAAAATATGGATAGGAGCGGGCTCATAGAGGAATTAAGGGTTTTAATCGGAGATTATCTGAAGAGCGAAGGCCTTGAGCTTGTAGACCTTATCCACAGGTATGAAGGCAGGGATTTAGTCTTAAGGGTGCTTGCAGATAAACCGCAGGGCGGGATAACCGTAGATGAATGCGCGTATCTCAATGAACAGCTCGGCAGGATACTGGATGAAAAAGATATCCTTAAGGCAAGTTATATGCTGGAAGTTTCCTCTCCCGGATTAGACCGGCCGCTAAGGACGAAAAACGACTTTTCAAGGTGCTTGAGCAGAAAGGTGAGGTTTTTCTTCAATGAGCCGGTCAGAAATAAGCTGGAGTTGGAGGCTGTTATAGAGGCCGTAGGTGAAGACGCCATAACTGTGAGCTTGAATGGAGAAATGTTAGAAATACCTTTATTAAAGATAAACAAGGGAAAACAGGTTATCGAGTAAGGAGCGAAAGACAAATGAGCCAAGAATTATTATCCATCATTGAGCAGATAGAGCGGGAAAAAGGAATAAAGAAGGAAGTTTTAATTGAGGCGGTGCAAAGCGCTTTGCTTACTGCGGCCAAGAAAGTAATAGACATCAAGCCCGATGAAGAATTAAAAATAGAGCTTGACCCGGCTACCGGTAAAATCAGGGCGTTCAGGAATAAAGAGGAAATTACCTCTATAGATTTCGGCAGGATTGCAGCCTCTACGGCAAGGCAGGTGATTATCCAGAAATTGCGCGAGGCAGAAAAGGACGTGGTCTTTAATGAGTTTCAAAGCAAGATCGGAGAGATAGTCAGTGGAACTGTTTACAGGTTTGATAAAGGCAATATTGTCGTTGACCTCCTGGGCAAGGCTGAGGGGGTAATTTTCAAGCGCGACCAGTCTCCGAAGGAGGAGTTCAGGCAGGGGCAGCGCATCCGCGCATATGTCGTAGACGTGAAAAAAGAAGCTAAGGGCGCGCAGATTATCCTTTCCCGCGCGCATCCCAACCTGGTGAAAAAACTGTTTGAGCTTGAAGTCCCCGAGATTTATGAGGGGATAGTGGAGATAAAATCTATTTCCCGCCAGCCGGGAGAGCGCACGAAGATAGCGGTATGCTCTAAGAATGAGAAAGTGGATTCCGTAGGCGCCTGCGTGGGCATGCGGGGTAACCGCGTAAGGAATATCGTCACTGAAGTGCAGGGCGAGAAAATCGATATTGTCCGTTACAATGAAGATATAAAGGAATTTATAAAAGGCGCGCTTTCGCCGGCCAAGGTGTCCGAGATAAAATTGAATAAGGAAAACCAGAAGGCAGAAGTTATTGTTGATGACGACCAGCTGTCTTTGGCAATAGGAAAGCACGGCCAGAATGTGCGGCTTGCCTCGCGGCTCATTGGATGGGAACTGGATATCCGGACCAAAGAGACCGCAGCCAAGGAAGCCCTTGCTAAAGAAGAGGTAAAACAAGAGGCAGAAGCAGCAGTTCCCGAAGAGGTCATGGAAAAATCAAAGGCAAAAAAGAAAAAGAAAGAAAAGAAGGCAATTTCTTTGGAAAGTTTATCCGGAGTGGGAGAGAAGACCATGGGCCTCCTTAAGGAAGCAGGCATTAATTCAATAGAAGACCTTTTAGGCGCGGGCTCTGATGGTCTGATAAAAATAAAGGGGATTGGCCAGAAAAAAGCGCAAAACCTGATTGAGCAGGCAAAGAAAGCAAAATAAATATGATAAAACCTAAGAAAGAGAAAATAGTGGCGAAGAAAGAAGGCCCGGCAAAAGCAAAAAAGCCCGTTTCCAAGGCGCTAAAGGCCCCTACGGTAAAAACCACTCCTGTCAAAAGGGCGGTTAAGGCAAAGCCAAAAGTTTCTAAGCCTGCCCCTGTGGGGTTAGCCTTATCCAAAGGTAAACTTCCGGTTAAAAAAATAAAGCCTGTTGTTGAGCCCATCCTTGTAAAGGAGCCAAAGCTGGCTATTGCCCCGTTAAAACCTGCCGAGAAAGAGATACTAAAGCCAATAATCAAAGAAGTTAAAAAAGAGATTCCCCGGCCAGCCTTAAAGCAACCGGCTAAACCCGTATTAAAAGAAGCCCCTGCCTTTGTAGCAAAAGAAGCCCCTAAACCGCACATAGCAAAAGAAATTCCTGTTGTTAAAGAGCAGAAATTAGAGGTTGAGCCGCAAAAGCCCGTCATTACAAAGGAACTGGAGTTAGGCCTGCCGATTACGGTAAAAGACCTGGCGGTGAAATTGCAGGAGAAGTCTTCTGTGCTCATAAAGGCGCTGATGGAGATGAGGGTCATGGCCGGGCTGAACCAGGCTTTAGACGAAGATACGACGAGAAAAGTTTGCGAGAAATTCGGCTATAAGATAAAGCAGGCTCCGGGCAAAGAAGAGATTGCGCTACGCAAACACTTTGAGCCCGAGGGCCAACAGAATTTACGCCCCCGCTCTCCCATTGTCACTTTCATGGGCCATGTTGACCACGGAAAGACTTCGCTCCTAGACGCTATCAGGAAGACTAAGGTAGCAGAGAGCGAACACGGCGGCATTACCCAGCATATCGGCGCTTACAGGGTGAGGCTTTCCCACGGGGAGATTACTTTTCTGGATACTCCGGGGCATGAGGCATTCACAGCTATGCGCAGCCGCGGGGCAAGCATTACGGATATAGTTGTCTTGGTGGTAGCGGCTGATGACGGGGTAATGCCCCAGACTCAGGAAGCAATAGACCATGCTAAGGCAGCAGGAGTCCCGATTATCGTGGCTATGAACAAAGTTGACAAGCCGCAGGCAAATATTGACCGGGTCAAGAAACAGCTCGCAGAATTAAATTTAACCGCGGAAGACTGGGGAGGAAAGACCATTACCGTGCCTGTTTCGGCAAAGACCGGCCAGGGGATAGATGACCTTCTGGAGATGATTTTGCTGGAAGCGCAGATGCTGGAGTTAAAAGCAGACCTGCAAAGGATAGCGCGCGGGGTGGTGATTGAGGCAAAGATGTCCAAGGGCAGGGGCCCTGTTTCCACCTTGCTCATACAGAACGGAACCCTGCGGCTTAATGACAATGTAATCATAGACGGAATTTACGGCAAGGTCAGGGCGATGTTTGATGACCGGGGCAGGGCAGTAACCCAAGCCGAGCCTTCCTGCGCAGTGGAAGTCCTTGGCGTATCCAGCGTGCCTGAGGCAGGAGAGCAATTCTTCGTAATTGAAGACGAAAAAGAGGCAAGGCAGCTGGCTATGATGCGCCACGAGCGCCAGAAACAGCAGCAGATGAAAACAGTCAAAAGGATCAGCCTTGAAGACCTGCACGCGCAAATACAGGCAGGAAAGATCAAAGAATTAAAATTAATTATCAAGGCAGATGTGCAAGGCTCTCTTGAGGCGATTAAGGAAACCTTAAATAAGCTGAACGTTTCAGAGATTAAGCTGGATATCATACACACCGCAGTGGGCAACATAAATAGCTCGGACGTGGTGCTTGCGGTTGCCTCTAACGCGCTCATTTTAGGGTTCAATGTAGTCTCTGATGAGCGGGCTAAAGAATTAATAGCCAAGGAAGGCGTAGATGCGCGGATATACAATATTATCTATGAGTTGGCCAACGATATCAAAGCAGCGGTTGAAGGCATGCTTGAGCCGAAATTAAAGAAAGTTTTCTTAGGCAAAGCAGAGGTGAGGAAGGTGTTCAGGCTTTCCAGGGCAGGCATGATTGCCGGATGTTTCGTTACTAAGGGTAAGATTAACCGTTCCGGAGTTATTAATCTGGTCAGGAATGGCCAGTTAGTTTTTGAGGGTAAATTGGCGTCGCTGAAACGTTTTAAGGATGATGTCAGGGAGGTATTGGAAGGTTTTGAGTGCGGCATTTCCCTTACGGGTTTTGACCAGGTAATGGAAGGCGATGTTATTGAGGCTTACGAGATAGAGAAAATAGCCAGGAAACTATAATGAAAAAGAGAATCTTAAGCGGCATGCGGCCCACAGGAAAGCTTCACTTAGGGCATTTATTCGGCGCATTGAATAACTGGATAAAATTACAGGAAGAATACGAATCTTTCTTTATGGTTGCTGACTGGCATGCGCTTATGTCAGAATATGAAAACCCCTCCGGATTAAAAGAAAATATTATTGATAACGTAGCGGACTGGCTTGCCTGCGGAGTTTCTCCCGAGAAGGCCACGCTTTTTATCCAGTCCGAGGTAAAAGAACATTTGGAATTATACATGTTTTTTTCCGTAATTACGCCTTTGGGCCTTCTTGAGCGCTGCCCTACTTACAAAGAGCAATTACGGGAGATTGAAAACCGGGATTTAAGCACTTTTGGTTTCTTAGGCTATCCGGTATTACAGGCAGCGGATATCCTGCTTTATAAGGCAGAGGTAGTGCCGGTGGGGCAGGATCAGCTCCCCCACCTTGAATTGACCCGCCAGATTTCCAGGAAATTCAACCATCTTTACAAGAAGGATATTTTCCCTGAACCTGAGGCGCTTTTAGCCAGGGAATCAAAGCTCCTGGGCCTGGACGGAAGGAAGATGAGCAAAAGTTATGGTAACTATATTGCGCTCTCGGAAGAAGCAGATTCCATCCAGAAAAAGGTAATGAATATGTTTACCGACCCTTCAAGGATCAAGTTTTCCGACCCCGGGCACCCGGAAAAGTGCAATGTCCACAGTTATTATGCGGTTTTTGCGCCTGAGAGAAAGAAGGAGATCGACGGCCTCTGCCGCAACGCTAAAATCGGATGCACCGATTGCAAGAAAGAGCTCTCCGGGATTATAATCAAATTTTTAGCGCCGATTCAGGAAAAAAGAAACAGCCTGCTGAAAAACAAAAGCCGCATTCTGGATATCCTGGAAGAAGGAAGGAAGAAGGCCGAGTCAATCGCAAAAAAGACCGTTCTTGAAGTCAGGCATCTGCTTAATCTATAAGAATGAGCTACAAGATTAAACTGGAAATCTTTGAGGGCCCTTTAGATTTACTTCTATATCTCGTCAAAAAAGACCACCTGAATATTTACGATATCCCCATCGCCCAGGTAACCGAGCAATACCTTAACTATCTGAACCTGATGCAGCTATTAGACCTGAATATTGCGGGAGAATTCCTGGTTATGGCGTCAACGCTTTTACAGATTAAATCCAAGATGCTCCTGCCTGCTGAGCCGGGGGCTACCATAGAAGAGCAAAAAGAAGACCCGCGCCAGGAGTTGGTCAGAAGGCTCTTGGAGTACGAAAAATTTAAGGAGATCGCAGAGGCGTTACGCGTAAAAGAGGCGGGGCAAAAAGAGGTATTTAAGCGGCCCAAACCCGAAGTAAATAAGCCCGTAGAAGGCGAGCAGGAAGTTTATTTTGAAGCAAGCATTTTTTATTTAATAAGCGCTTTTACCCAGGCGCTGAAAGATATCCCCAAGGAGGTATTCTACGAGGTAATTAAAGACGAATTTACCATTGAAGAAAAAGTCCACGAAATCCTGCACCTTTTATTAGTGGTCCCTTCGGTAAAACTCTCGGAGTTATTCGGCAAGGCAAAGCACAAGATCGAGGTAATCGTTATCTTTCTTTCCATTCTGGAATTGATCAGGATGAAAGAGGTTATCGCCTGGCAGCCGGAGCTTTTTGCGGAAATAGAGATTTCGCGTAACAAACAAAATATAATTCCTTATGAGCGACGAAACGAGGCAAACAATACTTAAAGGCAGCCCTATTGTCAGCAACATTAAAGAGTCAGAGGAAGATGTTGTCCTGAATATCTCTTTAAGGCCGAAGAAAATCGCGGAGTTTACCGGCCAGAAAGACGTTGTTGATAACCTGCGTATCTCCATTCAGGCAGCAAGGCAGAGAAAAGAGCCCCTTGAGCATGTGCTCTTAAGCGGCCCTCCTGGCCTGGGCAAGACCTCTTTGGCGCACATCATTGCCCACGAGATGAATAGCAAGATTACCGCAACAAGCGGCCCGGCCATTGAGCGTGCCGGAGACCTTATTGGCATATTGACTAACCTGGAAAAGGGAGACATCCTTTTTATTGACGAGATACACCGGCTTTCAAAGGTAGTGGAAGAGTTCATGTATCCGGCGATGGAGAGTTTCCAGATTGATTTCGTGATTGATAAGGGCCCGTATGCCAAGACCATAAAATTTAACCTCAAGCCTTTTACTTTAGTGGGCGCAACTACGCGCACCGGATTATTGGCAGCTCCCCTAAGAGGCAGGTTCGGTATTTTTTACAACCTGGATTTTTATAAGATAGAGGACTTAGCCAAGATTATCCGTCATTCCTCAAAGGCCCTGGGGATGAATATTGAGGATGAAGCAGCTACAGAAATCGCCAAGCGTTCCCGCGGCACCCCGCGTATAGCAAACAGGCTGCTACGGCGTATCAGAGACTATGCGCAGGTTTTGAAAATAGACAAAATCAATTCAGAAACAGCAGCCAAGACCCTTGATGAGTTGGGCATTGATAAGGCAGGCCTGGATGATTTGGACCGCAAGGTCTTAAAGATAATTTTACATTCTTATAGCGGCGGGCCCGTAGGGATAGAGTCTCTGGCTGCAAGCTTGAATGAAGAGGTGGATACCATTGCGGATACCGTAGAGCCGTACCTGCTTAAGGCAGGGTATTTAAAGCGCACTTCCCGCGGCCGCCTGGCCACGAAATTAGCATTCGAGCACTTCGGCCTCAAATACGAAAAACAATCGGAATTATTTGATAAATAGTTAGTGACCCTGTCAGCTTTCTTCGCTCAAGTAGGTTTTGTCCCCACTTGGGGGACATGCCAAAGGTTTTTCGTAAGCTCGGTGGCTGCGGAACTCGGCCGTCGGCTATCGCCAGGACGGCCTCAAACATCCTCGCCATCCGAACCTTTCCACGTTCGGATTCCCTCGCTTGCTCAAAGCCCTTTGGCTAAAACCTACTAATTCGCTTCAGAAAGCCGACAGGGTCATTCTAAGGGCGTAAGTGGTTTAAATCAACATTCGCTGCGAAAATTACCAAATTCATTTCTCGGGAGGATACAAGATGGCTAGAAAGGGATTATTAATTATATTATCATTCTTATTTCTTGCGGCTGCCCCC
>JBFMBZ010000069.1:0-13276 GCA_040754615.1 Candidatus Omnitrophota bacterium | reverse complement strand
GAAAGCCGATTGAAGAGACCAAAAGGCAGCTGGGCTTAGAAGAGGTTATAAAACTTGCTTCTAATGAAAACCCTTTTGGGCCGTCTCCTTTGGCCGTAAAGGCAATAAGAAAAGCCCTTACAGCTATCAACCGCTATCCTGATTCCCAGTGTTTTTACCTGAGGAAAAAATTAGCGAAGTTTTTGAATGTCGAGCCGGCTTGCCTTGTCTTTGGCAACGGTTCGGATGAATTAATCGATACTATTATTAAGACATTCGTGGAAGAGGATGAAAATATCATTACGGCGGAGGCGACCTTCCTGGAGTATGAGATTATCTCCAAGGTCCTTGGCCGCAAGGTGATAACCGTGCCTTTGAGGTATTTTAAATATGATTTACAATCCATCAAGAATAAAATAGACAATAAGACGAAGGTGATTTTTATTTCTAACCCGAATAACCCCACAGGCACATATGTAACAAGATACGAAATAGAGGATTTCATATCCGGGCTCAGGCAGGATATTATTTTGGTGCTGGATGAGGCTTACGATACCTTTATTGACGTAAACGATTTCCCTTTGGGGATAAAATATACTAAGAATAATAATGTTATAGTCTTGAAAACCTTTTCCAAGGCCTACGGCTTAGCGGGGTTGAGGATAGGTTATGCCATAGCGGATAGCCGGATAACTTCTTATATGGAGAGGGCGCGCCAACCATTTAATATAAATGCGCTGGCGCAGGCAGCTGCTGCAGGAGCCTTGGATGACAAAAAGTTCCTTAAGAAAACCCGTGAACAGGTTTTGGAAGGAAAAGGCTTCTTATATGATGCCCTTAGGCAGTTGGGAATAGCTTATGTGCCGAGCGTTGCGAATTTCATTTTAGTTGACGTGGCAAGGGACGGAGTGGGTGTTTTTAAGGAGATGCTTAAATACGGTGTTATTGTGCGGGATATGAGGCAGTATGGCTTAAAGAATTTTATCCGCGTAACAGTCGGCACTAAGAAGGAGAACGAGCGGTTTATTAAAGTGCTCCGAAAGGTTATAAGCGGCAGGTGATAAGTGGAGGTAAGCAATTATGATTATTGTATTACGGCCTGATGCAACAGAAGAGCAGGTTAACCATATTATTGAGAAAGTAACGAAGCTCGGCCTTACCCCCCATGTTTCTAAAGGGACTGAGCGGACCATCATCGGAGTAATCGGGCCGGAGGATGTTTTGCGCGTTACTCCTTTGGAAGTTTTTCCCGGAGTAGAAAAAGTCCTTCCTGTCCTTTCTCCATACAGGCTGGTTTCCCGGGAGTTCCAGCAGGAGGATTCGATAATTGATTTGGGTAAAGGCGTAAAAATCGGGGGCAAGAAAATCGTGTTGATGGCCGGCCCCTGCGCCGTGGAAAATTTAAATACTCTCCTTGAAATAGCCCGGGAGGTAAAAAAATCCGGGGCAGAAGTTTTACGCGGAGGCGCATTTAAACCCCGCACTTCACCATATAGCTTTCAGGGTTTAGGGGAAGAGGGCCTGAAATACCTGAAAAAAGCAGGAGATGAGCTGGGTTTAGTTACTATAACCGAAGTAATGGATACCCGCGATGTGGAGCTGGTGGCAAGTTATGTGGATGTCCTGCAAATCGGGGCGCGCAATATGCAGAATTTTAATTTATTGAAAGAAGTCGGATTAACCAAGAAGCCGGTGGTTTTAAAGCGGGGGATGTCTTGTACCGTAAAAGAACTCCTGATGTCTGCCGAATACATACTTTCCGGAGGAAATTTTAATGTTATCTTGTGCGAACGCGGCATCAGGACATTTGAAGATTCCACAAGAAATACTTTAGATATCAGCGCTGTTCCCAGCGTGAAACAGCTCTCGCATCTTCCTATCATCGTTGACCCTAGCCATGCCGCGGGAAAATGGGGGCTGGTTTCGCCGCTTTCGCGGGCAGCAATTGCCAGCGGCGCTGACGGCCTGATCGTGGAAGTGCACAGCCATCCGGAAGACGCGCTATCCGACGGGGCGCAGTCTCTTCTGCCGCTAAACTTCGCAAATTTAGTCCAGGAGTTACGGGGGATTGTCAAAACATTAGGAAGGGAAATTTAAAGGATGAAACCTTTTAATAAAGCGGCTATTATCGGAGTCGGCCTGATAGGCGGGTCTGTCGCATTAGCCATGAAAAGAAAGCGCCTGGCTAAAAAAATCGTAGGCGTAAGCAGGCACAAAAAGAGTATATCAACAGCGAAAAGGCTGGGTGCGATAGACGAGGGAAGCCTTTCATTAGGCATAATCAGGGGCGCGGATTTGGTGGTTTTATCCCTGCCCGTAAAAACAATCATCAACTTAGCCCCTAAAATTTCCCGGATAGTTGCAAAAGATTGCCTTATAACTGACGCAGGGAGCACAAAAAAAGAAATAGTTACTCATCTGGATAAAATATTTACGAACTTTATCGGCAGCCACCCCTTAGCCGGTTCGGAAAAACGCGGTGTGGTTAATGCAGAAGCCGGATTATTCGAAGATTCTCTTTGTATTTTGACCCCTACTTTAAAAACAAGCAGGCTGGCAAAAGAAAAGGCCAAGGCATTATGGTCGGAATTGGGCGTAAAGACAGTGTTTCTATCTGCGGATAAACATGATAAGATACTTTCTTTTTCCAGCCACCTGGCGCATGCCGTAGCCTTTTCGTTGATTTCCAGCGTCCCGGACAAGGACTTAAGGTTTTCTTCTAACGGCTTAAAAGATACTACACGGCTTGCCTCTTCCGATAGCTGCCTGTGGCGAGACATATTTTTAAGCAATCAAAAAAATATGCTGCAGGCCCTGACAGTATTTGAGCAAAAATTAAAAGATTTAAAGGAAGCGATAAGGAAAAAAGACGCCAAAAAATTAAAGAGCATTTTAAAGCAGGCAAAGATTAAAAGAGATAGCTTATCCTGATGATTATTGCTATTGACGGCCCGGCAGGCGCGGGCAAGAGCACGGTGGCAAAGATAATAGCCCAGAAACTGGGCTTTCTTTATATTGACACCGGCGCAATGTACCGGGCGCTGACATTAAAAGTATTGGGAGAGAATATCCCGCTAAGCGAAACAGGGGAAATTATTCAGGCAGCCAGGAGTTCACGTATTGAACTTAAAAATAACAGCGGCTCTTTGCTTGTTTTTCTGGATGGAAGGGATGTTTCCAGGGAGATCAGGCAGCCAAAAATCACACAATTCGTTTCTGATATTGCCAAGATAAAAGAAGTGCGCGAGGAGATGCTTAAGTTGCAAAGAAAGATGGGCAGGGAGAGTAACTCGGTTTTAGACGGCCGCGACATAGGCACAGTGGTTTTTCCTGACGCAGGTAAAAAGTTTTACATTGACGCGAAATTCCCCGAGCGGGCCAAGCGCCGCTACGAAGAATTAAAGGGACTGGGAGAGGATGTGACCCTGGAGGAGATAGAGAAAGATCTGAAAAACCGAGATACCATTGATTCTAGCCGGGAATTTGCTCCCCTTAAAAAAGCGGACGACGCCATTTATATAGATACGACTGATTTAACGATTGAGGAAGTAGTTGATAGAGTGTTGAAGGATATAGGGCCACAGGATAAATGGACAAATCTTTAATCAGGAATTTCAGTATCATCGCCCATATAGACCACGGGAAGTCTACCCTTGCCGACCGGATACTGGAGTTAACCGGGGCAGTGGATAAGAGACATAAGGGCGAGCAGCTTCTGGATGATATGGATTTAGAGAAGGAGCGCGGCATCACCATTAAAGCCTCGATGGTCAGGCTGAATTATCGCAGCCTTGACGGAAAGGAATATATATTTAACCTTATAGACACCCCAGGCCACGTTGATTTTACTTATGAAGTTTCTAAATCCCTGGCTGCCTGCGAAGGGGCAGTTTTGGTCATCGACGCTGCGCAGGGGATAGAAGCGCAGACAGTAGCTAATTTTTATCTTGCCACCGAAAATAAACTGGCGATTATCCCGGTCATTAATAAGATTGACCTGGCAAATGCGGATGTCCCGCGGGTAAAAAAACAGATTACCATGGTATTAGGATTAAATGAGGAAGATATCATCCTTGCTTCAGCCAAGGAAGGCAAGGGCGTCCAGGAGATACTGGAAAAGATTGTAGAGGTAGTGCCTCCTCCTAAAGGAGAAGCGGATGCGCCTTTGAAGGCCTTGATTTTTGACTGCCGCTTTGATATCTATAAAGGCGTGGTTGTTTTTGTCAGGGTGGTAGACGGCATCATAACCGCGAATACCCAGATAAAATTAATGAATTCGGACAAGGCCTATAAAATTGAAGAGCTGGGTATATCCAAAGATTTAAAATATTCAAAATGCCATTCTCTCTCCTGCGGGGAAGTAGGCTATTTTACTGCCAACATCCGCCAGCCAAGGGAAATTATCATCGGAGATACGCTTACTGACATAAAGAACCCCTGTGAAAGCGCCTTGCCGGGTTATCGTAAATTAAAGCCTCTGGTTTTCTGCGGGATTTATCCGGTAAACCCCGGAGACTTCCCGCAGCTTAGAGAGGCAATGGATAAATTGAAGCTTTCTGACGCCTCTTTTGTGTTTGAGCCGGAGAATTCCCAGTCGTTCGGTTCAGGTTTTCGCTGCGGATTCCTGGGGCTTTTGCATATGGAGATAGTGCAGGAGCGCCTGGAAAGGGAATACGACTTAAACCTTATACTTACCGTACCCAATGTTGTTTACAGGGTAAAGACAAAAGAGGGAGATATTATAGAGGTAGATACTCCGGCAAAATTCCCGGAATCTTCAGAACTCGAAGAGGCACTTGAGCCTTACGTGAGCCTCTTAATGATTATCCCGATAGATGCGATAGACCCGGTATGCGAGCTGGCTAAATCAAGAAGGGGGATTTTTAAATTCAGCGATTACCTGGGAGAAGACAGGATAAAACTGGTATTTGAGATTCCGCTTTCTGAAATTATCGTGGATTTCTATGACCGGATGAAGTCGGTAACCAAAGGTTACGGCTCTCTGGATTATGAGTTTAAGGGCTATCTTCCTACGAAGCTGGCAAAGCTTGACGTGATGTTTAATTCTGTGGTTTGCGATGCCTTTTCTTCATTAGTCCATAAAGATAAAGTCAATGCCAAGGCGCATGCCTTGGTTTCCAAGCTTAAAGAATTAATCCCCAGGCAGGTATTTGAGGTGAGTATCCAGGCAGCAGTGGGCAGTACTATAATCGCCTCAGAAAAGGTAAGGTCAGTAGGAAAGCACGTGACCGCCAAATGTTACGGCGGGGATATCACCCGTAAAAGGAAGCTCTGGGAAGGGCAGAAGCAGGGGAAGAAAAGATTGAAACAGTTCGGAAAAGTGGAAATCCCTCAGGAGGCATTCTTGGAGGTATTAAAAATATGAAAGCAAGGACAAAGGCAGTCGTCAGGGAATGGATAGAGTCAATTATTGTGGCCTTCTTATTAGCCATGGTTATACGCGCATTTGTGGTGCAGGCGTTTAAGATCCCTACCGGTTCTATGCGCACTACCCTTTTAGAGGGGGATTTGATTCTGGTGAACAAATTTATTTACGGCGCAAAGGTCCCTTTTACCGATATCAGGCTTGCGGCTTTAAGGCAGCCAAAAAGAGGGGATGTGGTTGTTTTTATTTACCCTGAAGACCGGAAAAAGGATTTTATTAAGAGGCTTGTAGGTTTGCCCGGAGAAACCGTGGAGATTAAAGAGGGGACAATTTATGTAAATGATAAACCGGTAACAGGGCCAGTTTTTAGTAAAATTTATTATTATAGCCGGGGAGACTTTATGCCGGAGGGAAAGAAGATAGTTATCCCGCAGGATAGTTACTTTGTCCTGGGCGATAATTCCGCTTCTTCCCGGGATAGCCGCTACTGGGGTTTTGTCCCGGCCAAAAACCTTCTTGGCAAGGCCATGGTGATTTACTGGCCGCCGAATAGGATCCGTATTATAAAATGAATTTCGCCAACAAAATCTCCACATTCCGCATCTTAAGCGTGCCATTCTTTATCTCAAGCCTCATCTATTATACTCCTGAAAGAGGCTACCTGAGGCTCGTGGCTTTGGGGATATTTTGCCTGGGCGTGATTTCTGACGCTGTAGACGGTTTTATTGCCAGGGCCACCAAACAGAAATCAAAGGCAGGGCTGGTACTTGACCCGCTTGGAGATAAACTCTTATTAATGAGTGCGTTTATCTGCCTTTATTTAAACGCTAACCTTGCCTTTCGGTTCCCGTTGTGGGTGATACTGATTGTAATCAGCAGGGATGTAATAATTCTTTTGGGTGCCACTGTGATTTATATGGTTAAGCAGAATATTGATATCCTGCCTACCAAATGGGGAAAACTCACTACCATTTTTCAGATGGCTGCGGTTATCTCCGTACTTTTACAATGGAAGATATCTTTTATTTTCTGGTGGCTGGCTGTATTTTTTACCATAGTTTCAGGGCTGGATTATATAAGGAGAGGCTTAAATACGCTTTATGCTGTGGATAATAGCAGGAATAATCATTAGTTATTTAATCGGCTCAATACCTACCGCGTATATTTTCGGCAGGCTTTTAAAAGGCATAGATATCCGTAAATTCGGTTCCGGAAACGTAGGAGCTACTAATGCCTTACGGGTGTTAGGCAAGAAGGCCGGAGCCATAGTCCTTATTTTAGATCTCCTGAAAGGGTTTGTTGCCGTTTTCTTGGCGGGGAATTGGGTTATTGCCAGGGCCCTATCGTTAAATGAAGAGATTATCCGCGTCCTGTTTGGAGTAGCAAGTATTGCCGGCCATAACTGGACCATTTTTTTAAATTTTAAAGGCGGTAAGGGAGTTGCCGCTACGTTTGGGGTTATCTTGGGGTTGGCTATGGCAATGCCGGGATTAAGGATGGTCTTTTTGCTCCTGCTCGTAACCTGGCTGGTTATATTCCTAATCTTTCGGATTGTTTCAATTGCCTCAATAGGGGCTGCAGTCAGCTTACCTTTATATATGGTTTTTTTTCATCAGTCCGCAACTTTAGTTAGTTTAAGTTTTATTCTTGCCGCGTTTATCATCCTGCGCCATAAATCCAACCTGAAGAGATTCCTCGAGGGTAAAGAAGGGCGTTCATTCTGATTATCATAAAAGAAACCGCTTTCTAAAGACGGCCTTTAGGGGGTTGAAAACCCGGAATCATGAGGTTATACTATACTTGCAATTAAATAATAATTTTTTTTGCGCTCTTTTGGAAGGGATTTTTAAAGGTTTTAAGATCGTGTTCCCGAAAAAGCTAATCGCCGATTTTGCGATGCGCAAAGCTCAGAGGATCCCCACCAGCCACGAAGGCAGGGGATAGCCGGGTTGCCGAAGGAATAATAAGAGGAGACTTGAATTCGCAGCCCGGCTTTTATTATTCCTATTATATAAGAGGGGCGAAAATGCGCGACCTGTTATATAAAAATTTAACTTCCAATGACAGAAAAAGAAAAGTGATTTCTTCTTCTGAAATTGTTGATAAGCAAGGGGTACGCAGTACCATCAGGCGCCATTTAATCTGCGTAGTCAAAGAAATCAATGACACAAAGATGGCTAAGCCTTTGCCCTGTGTTTATGTTTTAAAGGCGCGCAACAACAAGGAAAATACCGAGAATTTCTTTTGTAAATTAAAAGGAAGCGTCATTGCTGTTTCCGGCGGGAAATTGCTCCTGGTGCTTTTTATGCATACCTTAAAAATCAATCTGGTTGCTTTGTCAGGAGTAAAAAATAGCTGACTTGACAAAGCAGCTTTTATAGAGTATACTTTTTAAATAGTTTTAAAAAGTAATTTAGTATCCGGTTTCCCAGTCTTGGAGGAGATTGGGAAGATGCCACGAGATTTCGGCCGGATTGACTTTTTAAGGGTCAATCCGGTTTTTTATTTGCGCAGCCAGCGCACACCCGCCCATCCGATTGGGCGGGGTGTAGGTGCGAAAAAATGTTGACAATGATGCAAAAAAGCGTTAAAATAACAACTGAAAATGGAGTAAAGATGAGACGCCAGCCACAAAAATTACTCATTCCCATCTTGGTTTTAGCCCTCCTGGGTTTGTGCCAAACTTTTTCCATCGCAGATACCTTTGACTTATCCTATAGCCTTATTGAGGGCGGCTTAAGGCTGGAGTTAAACCCGGCTAATCCTTATCGGGGGGTGAGCTTATCGGTAACTTCTGATGTTGCAACCCGTTACGAGATAGTGCAGAGGGTCATTAAACCCTTAGAAAACAGGGATGACCCAAGTCAGGTTATCCGGGATAATTTCGTTTATAGAGGGCTGTCAGGAACTAACCATTTTGGCACCTTAAGGGTTCCGACGAATGATACGCAGGTGCGCTCTGAAGAAATTCTTTATGTTTCAAATCCTGTAGGCGCTCAAGACAGCTTTACTCTGGTTTATGGAATACAGAGGATAGAGGATGTTTTGCCCGGCCAATATTACGGAAGGATTAGCTATACTCTGACGCCTATTGGCTCTTCAAGGCAGCCGGTAACAAAGATTTTGGAAGTTTATGTGAATGTGAGCAGGGAGCAAGCCGCCAGGCCGACTATTGAAATTTCTACTGCCAGGGGAGGTAAAACTATCCAACTTAGTTCAAGGCAGGAGGAATTTAAGCAGGCAGATGTTCAGGTAAAAATTAACGGAAATTTCCGCAGGCTCTTTACCATAAATCAGGTAATAACATCTCCCCTTGAGTCTAATGAAGGAAACCAGCTTCCTTATGAGGCAATAAATTTTGTGGTGAGGGATGTAGACAAGGGTTTGGCGATTAACCAGCCTACGCCTTTATCTGCAGGGGTGAGGGAAATTTATAGCTCTAGCCCTTCCGGAGATGCAGATAGCGATTTTACCGTTAATTACAGTTTAGGTGATTTGTCGGGAGAAAAAGCAGGCAGGTACAGGACAAATATACAATATTACTTAGAGGAAGCAGGGGTTCAGCAGAGGATAGAAACGCTGACATTAGAAGTTGAAAATGAAAAGGTGTTTGATTTATTGGTTACCCCGCAAGACCAGAGGTATTCCATTGTATTTTCCGGATTAAAAGTAAATGAGCCACCGAAGATAAACGAAGTGGTGATTGAAATAAAGACGAACATGGGCAAGCAATATCAGGTGAGCCAGAATTTATATTCTGAATTAACTACTGCCGAGGGTAATTCCATCCCCTCCCGGTATTTTACCCTGCGCACAGAAAGCGTCAGTACTAAAGGCACATTGAAATTCCCGGAGAACCAGGAAGTTAAAAAAGGGGAGAGCGTATTATTTGTTTCTGACGCAAATGGCTCCTCTGATAAATTTAAGGTGGTATATGAATTAGTGTCTCCGCCAGATATCCTGGCAGGAGATTATTCCAGCAGGATTTCATATACGATTACGGAGTTATAAAAATGAAAGCAGTAAACCGTTTTATTAAAAATTTAGAAAAGAAGGAGGTGAATAAAATGAAAAAGAATATCTTGTGGACGCTTATAGCCCTGTTATTGGTTATTACGCCCATTTCTCTTTGCTTTGCGGCAAACCCGACGATAGTTCAGATAACAGCTAGCATACCTCTTGCGACAGGTGGATTGAATGCTGAAGTGTCAAAGATAGTTGTTAATGACCCGGTTGATCCCGCAGACGATGACTGGAGTCCAGCTACAACTCTGAACTTTGGCACCCTGCAATTCGATGACGTTGATTTCGTATTCAGGCCAGCGGATCCAGCATTCTACTTTGCAATTGACCTGGGCGTGATTGACAATAGCGGTAATCCCTGGACACTCACGCACACCCGCACTTCAGTGAGAAATACAGCAGGCACAGCCAACCTTGACGACAATATCAACGTTTCTTTCGTGAAGCAACTCGATGATGTTACAGCTACTGATTTGCTAAAGGTAAGCTATAATAACAGCAACAGCCGCGTCATTACCAAGGCTCAACTTACTGGAGGATGGTTGAGAATCTATTACGGTTTGGGTACTGGGAATACAGATCATCCGGAGTTAGGAACAATAGATAATCCCGGTGTTTTGCCAATAACCTTAGATAAGCCGGCAGGAACCTATAGCGGACAAGTTACTATAACGCTAGCATCTTCGTAAGATAGAGCAGAATTAATCTATTTGATGTTTGCAGCAAAGGGGGTGTTCTGTGATCTGCTCAAGGCGAAAGCAGCACATCCCCTCCCTCTATCAACATTGTTAAATTTTAGAAGGAGAAAATGAAGATTTTCTTCAAAAAGAATTTTGTTATCTTATTTTTCTTTATATTTTTTATTTTTCCAGCCTATGCCTTAGCAGCAGGTATTCCTTTTATCAATAAGGCCAAGGTACGCCACATTATACCTTCCGGGCAAACTGCTTATGGAGAGATTACCTTAGAGAACCCTACTTCGGAAATAAAACAGATGAAATTATATTTGGAAGACTGGTATTATCTGTCTTCCAGTGACGGTGCAAAGGAATTTGCGCCTGCTGATACTACCAGGCGTTCCTGCGCCTCCTGGATTACTTTTTCTCCGCAAGAATTCAGCGTCGCTCCGTTTGGTAAACAAAGAGTAAGTTATTCTATCAAGGTTCCCCAAGACACCTCCGGCGGTTATTACGCCGCACTATTTTTCGAGAATATGGTAGGTGAAATGGGGGAATTAGCCGGAGGAACAGCTGCCGGCATAAGCCTTGCCATAAGGATTGCTTCATTATTTTATGTAGAAGTTGAAGGCACAATTAAAAGGTCGGCAGAGTTAACCAACCTAATATTAAAGAAAGAGCCAAAAGGGACTTTATCAATCCAAGCTGATTTTGAAAATACAGGTAATACTGATATAACCGCAGTTACCTCATATCATATTTTAGATAAAAAAGGAATGGTTTATGCGCGGGGAGAATTTAACGACGTCTACACTTTAGCCGGAGAAAAAGCCATACTTTCAGCTTCCTGGAGCCAGAAGATACCGGAGGGGGAATACGATTTAATTATCACCATGAATATAGGTAAAGCCTTGGAGGAGGCAAACCTCGGAAGAGGGCCGGTGATTACCAAAGAAACAAGCATAGAAATTGGGGAGGACGGGGAAGTTTCAGGGGTCGGAGAATTGAGATAAGATAATTTGAAGGAAGACTCATCATAAGTAAACCGGAGGGCTTCATATGAAAAAGAGCGCTCTTTTTTTGTTATTCGGCTTATTCGCTGTCTTACCTAATATTGTTTTTGGAGAAGATGTCACTCCGCCGCAAATATTAGAATTAGAATATTCAGGTAGGTATTATGTAAATCAGTGGGTACATCCAGGAGTAGATATTTCTTTTAAAACAGATGAGCCGGCAAAAACTAAATGTTGGGTTCTTATGGATGGAGTTTTTGTGTTAGGAGCGAATCCTCCAAGCTTTGACATAGAGCACGATTTGTTTTTTTATTATCTACCAAAGACTATTATAAATTTTTACTTGGAATGTGAAGACCAGTCAGGAAATAAGACGACTTCACCAATCTACGAAATTTCTAATTACCCATACTTACGAGGAAACTTAAACATCAATAACGGAGCGCACCTTACGAATTCCCGGAATGTTACCCTGAAACTCCAGGCTTGCGATCCTGAGTTTACAGTTAGCCAGATATGTTTTTCTAATGACGGACAAAATTGGACTTCCTGGGAAAACTATATTAGTGAAAAAATATGGCAGCTTTCTGAAGGAGAAGGGCTAAAGACAGTGTATGCTAAGCTTAAAAATAGCGCAGGGCTATATACTATGACACCCTTGAGTGATTCAATTTATTTTACTACCCAACTCCAGCCTTCCGGGCCCACTACAGTTCGAGTAAACGGAAATCAGCTTTTAGTGCAAAAGATAGGAGAGGGGCCCTTTCCTTATAAAATTAAAGGTGTTTGTTGGTCTCCTGCTTCTATAGGTAATCCAGGATACGAAAATATTTCTGCGCGCGAAGCAGAGTTTAATAGCTGGTATATGCAGGATATTGCTTTAATGAAAGATATGGGAATAAATACAGTGCGTACCTACCTTGATTTCGGCCAAAATACCCAAACTTTTAATACCATCTTGGATGAACTTTATAATAACGGTATTATGGTGATTATGGCAATAGATGATTGCGTTGCCGACCTACCGAATCTGGAACGGGTGGTTTCTAATTTTAAGAACCACCCAGCCATACTTGCCTGGCAGATAGGCAATGAATGGAATCTGAATGGGTACTATGTTGGTCTTAGTGGAGAACCAGGAATAGTTTTTACTGAACAAGCAGCCCAAAAGGTAAAACAATTAGACCCATATCACCCAGTAATGTCCATTTTGGGAGATTCGGGGAATTTTGTTATCCCTGTTTTGGGCGAAGAAAACGGTGGAAATGTAATTGAATATTTTGTCAGTAAAAGATGCCCTTCAGTAGATATCTGGGGTTTTAATATTTACCGGGGTGGAAGCTTTGGTGGTTTATTTTATGAATGGTCGCAGATTTCTCAAAAGCCAATGTTTATCTCTGAGGCAGGAACCGATAGCTTCGATAATAGGATAGTTAATGAAAATCCGCAGATGCAGGCGGATTTTAATAGTGGGCTTTTTAACGATATGTATTTTCATTTTTCTGCTGATAGGTCCGATGAGCCCTGCTTAGGCATTACCTTTTTTGAATGGAATGATGAATGGTGGAAGTATTACGATGCCTGGAACCATAACTCCGGAGGATACAATATGCCTTACAGCCATCCGGATGATTATGCTGATGAGGAATATTTCGGGTTGGTAGATATTAACCGCACAAAAAGGCAGGCATACTTTTCTTTAAGAGATAATTATGAGAAACAAGGGCAGCTTATCAATTTACCCTCATCAGTTATTGTTAAGGCAGTGAGCGGTAGCTCTGTTCATTTTTTCTTGAATAACCAGAGATTCCATTATAGAGGTGGAGGAGGGGGCGGGGGGAGAGGCTTTAATTTTGCCATCATTGACCCTAAGACAGGCTTAGTTGAAGAGGTGCGTAATTTTGATAGTTGGGCAGATCATAATGCACTTTTATACGCTATTAACTTTATTAATACTATTCCTGATGGGAAAATTATTATGATTGCGATTGCCGATGAAGGTGGATTGACATATATCTCAACCTTCCGGGAAGTATTTTACCAGGCAATGGAGTCTTTGGGCAGTCAGTTAATTCGCAATGTTGGTTATTGGGACGATTGGGCTATGATTAGTATAAAAGGTGAACCAGGTAATTTAGGAGAAGCGCATAACCCAAGTGGCCAGGGAATAAACTCTGTAACAATTGAAGCTAATGTAA
>JBFMBZ010000068.1:0-11509 GCA_040754615.1 Candidatus Omnitrophota bacterium | reverse complement strand
CCAGTTTGAGGCGCCTTTCGGAGGCTCTCCGTTTGGCGGAGAAGAGGATTCTTTCCGCAGGTTCTTTGAAGATTTTTTTGGGAATCTCCCGGATTCGGGAAGGGAATATAAGCAGACCGGCCTGGGCTCAGGAGTAATAATTGACGCGCAGGGCTATATCTTGACCAATGAGCATGTAATCAAGGATGCTGACCGGATTACCGTAAAGCTGCCTGATGGGAGGGAATTTAAAGCTGAAGTTAAGGGCCAGGATGCACGTTCGGATTTAGCAGTAATTAAGATAAATGCAAAAGAACTGCCGGTAGCAATGCTCGGTAATTCAGAGGATATTAAAATCGGCGCCTGGGTGGTTGCAATCGGCAACCCCTTTGGTTTTGCTTTGCAGAACCCCGAGCCTACGGTAACCGCAGGAGTAATCAGCGCCTTGCACCGCAGTTTAGGCAGGGTATCAGGGGACAGGTATTACAATGATTTAATCCAGACCGATGCTGCCATAAATCCGGGAAATTCCGGCGGGCCGCTGGTAAATTTAAAAGGCGAGATTATCGGTATTAATGTCGCCATATTTTCCACTACCGGAGGTTATCAGGGGATTGGTTTTGCCATTCCCATAAATGATGCCAAAAGAATAATCTCCCGGCTGATTGAAGGCAAAGAAATACTTTATGGCTGGCTCGGCGTAACTGTTCAGGACCTTACCGGAGAATTAGCCGAGTATTTTGGCCTGGCGGATAAAAACGGAGTGCTGGTTGCGGCAATTATGAAAGACAGCCCGGCAGATAAAGCCGGGATAAAAGAGAGCGATGTCATCAAGAAATTTGACAATAAAACCGTTAATAACACCCGTGAACTTTTAGCAGAAGTAGGTAAAACAGAAGTCGGTAAGAAGGTAAAGGTAGCGGTTATCCGCGACAAGAAAGAATTGCTTTTGGATGTTGAAGTCGCAAAGCGGCCGGAAGATTTAGAAAAACTGATGGCTACGGGGGCAGGCATTAGTGACGGCGCTTGGCGCGGCCTAAAACTTGAAGAGCTTACCCCTGAAATCAAACGCAGGTTTAATATTAGGGAAGACGCCGGGTTAGTAGTTACTGATGTTGAACCGGCTAGCCACGGAGATGAGGCCGGCATAATTGCGGGGGATATTATTTTAGAGATAAATAAGCAGCCGGTAAGGAGTATCGCAGAATTTGAAAGATTAACCAAGGCCGTAAAGGGTAATTGTTTAGTCAGGGCATCAAGAGGGTATTTTCTGGTTAAAGGTGATTAAGGAAGAGGAGCGGCTTAATAAGGCAAGGGCTTATGCATTCCTTTTACTTAAGTTTCGCTTACGCAGCGAGAGAGAAATTTATTCACGCCTGAAAAGAAAAAAATTTCCTGAAGAGATTATCCGCAAGACCATTGCTTTCTTAAAAGAGAAGGATTTTCTTGACGATAACTTATTTGCCAAGGCCTGGATAGAATCGCGGCTTAAAAAACCCTTTGGGTTCAGGAGGATAGCCGGCGAATTAAGGCAAAAAGGGATAGAAAGCCAGGTTCTGGAAAGGCAGATAGAGGAGCAGAAAAAGTCCTTTCGCGAAGAAGAGGTTATCCAGGGGCTCATTTCAAAGAAAATAGCAAAGCTAAAAAAAACAGATATGAAGGCCCTGAAGCCTCAGCTTTACGCCTGGCTTTTACGCCGGGGGTTTTCTGCAGATATTATTCAGGATGAGTTAGAGAGTTTATGAAAGCCGATACTTTAAGAGAAAAATTCCTGGAATTCTTTAAATCAAAAAAGCATAAAATTGTAGAGCCGGATTCCCTGGTCCCTGCGGGAGACCCTACAGTCTTATTTACTCCTGCCGGAATGAACCAGTTTAAGAAGGAATTCCTGGGGTTTGATTCGGGCTTTAGCCGGGCTGCGACCTGCCAGAGGTGCCTGCGCACCGATGACCTGGATAAAGTAGGAAAGACCCCTTTTCATCATACCTTCTTTGAGATGCTGGGAAATTTTTCCTTCGGGGATTACTTTAAAAAAGAAGCCATACAATGGGCATGGGAATTCCTGGTTAAGGATTTAGGGATTAAGGAAGAGAAGCTTTGGGTTTCGGTATACAATGATGATGCAGAGGCTTATGCAATATGGAAGGATTACATCAAAGTCCCTGCCGAAAGGATAATTAAATTAGGGGATAAAGAGAATTTCTGGCCGTCAGAAGCCAAGGAAAAAGGCCCTAACGGGCCTTGCGGCCCCTGCTCGGAAATATTTTTTGATTACGGAAAAGAGGCGGGGTGCAAAGAAGATATCTGCGACCCCTCTTGCAGCTGCGGAAGGTTTGCGGAGATTTGGAATTTGGTTTTTACGCAGTTTAACCGTAAGGAAGGCGGCGCATTAGAGCCGTTGCCGAAAAAAAATATTGATACGGGGATGGGCTTAGAGAGGCTGGCAGCTGTAATGCAGGGAGCTATGAATAATTTTGAGACGGACTTGTTTAGGCCGATAATAAAAGAGATTGTGTCAGGCCTCAAGTGCCAGGTATCAAGCAATAAAGAAGCTATTTATGCTATTGCAGACCATATAAGGGCTGTAACTTTTGCCATTTACGACGGGGTTTTGCCTTCAAATGAAGCCAGGGGGTATGTAGTGAGAAAATTAATCCGTAAGAGCATTCTTTACTTGAGGGCGCTGGGTAGAAATGAGCCTTTCTTGTATAAACTGGTGCCGGTGGTAAGCGAAGCAATGCAAGGCTATTACCCTCAGCTAAATGAGCGTAAGGAGAATATTGCCGAGATTATCCTTTCCGAAGAGAAGAATTTTATCTCTACTTTAAATTCCAGCGATAAGCTGCTCAAAGAGAAATTTGCCCAGGTGCTAAAAAAACATGACGCACACAAGGCAGGGAAAATTGCCTTTGAGCTTTATGATACCTACGGGATCCCCCAGGAGCTTACCTTTAACTGGCTGGAAAAAGAGGGTATTGATTATTCAAAAGGCGCTTTTGAGGATGAGCTTTCTCTCCAAAAGGAGCGCTCCAAATCCATGAGCGCAATGAAGGGGGATGTGTTTGGCGCAAAGGGCATGGATTTAGGCATCAAAGAAACAAAGTTTTCAGGCTATAAAGATTATGAGGTGAAAGCAAAAATTACGGTTATCCTGAAGGACAATAACCCGGTAAAAAAGGTTTCCAAAGGCGAAAGCGCAATATTTATTTTAGAGAGGAGCCCGTTTTATGCTGAGTCAGGAGGCCAGGTCGGGGACGCCGGAGAAATTATTAAGGGTAAAAATAAATTCCTGGTGCAGGATACAAAGAAGCAGGATAAAATTATCCTGCATATAGGAGTAGTTAAAGAGGGGTCGTTTAAGAAAAATGATTTGGTTACAGGCAAAATTAATATTGAGCGCAGGCTTTCTATTGCCCGTAACCACACCGCCACCCATATTTTGCAGGGGGCATTAAGGAAAGTTTTAGGCGCTCATGTTAAGCAGCAGGGTTCTCTAGTGGCCGAAGAACGTTTACGTTTTGACTTTACCCATTTTAAAAATATAAGCAAAGAGGAGCTTAACCGCATAGAAGAAGCTGTGAATACCTGCATTTTGAGCAATTTGCCCCTGGTTGTTAAGGTGAAAAGTTTAGGCGAGGCAAAAAAAGAAGGGGCCCTGGCATTCTTCGGGGAAAAATACTCAAGTAAGGTGCGTATCATCTCTATCGGAGGTGTTTCCAAGGAATTGTGCGGTGGAACCCACCTCTCCTCAACAGGGGAAATCGGCCTTTTTAAAATTACTCAAGAAGGCTCAATTGCTTCGGGCATAAGAAGGATAGAGGCGGTTACCGGAATGAATGCGTATAAGAAGATAAAGAATGAAGAAGGGGTTATTTCGGATATCAGCGCATTATTGGATGTACCTGAAGATAAAATTGTCCAGGAGCTGGAAAAGAGGATAGCAAAGATAAGGGAATTAGAGAAAAGGCTCCAGTCGCAGAAAACAAGCGTCATCGGGTCATCTACCCAGGAACTGATTAAGGCTGCAAAGGATATAAAAGGGAAAAAAGTCATTATTTCTATTTTGGAAAATGCAGATATGGATTTTTTAAGGAGAAGCGTAGATAATATAAAGAAACAAGTAAGCCAGAATCTAGTTGTCGCGCTTGGTACAGCCAATAATTACCAGGTGCAGATGGTTGTGGGAGTGACTTCTGATTTAACTCAGCAAGTTGACGCCTCCAGGTTGATTAAAGAGATAGCCCCTGAAATCGGCGGGAGCGGAGGAGGCAGGCCGGATTTTGCCCAGGCAGGAGGCAACAGGCCCGAGAATTTAAGTGCCTGTCTAACTAATCTTGAAGAAAGAATAACGAGTTTACTATGAAAATTATCAGGTTTACCAGCAAAGAATTAGAGAAGATTTACAACCGCGGCCTGGTAAGGAGAGCTGGGCTAGAAGAGCGCGTAAAAAGAATTATTGAAGATGTGCGCACTCTCGGCGATGAGGCAGTCATAAAATATACCAAGAAATTCGACGGAGTAAGGCTATCTGCGCGCCAGCTTAAAGTCTCTGAAATTGAAATCAGCGGCGCTTACCAGAATATCAGCCCGAATTTCGTATCTACCCTGAAAGTAATCATTGAGAACGTAAATAAATTTTACCGTAAAACCTTAAGAAAATCCTGGAGGATCAAGGATGCAGACGGAGTAATGCTCGGTGAAAATTATACTCCCCTGGAGAAAGTGGGTATTTATATTCCCGCAGGCACTGCGCCCCTGGTTTCCACGGTTTATATGACCGTGCTTCCGGCAAAGCTCGCAGGCGTAAAGAAGATTATTCTCATCAGCCCACCTGACAAGCAGGGTTATATTAACCCGCATATTTTAGTTGTGGCAGACCTTTTAAAGGTAGATGAAGTTTACCGTTGCGGCGGGGCTCAAGGTATCGCTGCCCTGGCCTACGGCACAAAGGCTATCCCCCGCGTAGACAAGATTGTCGGGCCGGGCAATATCTATGTCAGCGAAGCCAAGCGCCAGTTATTCGGCATAGTAGATATTGATATGATTGCCGGGCCTACTGAGCTGGTGGTAATTGCCAACCGTTACAGCGAGCCAAAATTTATTGCCGCGGATTTACGCGCCCAGGGAGAACATGCCAAGGGCCTAGCTATACTTATTACCAATTCTAAGAGCCTGGCCAAGGAAGTGAAAGCGCAAACAGAAGGATTAAATGGTTTTATCGTCCTGACCAAGAACCTCGAGCAGGCAGTGGAAATAGCCAATAGGATTGCCCCTGAACACTTGGAGATTTTGGTTAAAGAGCCCAGGCGCCTGTTAAAAGGGATTAAGAATGCCGGAGCGGTGTTTTTAGGCCCATACAGTCCGGCAGCAGTCGGAGACTATGTAGCCGGGCCAAGCCATGTATTGCCTACTTGCGGCACTGCGCGTTTTTCTTCCGGGCTGTCTCTGTTTGATTTTATCAAATCCAGCCACATTATCAGTTATTCAAAAAAGTCGCTTGAGAGAATGAAAGAGCCTATTGAGAAAATCGCCGGCATTGAGGGCTTAACCAAACATTTGGATTCGGTTAAAGCAAGGTTTATCTGATAAGCCTAAGGAGAAGTTTATGAAAAAGAGAGCTGCTCAGGTTAAAAGAAAAACCAGAGAGACTGATATATCTGTTAACTTAAATATTGACGGAGAAGGAAAGGCTAAAATAAATACCGGCATAGGGATACTTGACCATATGCTGGAATTATTTTCCTTTCACGGCTTATTTGATTTGGATATAAAAGCTAAAGGGGATATGAGGGTGGATATCCACCACACCAACGAAGATGTAGGCATTGTCATGGGGGAGGCTTTTAAAAAAGCCCTGGGGGAGAAAAAGGGAATAAAGCGCTTCGGCTCTGCTTCTGTGCCGATGGAGGAAGTAGTGGCTTCAGTAGTGCTGGATATAAGCGGAAGGGGCTCGTTGAAATTTTCTAAACCCACTGTTTACCATAAACAGGTTTCAGGCAAAGCAGGGGATTATTCCCTGGCTGATGCTGAACATTTTTTTGAAGGGCTGGCAAAGCATCTGGGGGTGAATTTAAATATCGCAGTTAACCTCGCCGGGCAGGATTTACACACTACTTTAGAGCCTGTCTTTAAAGCATTAGGCCTGGCCTTGGACCAAGCCACGCAGATTGACCCGCGCAGGGCCGGTATCCCTTCTACAAAAGGTGTGATAGATTAGTAACTAGTAAACTCGTAACTAGTAACTAGTAATTCATGGTTCAGAATATAAGAAACTTTTTTGATTTAGATGCCTGGAAGAAAGCTCATGATTTTATTTTGGAAGTTTATCAAATTACAGAAAGATTCCCCCGGCAAGAATTATATGGAATAACTAGCCAGATAAGAAGAGCTGCAAGTTCTATTTCGGCAAATATAGCAGAAGGATTTAGTAGGTACCATTTTAATGACAAGATAAGATTTTATCATAATGCGAGAGGTTCTGTTAGCGAAACGCAAAATTTTTTATTTTTGTCAAAAGATTTATCTTTCTTAAATAATACCGAATTCCAAAAGCTCTTTGAATTGAGCGAAGAAACGAATAAGCTGATTAATGGCTTGATTCGTTCTATCGAGAACCAGAAATAACTATAAGTAACTAGTGGTAAATAAAATTTCTTAAAAATTACTAGTTACCAATTACTAGCGTACTAGTTACTAAATATGATTGCAATCATTGATTACGGTATGGGCAATATTCATAGCGTAGAGAAGGCTCTTTCTCTCTTCAGGGTGGAGACTATTGTCACAAATCAAAAGAAGGATATTGCTAGCGCAGAAAAGTTAGTCCTTCCCGGAGTAGGCGCATTTGACGATGCGATGAGAGAATTAGAAAATCAGGGTTTGGTTTCTGTTTTGAAAGACGAAATAAAAAAGAAAAAACCCTTTTTAGGGATATGCCTGGGGATGCAGTTATTATTCCAGAGGAGCGAAGAGGCAAAAGAGGCCCGGGGGCTTGGGGTTTTAAAGGGAGAGGTGAAGAAGTTTTTGCCAAAGAATGGCTTAAAAGTCCCGCATATGGGGTGGAATACGATTACAAAGGCAGCAGCCTGCCCGCTATTAAAAGATTTACCGGATAATGCTTATGTTTATTTCTGCCACTCATATTATCCGCTTCCGGCAAAAGAAGCTGTGGCAGCTACAACTGATTACGGATTGAATTTTGCCTCGGCTGTTTGGCAAGCGAATGTTTACGGAGTGCAGTTTCATCCGGAAAAAAGCCAGAAGACAGGGCTAAAAATCATAGAAAATTTCGTGCATTTATGCTGATTATACCGGCAATAGATATTCAGGCAGGAGAAGTTGTCCGTTTTGTGCAGGGTAAAAGGGACAAGAAGGTTTATTCCAAAGACCCGGTTAAGACCGCAAAGCACTGGGCAAAACAGGGAGCGCGGTTCCTGCATGTCGTGGATTTAGACGGCGCTTTCCAGGGCAAGCCCGCGAATTTAAACATTGTTAAAGAGATTGCCCGGGCGGTGAGCGTGCCGGTAGAATTCGGAGGAGGTTTACGTAAAATTGAGACGATAAATGGTTTATTGAAATCCGGAGTACAAAGAGTAATCCTGGGGACAAAAGCAATAGAAGATAAAGCCTTCCTGAAAAAAGCCTTTGCAAAATTTAAAGAAAAGGTAATCGTAAGCCTGGATGCCAGAGATTTTAACCTGGTGGTCAGGGGTTGGAAGGCTGCCAGCAGGGGCAAGGACATATTTGAGTTTGCGCGGGATTTAAAAGAAATGGGCTTTAAAGAGCTGATATATACCGATACGTTAAAAGACGGCACGCTAAAGGGGCCGAATATAAAGACCCTTAAGGCCTTATTGAAAAAAAGCGGGATAAATATTATTGCTTCCGGAGGGGTCTCTTCTTTGGAAGATTTGCATAAATTGAAGGGTTTGGAGAAAGAAGGGTTAACCGGCGTTATTATCGGCAAGGCGCTTTATGAGGGGAAATTCACCTTATCTGATGCGCTGAGATTTTCTTAACCATCGGGAGGAGGAGGCTATGCTCAGAAAGTTTCTTAGTTTTGCCCTGTTTTTTATTTTCACGGCATCATTGAGCGGGTGCGCAACTGCAAGGAAGCAACATGAGCTTGAAATTCAAGGCCTGAGGAATCAGGTAACTGTCTTGGAGTCCCAGCTCCAGAGTAAAGACGAGGAAATTTTAAGCTTAAAAGAGGCATTGGCTAAGGCAAGTGATGAAAAGCTGGAAACAGAAAAGCAGGCAGCTAAGAAAAAGAGCGCAGGAGAAGTCAAGTCCCGGCCCAACATAAGGCAGATTCAAATTGCATTGGGTAACGCAGGATATGACCCCGGCCCTATTGACGGAAAAATGGGCAAGCAAACGCGGCAGGCCATAAAGGATTTTCAGAGAGCAAATAATTTAAAGGTAGACGGAAAAGTCGGCAAGCGAACCTGGGCGTTGCTTAAAGAGTACCTTTATAAGAAAGTTAAATAGCCAGGTGACAGGCCGTAGGTTATGTTGACCAAGAGGATAATTCCCTGTTTGGATATCAAAGAAGGCCGGGTAGTCAAGGGCGTTAAATTTCTGGGTTTAAAAGATGCCGGCGACCCGGTTGAGGTATCCAAAGTCTACGACGAGCAGGAAGCCGACGAGCTGGTATTCCTGGATATAACTGCGAGCGTAGAAAGAAGAAAGACCCTGGTATCGCTCGTTGAGAAGATAGCCAAGAATATCTTTATGCCTTTTACTGTCGGCGGCGGGATAGGCGATGTCAGCGATATCCGGGATATCCTCAATGCCGGAGCGGAAAAAGTTTCCATTAATACGCAGGCAGTAAAATTCCCCGAGTTAATCGGCGATGCTTCCCGCAGATTCGGCAGCCAGTGCATCGTGGTGGCGATAGATGCCAAAAGGGCCCATGATAAATGGGAAGTGTATATTAACGGCGGCAGGACCCCTACGGGAATAGATGCTTTGGAGTGGGCAAAGAAAGCAGCTATGCTTGGTGCAGGAGAAATCCTGCTTACCAGCATGGATTACGATGGGACCAAAGACGGCTTTGATCTCCATTTGACTAAGGCCATTACCGATGCAGTCAGCATTCCGGTAATTGCTTCCGGAGGCGCAGGTTCATTGGGGCATTTTTACGATGTGTTTAAACAGACAGGCGCGGATGCGGCATTAGCCGCTTCCATATTTCACTATCAGGAGCACACCGTAAGAGAGGTAAAAGAATACCTAAAAGAAAGAGGGGTAGCGGTGCGGTTATGAAAAAATTTTCATTAAAGGCGTTAAAATTTGATAAACCGGGGCTTATTCCCACGATTATACAGGATTATAAGACAAAAGAAATCCTGATGCTTGCCTACATGAATAAAGAGTCCCTTAAAAGGACGATTAAGTCCGGGAAAACCTGTTTTTGGTCGCGTTCGCGCAAAGTTTACTGGGTTAAGGGAGCGACTTCCGGAAACTTTCAGTTTGTGAAATCCATTGCTTATGACTGCGATATGGATGCTTTATTAATAAAGGTAAGGCAGGTAGGGGTTGCCTGCCATACTGGAAACAGGAGTTGTTTTTATCGCAAAATTGCTTAGGTTATGTTTTATCCTTCATTAAAAGAATTTATAGGGCTGACAAAAAAAGGGAATGTCATCCCGGTCTATAAAGAAATTAACGCAGACCTGGATACTCCGGTTTCCGCCTTCTTAAGATTAGAAAAAAAGGACTATGCCTTTTTGTTTGAGTCTGTGGAAGGCCAGGAGAAAATCGCCCGCTATTCTTTTTTAGGAAGCAATCCCTCTTTTGTCTTTAAGAGCAAAGGCAAAAGAATAACGCTCGATTTCCCCAAGAAAAACAAAAGCCGTAAGTTCATTACCAGCCTTACCCCTTTTGATGAGATACGTAAGATTATGCAGCCGTATAAACCGGTAAAAGTCGCGGGCTTGCCGCGTTTTTACGGCGGTTTAGTCGGCTATATCGGCTATGACAGCGTAAGGTTTATTGAAGAGATCCCGGATAAAAACCCGGATGACTTAAAAATAGAGGATATTATCCTTATCCTTACTGACACCATGCTTATCTTTGACCATATAAACCACACCATAAAAATCGTGGCAAATGTTATTATTCCTGAAGGGAAAAATGTTCCGGAAAGACAAAAGGCTCACATTTACAAAAAGGCCTGCGCTTCCATTGAGAAAATCATCCGGCTTTTTCAAAAGCCCTTCCTCTTAAAAGAGCTGGAGAAAATAGAAGGAAGGGCAAGTGCCAAGGTCATTTCTAACTTTAAAAAGAAGGAATTTGAAGGCGTAGTGAGCGCCGCAAAAAGATACATTAGGAGCGGAGATATTATCCAGGCGGTCATCTCGCAAAGGTTTAAGGTCAGGGCAGGCAACCCGCCCTTTGATATTTACCGCCGGTTACGCAGCCTGAATCCTTCTCCGTATATGTTTTTTTTAAAATTCAAAAGCCTTTTTTTAATCGGCTCTTCTCCGGAGATGCTGGTGCGTGCCGAAGATGGCGTAATTCAGACCCGGCCTATTGCCGGGACGCGGCCGCGAGGAAAAACCGAAGAAGAAGATAAAAAGTTAGAGAAGGAATTATTATGCGACAGGAAAGAAAGGGCAGAGCATCTGATGCTGGTAGATTTAGGCAGGAATGATTTGGGAAGGGTAAGCCGGACTGGAAGCGTAGAGGTTGCAGAGTTTATGTCTATAGAAAGGTATTCTCATGTAATGCATATTGTCAGCGAAGTAAGGGCAAAACTGGACACCGGAAGATTTGATATCTTTGACTGCCTAAAGGCGGCTTTTCCTGCCGGAACGGTTACCGGAAGCCCCAAGGTGCGGGCAATGGAGATAATTGATGAATTGGAAAATATCAAAAGAGGGCCTTATGCCGGGTGTGTCGGGTATTTCAGTTTTTCTCACAACATGGATACCTGTATTACTATCAGGACAATTGTTATCAGCGGAAAATTTGCGTACATTCAGGCAGGCGCGGGGATCGTAGCGGATTCAGTGCCTGAAAGTGAGTATTTTGAGTCGGTGAATAAAGCAAAGGCGTTGATTGAAGCAATTACAAAATAGTATCAAGTGTCATGTATCAAGTATCATGATTTGATATCTGATGCCTGGCAATTGACACATGATACCTGACACATGATACAGCGTTAATAAAAGGAGGAACAAAATGGCAGTGCATATTCGCTTGAAGAGAATCGGAAAGAACCCTAAAGGAAGGCCGTTTTTCAGGGTAGCTGTGTTTGATGAAAGAAAAGGCCGGGATAGCCGGTATATCGAGGAGATCGGATATTACCAGCCCCTTGACGGGAAAAAGCAGATTAAAAAAGAACGGCTGGAATATTGGGTAAAAAACGGAGCGCAACTTTCAGAGACTATAAAGAGCCTGGTTAAAAAAGGTTAGGAGGAGACATGCCGCAAGGACAGAGTGTTAATCCGCTAATGCATATTTTTCTTTGGTTACCCATCTTTTTTATCTTTTATTTCCTTCTAATCAGGCCGCAGAAGCAGAA